>NZ_CP062500.1:3345134-3649238 GCF_014879975.1 Vibrio bathopelagicus | reverse complement strand
GGTGCCCCACTCTATTTAAGTTATATGAAATGACCGCTAATTTTACCTGTTGATAAGTCAGATCACCAGCAATTGATCACAAATCCAGTGAATAAGATCCAAGTTATTCACAATAAATAGGGTGAAATTGGCTGGATCCACACACCTTGCCCCTACTTTACTCACACAACGATCCACTTATGCCCGGATCCTTACTAGTTATCCCCAAAACGAGAATGCGATCTGGTTATGGTTAATAACATCTGGTTATTTATTCTATTGAGCATTTTCCCAGTAACATCCAATCCCATAAATATAAGGAGTTACCAAATGAATAACTGGATTAAGGCTGCAATTGCGGCTATCGCACTCTCTGCTGCTACTGTTCAAGCTGCCACTGAAGTTAAAGTCGGCATGTCTGGTCGCTACTTCCCATTCACTTTCGTGAAACAGGACCAACTACAAGGTTTTGAAGTGGATTTATGGGATGAGATCGGTAAACGTAATGACTATAGCGTTGAATACGTGACAGCAAACTTCTCTGGTCTGTTCGGTCTTCTTGAAACAGGTCGAATCGATACGATTTCAAACCAAATTACAATCACGGATGCACGTAAAGCGAAATACCTATTCGCAGACCCTTACGTAGTAGACGGCGCACAAATTACCGTTCGTAAAGGTAATGACAGCATTCAAGGCATCGAAGACCTTGATGGTAAGACGGTTGCGGTAAACCTTGGCTCAAACTTTGAGCAACTGCTGCGCAGCTACGACAAAGATGGCAAAATCAATGTCAAAACCTACGATACTGGTATTGAGCATGATGTTGCGCTGGGTCGTGCCGATGCATTCGTTATGGATCGCCTATCAGCACTAGAGCTTATTAAGAAGACTGGTCTACCATTACAGCTAGCAGGACAACCATTCGAGACTATCGAGAATGCATGGCCTTTCGTAAACAACGATAACGGCAAAAAATTGCAAGCTGAAGTAAACCAAGCACTCGCAGCAATGCGTGAAGATGGTACGCTAGAGAGCATCTCTCAAAAATGGTTCGGTGCGGACATTACTAAGAAGTAATTACTCACTCAATGCATTCAGAGCCCACTGCTTATACAGCGGTGGGCTTTTTGCTTTTGTGTACTGATTAAAAAGCCTGATATAACAGTATTTCCAAACAATACTTCCAATAAAAATATGAGATAGATTATGGGATTTGACTTTAACTACATGCTAGGTCTGTTGCCAATACTGCTGAAGTATTTAGGCACCACTATGGAGATGGCAATCTGGGGCTTATTTTTCGCTCTGATTCTATCTTTGATACTGGCGAACATTCGTGTATTCAAAATCCCTGTACTCGACCAACTGAGCCAGCTGTATATTAGCTTCTTCAGAGGCACGCCACTGCTGGTGCAACTGTTCCTTCTATACTACGGGCTACCCCAGGTATTTCCGTGGATGGTTGGACTCGATGCGTTTGGCGCCGCGGTTATCGGCTTAACCTTACACTTTGCTGCCTACATGGCTGAAAGTATTCGTGCTGCCATTATCGGTATCGATCGTAGCCAAATGGAAGCCAGCCTCTCAGTTGGTATGACAACCAGCCAAGCCATGCGTCGAGTGATCTTGCCGCAGGCTACCCGTGTGGCACTGCCGTCTTTGATGAACTATTTCATCGACATGATTAAGTCGACTTCCCTTGCCTTCACCTTAGGGGTGGCTGAAATAATGGCTAAAGCTCAAATGGAAGCATCTTCAAGTTTCCGCTTCTTTGAGGCTTTCCTAGCGGTTGCGCTGATTTATTGGGGTGTGGTGGTTATCCTCACTCGCATTCAAATCTGGGCCGAAGTGAAACTGAATAAGGCGTATGTACGATGATCAAATTAGAAAATATCCACAAGCAGTTTGGTGACACCGAAGTTCTTAAAGGGATCGACCTAGAAATCAATCAAGGTGAGATAATTGTCATCATAGGTTCAAGTGGTACTGGTAAGTCTACATTGCTGCGCTGCGTTAATTTTCTCGAGCAAGCCGATCAAGGCAAGATTTCCATTGATGATATTAACGTCGATGTAAAAAAACACACCAAAGCCGAGGTACTGGCACTGCGCCGTAAGACCGGTTTTGTGTTCCAAAACTACGCGTTGTTTGCTCACCAAACGGCGAAGCAAAATATTGCCGAAGGTTTGATTACCGTTCGTGGTTGGAAAAAGCAGCAAGCTCATGAAAAAGCACAACAAATATTAGATGACATCGGTTTAGGTGACAGAGCTGATAGCTACCCAGCAGCGCTTTCTGGTGGGCAGCAGCAACGCGTTGGTATTGGCCGAGCTATGGCCCTTCAACCGGAGCTTTTATTGTTCGATGAGCCGACTTCAGCGCTCGATCCTGAGTGGGTTGGTGAAGTACTTAACCTAATGAAAAAATTGGCAAATCAGCATCAAACCATGCTGGTGGTCACCCATGAAATGCAATTTGCTAAAGAGGTTGCAGACCGAGTGATCTTCATGGCTGATGGCCATATTGTCGAACAGGGATCTCCACAGGATATTTTTGGTAATCCACAGGATCCTAAATTACAAAAATTCTTAAATAAGGTTGGGATCGACTAAGGATCCTTGTGATTTTAGTTATTCTACGTATAATCCCCCGACCGGAATTTTAGTTAACCCAATCATTGACACTTTTTGTGACAGTGATTACAATTCCGCCTCTTTGTTGAGAGGCGTCGGTTTTCCTTTCTTATATAAAGAAGAGAAAAAATGCCCACGCCGGGTTTAACAAAAACCTAAAACTACTGATCAGTAAGGTAATTACAATGAAACGCACTTTTCAACCTACAGTTCTAAAGCGTAAGCGTACACACGGTTTCCGTGCTCGCATGGCTACTAAGAACGGTCGCGCAACAATCAATGCACGTCGTGCAAAAGGCCGTAAGCGTCTTTCTAAGTAATCTTTGATTATTTTGAATAAGCTAGCCTTCGGTCGGGAGTTACGCTTGTTAACTCCCGAACATTATCAAAATGTCTTCAAGCAAGCTCATCGAGCCGGCTCCCCTCATTTCACCATTATTGCCCGAAATAACTCTCTTTCAAATCCTCGCCTTGGATTAGCCGTTCCGAAAAAGCAGATTAAAACCGCCGTGGGTCGTAACCGATTCAAGCGTCTTACTCGTGAAAGCTTTCGTAACACTCAACACAAACTTCCTAACAAAGATTTTGTTGTAATCGCTAAGAAGAGCGCGCAAGATTTAAGCAATGAAGAAATGTTCAAGCTACTCGACAAATTATGGCTTCGCCTGTCTCGCCCTTCGCGTGGATAGCGCTAATACCCATCTATTTTTATAGATGGTTTATTAGTCCACTCATCGGCCCACGCTGCCGATTTACTCCAACCTGCTCTTTATATGCGATAGAAGCGTTGAAAGCTCACGGTTTTGTAAAAGGGTGTTGGTTATCAGGCAAACGTCTATTAAAATGCCATCCTTTGAACGAAGGGGGCTTTGACCCCGTTCCACCGGTCCAAAAACAAGACAGAGATAAATAACGATGGATTCTCAACGTAATATCCTGTTAATCGCATTGGCATTGGTTTCTTTTCTACTGTTCCAACAATGGAACGTAGCTCAGAACCCAGAACCACAAGCGGTTGAGCAGGCACAATCTGGCAGCACCCTACCAGCGCCATCTTATGCAGATGATCTAGACCCGGCTCCTGGTCAAGTTTCTTCTTCTGCTAAAACTATCACAGTAACAACTGATGTACTGACTCTGTCAATTGATACGGTTGGTGGTGATGTCGTTAAAGCAAATCTAAATGATTACTCTGCTGAGTTTGATTCTGAAGATACGTTTGTTCTTCTTAAGAACGAACCAGGTCACCAATTTATCGCACAAAGCGGTCTAGTTGGCCCTCAAGGTATCGATTTAAGCAGCACTAACCGCCCTAGCTACACGGTTTCAGCAGACAGCTTCACGCTTGCTGATGGTCAGGATGAACTACGCATCCCGATGACTTACCAAGCGAACGGCCTTGATTACACGAAAACATTCGTCCTTAAGCGTGGCAGCTACGCAATGGATGTTGAATACGATGTAGTCAACAACTCTGGTAACAACGCGACATTCGGCATGTACGCTCACCTACGTCAGAACGTAATGGATGACGGCGGTAGCCTAACAATGCCAACTTACCGTGGTGGTGCTTACTCTACGGAAGACACGCGTTACAAAAAATACAGCTTCGACGACATGCAAGATCGCAACCTGTCTCTTAACCTAGCAAATGGTCAAGGTTGGGCAGCGATGATTCAGCACTACTTTGCAAGTGCATGGATCCCACGCGACGAAGCAGGCAGCAACCTTTACACTCGTGTAATCGGTAACCTTGGTGACATCGGTGTTCGCATGCCGAACAAAACCATCGCTACTGGCGACGAAGCAAGCTTTAAAGCAACGCTTTGGGTTGGTCCTAAACTTCAAGACCAAATGGCTGCTGTTGCACCTAACCTAGACCTAGTAGTTGACTACGGTTGGTTATGGTTCATTGCTAAACCACTTCATACTCTGCTTTCATTCATTCAAGGCATCGTTGTGAACTGGGGTCTGGCAATCATCTGTCTAACGTTTATCGTTCGTGGTGCTATGTACCCACTAACGAAAGCTCAGTACACGTCTATGGCGAAAATGCGTATGCTTCAGCCTAAGCTGACTGCAATGCGTGAGCGTATTGGCGACGACCGTCAACGCATGAGCCAAGAAATGATGGAGCTGTACAAGAAAGAGAAAGTAAACCCACTTGGTGGCTGTTTACCTATCATCTTGCAAATGCCGATCTTCATTTCGCTATACTGGGCACTAATGGAGTCTGTTGAACTACGTCACTCACCGTTCTTCGGTTGGATTACTGACCTTTCAGCACAAGACCCATACTACATCTTGCCACTTCTGATGGGTGCTTCAATGTTCCTAATCCAGAAGATGAGCCCGACAACTGTAACGGATCCAATGCAGCAGAAAATCATGACCTTTATGCCGGTTATGTTTACTTTCTTCTTCTTGTTCTTCCCTTCAGGTCTGGTTCTTTACTGGCTAGTATCGAATATCGTAACTCTGATTCAGCAAACGCTTATCTACCGCGCGCTGGAAAAGAAAGGCTTACACTCTAAGTAAGTTCGATAACAGCAAGAGATAAAAGAAAGGCGACCAAAAGGTCGCCTTTTTGTTTTGAGCTGATTACAATTCAGCTAATTGATTAATCGTGAACGCCCCCTTTGGCCTTCACATGCTAGCAGGCACAACTATGACTACAGATACGATTGTTGCTCAAGCGACTGCGCCAGGGCGTGGTGGCGTAGGTATTATCCGCGTTTCAGGCCCACAAGCCGCTCAAGTCGCTCTAGAAGTAACAGGCAAAGTACTAAAACCGCGCTATGCCGAGTACCTGCCTTTTAAATCTCACAATGGCACTGAACTCGACCAAGGTATTGCACTTTATTTCCCTAACCCACATTCGTTCACTGGCGAAGATGTGTTAGAGCTGCAAGGCCACGGTGGTCCTGTGGTTATGGACATGCTGATCAAACGTATCCTATCCATCTCAGGTGTACGTGCCGCGCGTCCTGGTGAATTCTCTGAGCGTGCATTCTTGAACGACAAGATGGACTTAACGCAAGCTGAAGCGATTGCTGACCTGATTGACGCAAGCTCAGAAGAAGCGGCGAAATCAGCACTACAATCCCTGCAAGGTGAATTCTCTAAACGCATTAATACGCTGGTAGATTCTCTGATTTACTTAAGAATCTACGTTGAAGCCGCAATTGATTTCCCAGAAGAAGAAATTGATTTTCTGGCTGACGGTAAAGTAAGTACTGACTTACAAGCTATCATTGATAACCTAGAAGCTGTGCGCCAAGAAGCCAATCAAGGCTCAATCATGCGTGAAGGCATGAAAGTCGTGATTGCAGGTCGCCCAAATGCGGGTAAATCAAGCCTATTGAATGCGCTGTCGGGTAAAGAGTCTGCCATTGTGACCGATATTGCGGGAACGACACGTGATGTACTGCGTGAACATATCCATATTGACGGCATGCCACTGCACATTATTGATACCGCAGGCCTGCGTGACGCCTCCGATGAAGTAGAAAAAATCGGTATTGAACGCGCTTGGGAAGAAATTGCACAAGCAGATCGCGTATTATTTATGGTGGATGGCACGACAACAACGGCAACTGACCCTAAAGAAATTTGGCCTGATTTCGTTGATCGTCTACCCAATAACATAGGTATGACCGTGATCCGCAATAAAGCGGATCAAACCAGTGAAGAGCTCGGGATCTGCCATGTTAATGATCCTACTCTCATCCGCCTATCTGCAAAAACAGGTGAAGGTGTCGATGCCCTACGTAGCCATCTTAAAGAGTGCATGGGCTTTGCTGGTGGCAACGAAGGTGGTTTTATGGCACGTCGTCGCCACTTAGATGCCCTAGAACGCGCGTCAGAACACCTTGATATTGGGCAACAACAACTTGAAGGCTACATGGCCGGAGAGATATTAGCGGAAGAACTCCGAATCACCCAACAGCACCTCAATGAGATCACTGGCGAGTTCAGTTCAGATGATTTATTGGGTCGTATATTTTCTTCATTCTGTATCGGTAAATAACCATAAAGGCTGGCTTACGCTGGCCTTTTCTTTTGTAAGGACAGCTTAATGATCCACATTATTACTGGCAGCACCTTAGGTGGCGCTGAATACGTTGGCGATCACCTTAACGATCTTCTAGAGGCCCAAGGGCACGAGATCGAACTTCATAATCAACCTGAATACGACAATATTCCGCAGCAAGGTACTTGGTTATTGGTGACATCGACGCATGGTGCGGGTGAGTTTCCTGATAATATCCAACCTTTGATCAAGTCATTGAATCAAGAATCTCCCGATTTAAGCGCAATTCGCTTTGCTGTGGTTGCTCTTGGTGACTCAAGCTACGACACCTTCTGTTCTGCAGGTCAGTCTGCTTATTCGCTTCTAGAAAAGCTTGGTGCTCAGCCCATTTCAGCGTGTTTTACCATTGATGTTCTTGAAACACCGGTTCCTGAGGATGCTGCAGAGGATTGGTTTAACGATCATAGTGACCACTTTTAACACCTCAATCTTCTAAAAAGCGGCTTATGCCGCTTTTTTTGTCTCTGAATATCGTGATTGTGAATAACTTTTTTGAAAATAAATCCAAATACATGTCATTTTTTTCAATTTTCTCTGTGGATAAGATCATACATATACGGTGATTAACCTATAGTTATCCAAATAACAACTTTCTAGGTAATTCCCTCTTGTGTATAAGTAGCCATTTTGATCCCAGCTAATCCTCATCATGATCAAAGTTAGATCACACCCTTTGATCCAAAAAAGATCCATGATCTTGTTGATCATTTTTGGCTTATCCACAGATACCCTCGATCCTAATAATAGATCTAATAAAAGATCTCTTTAAAGATCTTATCTATATTAATTAAAAACAGCTTTCTCGAAAAATTCCAAAAACGTTTTCTCAAGCTATGAAAACAGGTAGAATATCGCTCCTTTTTATCAATCTAGAAACGTTTGAGTACCTGAGGTCGGTTCATGCTTTATCACGAAAAATTTGACGTCATCGTTGTTGGTGGTGGCCATGCAGGAACGGAAGCCGCACTCGCATCTGCACGTACTGGTCAAAGTACGTTATTACTAACTCATAATATCGATACGTTGGGACAGATGTCTTGCAACCCAGCCATTGGCGGGATCGGTAAGGGCCACTTGGTAAAAGAGGTCGATGCTATGGGTGGATTAATGGCGCAAGCTATTGATCATGCAGGTATTCAGTTCAGAACATTAAACGCATCAAAAGGCCCTGCGGTACGTGCAACTCGTGCACAAGCTGACCGCGCACTTTACAAAGCCTTTGTCCGTAATGTTCTTGAAAACACACCGAACCTAACTTTGTTCCAACAGTCGGTTGATGACTTGATCGTTGAACAAGATCAAGTGGTGGGTGTGGTTACGCAAATGGGCCTTAAATTCCGCGCTAACGCTGTGGTCTTAACGGTAGGCACATTCCTAGGCGGTAAGATCCATATTGGTATGGAAAGTTCATCTGGTGGACGTGCGGGTGATCCACCATCGATCGCGCTTGCTGACCGTCTTCGTGATCTTCCATTTCGTGTTGATCGCCTAAAAACGGGCACACCTCCTCGCATCGATGCACGCAGCGTTGATTTTTCTGAGCTTGAGGTTCAACACGGCGATAACCCGACTCCGGTTTTCTCATTCATGGGTAACCGAGCTCAGCAGCCGCGTCAGATTCCATGTTACATCACGCATACTAACGAAAATACGCATGACGTTATTCGTGCCAATCTCGATCGCAGCCCGATGTACGCTGGTGTGATTGAAGGTATTGGCCCTCGTTACTGTCCGTCGATCGAAGACAAAGTGATGCGCTTTGCTGATAAAAACAGTCATCAGATTTTCATTGAGCCTGAAGGCCTAACGACACATGAGTTATACCCGAATGGTATTTCAACCAGTTTGCCGTTTGATGTTCAGGTAAAAATCGTTCACTCAATGAAAGGTTTTGAGAACGCACACATCGTTCGTCCTGGCTACGCGATTGAGTACGATTTCTTTGACCCTCGCGATCTTAAACTGACTTACGAGACCAAGTTTATTAAGGGGCTGTTCTTTGCTGGGCAAATCAATGGCACCACTGGCTACGAAGAAGCTGCAGCACAAGGCTTAATGGCCGGTTTGAATGCGAGTTTGTTTACGCAAGGCAAAGAGGGCTGGAGCCCACGCCGCGATCAAGCTTACATGGGTGTACTTATCGATGACTTGTCGACAATGGGTACCAAAGAACCGTACCGCATGTTTACATCTCGTGCCGAATACCGCTTGTTGCTACGTGAAGACAACGCCGATATCCGTTTGACTGAAAAGTCACGTGAACTTGGCTTGGTCGACGATGCTCGTTGGACGCGATTCAACGAGAAGATGGAAAATATGGAGAAAGAACGTCAACGTCTTAAAGAAACATGGATTAATCCAAAATCTGAAGATATTGATCAATTGAACCAGATCCTTAAAACACCAATGTCTCGTGAAGCGAGTGGTGAAGATCTTCTTCGTCGTCCTGAAATGACTTATTCACAATTAACATCGTTGGATCGTTTTGGTCCTGCATTGGAAGATCAACAAGCTTCTGAGCAAGTTGAGATTCAAGTTAAGTACGATGGCTATATCCAGCGTCAACAAGATGAAATTGAAAAATCATTGCGTCATGAAAACACCAAACTGCCGGCTGACATCGATTACAGCAAGGTAAAAGGGCTTTCTAACGAAGTGGTTCTAAAACTAACGACCGCTAAACCTGACTCGATCGGTATTGCATCGCGTATCTCTGGTATTACGCCTGCTGCAATCTCGATTTTGTTGGTTTATCTGAAAAAGCACGGCCTATTGAAAAAAGGTGAGGAAGCATAATGAGCGCATTACGCGAAAAACTGGATCACCTGATTGGCCAGACTGAACTTGAAGTATCGGAAAAACAACGTAGCCAATTAGTGGGCTACGTTGAGTTACTCAATAAATGGAACAAGGCCTATAATTTAACGTCTGTTCGTGACCCGCAAGAAATGATGGTGAAACATATCTTAGATAGCATCATTGTTAGCACTCACTTACAAGGCAAGCGCTTTATTGATGTAGGTACAGGTCCTGGCCTTCCTGGGATTCCGCTCTCAATCATGAACCCTGACTGCGAATTTTACTTGCTCGATAGCCTAGGCAAGCGTATTCGTTTTATTAAACAAGTGATTCATGAATTGGGCATCGACAACGTTGTTCCAGTACAAAGCCGTGTTGAAGAATTTCAACCAGAAGAAAAGTTTGATGCAGTGCTCAGTCGTGCGTTTGCTTCAATGACAGACATGGTAGAGTGGTGTCACCATTTACCTAAAGAGCAATCCGGTGTATTTTTGGCTCTTAAGGGACAACATCCTAGAGACGAAATCGACCTGTTACCTGAATGGTGTTCAGTGACAGACATCAAAGCTTTGCAAGTGCCAGAGCTTGATGGAGAGCGTCATTTAGTTACTTTATCGCGTCAGGGATAATCAGCGAGGCCATAGTGGGTAGAATTGTAGCAATTGCCAACCAAAAAGGTGGCGTAGGAAAAACAACAACTTGTGTTAACTTAGCAGCATCAATGGCGGCAACTAAACGCAAGATATTGGTTGTTGACCTCGACCCTCAAGGTAATGCCACTATGGCGAGTGGTGTCGACAAATATCAGGTTGAAGCAACTGCTTACGATTTGCTGGTTGAAGACTGCCCATTCGATGAGGTAGTTTGCCGAAGTACATCTGGTAATTACGACCTCATTGCCGCAAACAGTGACGTTACGGCAGCAGAAATCAAGCTGATGGAAGTATTTGCTCGCGAAGTTCGTCTAAAGAATGCGCTGGCATCCATTCGCAGTAACTATGATTTCATCTTTATTGATTGCCCACCGTCATTAAATCTTCTTACAATCAACGCGATGGCTGCGGCTGATTCCGTTTTGGTTCCTATGCAATGTGAATACTTTGCTCTAGAAGGTTTGACTGCATTGATGGATACCATCAGTAAGCTTGCAGCTGTAGTAAACGAAGATCTGAAGATCGAAGGTCTTCTGCGTACAATGTATGATCCTCGTAACCGCTTATCGAATGAAGTCTCTGATCAACTCAAAAAACACTTCGGTAATAAAGTCTACCGAACTGTGATCCCTCGTAATGTGCGTCTGGCAGAAGCGCCAAGTCATGGCAAGCCAGCAATGTACTACGACAAATATTCCGCAGGTGCTAAAGCATATCTTGCTCTTGCAGGCGAAATGTTGCGTCGTGAAGAAGTCCCAGTATAAGTCTAACCAAAGGAATTCGCTCAATGTCTAAGCGTGGTTTAGGAAAAGGGCTAGATGCATTGCTTGCAACTAGCTCGTTGGCTCGTGAAAAACAACAAGTTGCTTCTCATAGCCAGGCTTTGTCTGCTGATGGAGAACTGATTGAGATTGCTGTTGGTTGCTTAAAGCCAGGTGTATATCAACCGCGTAAGGATATTGCGCCAGAAGCGCTAGAAGAGTTGGCTGCTTCAATCCAATCTCAAGGTATTATTCAGCCGATTGTTGTGCGCCATTTAACGCAGGACCAGTTTGAGATCATCGCTGGTGAACGTCGTTGGAGAGCCGCGCGTCAAGCCGGTCTTAAGCAGGTTCCTTGTCTGGTTAAGAAAGTCGCAGACAAGGCCGCCATTGCTATGGCGTTAATTGAGAATATTCAGCGTGAAGACCTGAATGTGATCGAGGAAGCGCAGGCTTTAGAACGTTTACAAAACGAATTTGAACTGACGCACCAGAAGGTGGCTGATGTGATAGGTAAATCTCGCGCAACCGTGAGTAACCTACTGCGTCTAAATCAATTGGCTGAGCCGGTAAAGGCGTTAGTCGTGTCAAAGCAGCTTGAGATGGGCCATGCTCGTGCATTATTAGCACTTGAAGGCGATGTTCAGGTAGAAGCGGCTAACACCGCGGCAAGCAAACAAATGACCGTGCGTCAAACTGAGCAACTTGTCAAAAAGTGCTTAAAACCAGAGGTTGAGTCTGAATCGAAGCCCGAGGACAAAGAAGCCATCGAACTTTCACGAAGACTTACGGAAAAATTGCAAGCAAACGTTTCAGTTACTCGTTCTGTTAGCGGTAAGTCAAAAGTGACAATTACTCTTGATGAGCCTCACAAATTAGAGCAACTTATTGCTAAACTAGAGTACTAAATGAGATAATTGATTTAGGTCAATTATGTAATAAACAAGTAATTGCGTACAAAAGTTGTCGGTTTGTATGCAAAAATGTAAATGATTGCTGCATTGTGATTGCAATCAATTTGGCTGAACGTATAATTTTCGCCAATTTCTCAGCACGCTTTTAAGCGAGTGGTAAAGTGGGCTTTAAGAGGAACGAATACATGGTAGCGGCGTTAGCAAGACCAGGACGAGTGCTTGCAAAGCAAATGTTATTGATCGAGCTTAGCGCGGTTATATTAGTGGCGATAGGGTTAGGTTTAGCTGTTAATCCTGATTGGGGTTTTGCTGCATTAATCGGTGGCGGTATTTTTGTCATCGCGAATGTAGTTTTTTGTGTGTGTGCTTTCCTATTTTGTGGAGCTCGCGCAACTAAGTTAGTTGCGGCGTCGTTCTATGCCGGTGAAGTGCTCAAAATCTTAATCACAGTTTTACTATTCTCTATTGTCTACATGTATATGCAGGTGGAATTAATTCCCCTCAAACTGACCTATTTACTGGTTCTAGGTATTAATATCTTTGCGCCAGTGCTTTTCATTAACAATAAAAAATAGGATGAGTTATGGCTGCGCCAACAGCATCCGGATACATTGAACACCATTTACAAAACCTTTCTTTAGCTAAGTTTGGTCTTGTAGAGGAAACAAGTTTCTGGAACGTACATATAGACAGTCTGTTTTTTTCTGTGCTGACAGGGGTGTTATTCCTTTGGGTTTTTCGCTCAGTCGCTAAGAAAGCAACAGTAGGTGTACCTGGTAAGCTTCAGTGTTTTGTTGAAATGGTAGTGGAATTCGTTGGCGACAACGTTAAAGAAACTTTCCATGGCCGCAATCCTCTGGTAGCTCCATTAGCACTGACTATATTCTGCTGGATTATCATAATGAATTTGATGGACTTAGTGCCTATCGATTTCTTACCGTATCCTGCAGAGCATTGGCTAGGTATCCCTTACTTGAAAGTGGTTCCTACAGCTGATGTAAATATAACAATGGCAATGGCTTTAGGTGTTTTTGCTCTGATGATCTACTACAGCATCAAAGTGAAAGGCTTGGGCGGATTTGCTAAAGAATTGGCACTGCATCCATTTAATCACCCAATCATGATTCCATTTAACTTGGTACTTGAGGTAATTTCGTTATTAGCGAAGCCACTATCTCTAGGTATGCGTTTATTTGGTAATATGTTTGCGGGTGAGGTGGTGTTTATTCTTATCGCGGCAATGCTACCGTGGTACTTACAATGGGTAGGTGCACTACCTTGGGCTATCTTCCATATCTTGGTTATTTTGATTCAAGCGTTTGTTTTCATGATGTTGACAATCGTTTACCTATCAATGGCCCATGAAGATAGTGATCACTAAAAAAATTTTTAAGCTTTATTCTAACTATTAATGTTAATCGGAGAACGTAAATGGAAACTGTACTAAGTTTTTCAGCAATCGCTGTTGCTATCATTGTTGGTCTTTGTGCCGTAGGTACTGCAATTGGTTTTGCTATTCTTGGTGGTAAATTCCTAGAAGGCGCTGCGCGTCAACCTGAAATGGCTCCAATGCTACAAGTTAAGATGTTCATCATCGCTGGTCTACTGGATGCTGTTCCAATGATCGGTATCGTAATCGCACTACTATTCACGTTTGCTAACCCATTTGTAAGTCAGCTAGCAGGCTAATTAACTCTCAATAGTTAATTAAATTTTTGTAGTTGATTCTTAACGAGGAGTAGCTGTTGTGAATATGAACGCAACTCTGTTAGGTCAAGCAATTGCTTTTTCGCTGTTTGTTTGGTTCTGCATGAAATATGTATGGCCACCAATTATGCAAGCAATTGAAGAACGTCAGAAAAAAATTGCTGACGGTCTTGTAGCCGCTGAACGCGCTGCTAAAGACTTGAACCTGGCACAAGCCAACGCTTCTGAGCAAATGAAGGAAGCGAAGCGCACTGCAACTGAGGTTATTGATCAGGCAAACAAACGTAAAGCTCAAATTATTGATGAAGCACGCGAAGAGGCTCAGGCAGAACGCCAGAAGATCTTAACGCAAGCTGAAGCTGAAATTGAAGCTGAACGCACACGTGCCCGTGATGACCTGCGCAAACAAGTCGCAACTCTGGCTATAGCTGGTGCTGAGAAAATCCTTGAGCGTACTATCGATAAAGATGTACACAATGATCTTCTTAACAACATTACTGCAAAACTTTAAAGCAAGGGGCTGTATATGTCTGATTTGACTACAATCGCACGCCCCTATGCTAAAGCAGCGTTTGACTTTGCGGTAGATAAAGGTGAGCTAGACCAATGGGGTCAAATGCTTACTTTTGCTGCCGAAGTGGCACAAAATGATGATGTTCATAATTTATTAAGCAGTTCTATGACTGCCGAAAAGTTAGCTGAAGTATTCATTGTAATTTGTGGCGAACAATTTGATGAATTCGGCCAGAACTTAATTAAAGTGATGGCAGAGAATGGTCGTTTAATGGCCTTTCCTGATGTTTGCAAACAGTTCTTATTGCTTAAACAAGAGCATGAGAAAGAAATCGACGTTGAAGTCACTTCAGCGGTTGAGCTTTCTGAAGAACAACGTTCAAGCATCATCAGCAAATTGGAACTGCGCCTAGCGCGCAAAGTTCAGCTGAATTGCAGTATAGATGAGACTCTACTTAGTGGAGTTATTATTCGAGCCGGAGACCTAGTCATCGATAACTCAGCGCGCAGTCGTTTAGACCGCCTGAGCGATGCATTGCAGTCTTAATGGGGATTGGAGCATGCAACTTAATTCCACTGAAATTAGCGATCTAATTAAACAACGTATTGAATCTTTCGACGTTGTTAGTGAAGCTCGCAATGAAGGTACTATCGTTTCTGTAAGCGATGGCATCCTTAGCATCCACGGCCTAGCGGACGTGATGCAAGGTGAAATGATCGAACTACCGGGTGGCCGTTACGCGCTAGCACTAAACTTGAACCGTGATTCGGTTGGTGCTGTTGTAATGGGCCCGTATGCTGACCTACAGGAAGGCATGAAAGTTACAGGTACTGGTCGTATTCTTGAAGTACCAGTAGGTCCTGAAATGCTTGGTCGTGTTGTAAACACGCTAGGTGAGCCAATTGATGGTAAAGGTCCTATCGAAGCGAAATTAACTTCGCCTGTAGAAATTATCGCACCAGGTGTAATCGACCGTAAATCGGTAGATCAACCTGTTCAAACTGGTTACAAGTCAGTTGACTCAATGATCCCTATCGGTCGTGGTCAACGTGAACTAGTAATCGGTGACCGTCAGACTGGTAAAACAGCAATGGCGATCGATGCGATTATCAACCAGAAAGACTCTGGTATTTTCTCTATCTACGTAGCTATCGGCCAAAAAGCGTCGACTATTGCTAACGTAGTTCGCAAATTAGAAGAGCACGGCGCACTGGCTAACACTGTTGTTGTTGTTGCATCGGCTTCTGAATCTGCAGCGCTGCAATACCTTGCACCGTATGCCGGTTGTGCGATGGGTGAATACTTCCGTGATCGCGGTGAAGATGCACTGATTGTTTATGATGATCTATCTAAGCAAGCGGTAGCTTACCGTCAAATTTCACTACTACTTAAGCGTCCACCTGGCCGTGAAGCGTTCCCTGGTGATGTTTTCTACCTTCACTCTCGTCTACTAGAGCGTGCTGCTCGTGTAAGCGAAGCATACGTAGAAAAGTTCACTAACGGTGAAGTGACAGGCAAGACTGGTTCTTTAACTGCTCTACCTATCATCGAAACACAAGCTGGTGACGTATCTGCATTCGTACCAACGAACGTAATCTCGATTACTGATGGTCAGATCTTCCTACAAACTGAACTATTCAACGCGGGCGTACGTCCAGCTGTTGACCCTGGTATCTCAGTTTCTCGTGTAGGTGGTTCGGCGCAGACTAAAATCATCAAGAAGCTATCTGGCGGTATCCGTACTGCTCTAGCTCAATACCGTGAACTTGCAGCATTTGCACAGTTCTCATCGGATCTTGATGAAGCGACCAAAAAGCAACTAGATCACGGTCAAAAAGTTACAGAACTGATGAAGCAGAAACAATATGCTCCTATGTCTGTATTTGACCAAGCTCTAGTAATCTTCGCTGCAGAGCGTGGATACCTTCAAGACGTAGAACTTTCTAAAGTTCTAGATTTTGAAGCTGCTTTACTGTCGTTTGCTCGTGGTCAATACGCTGATCTAGCAACACAGATCGACGCAACGGGTGCTTTCAACAAAGAAATCGAAGCTGAGCTGAAGAAGCTTGTTGACGATTTCAAGGCAACCCAGACCTGGTAATTGGTAGGTGGTCTTAGGGCCACCTCATACCATTAACGGAGAGTAACGATGGCCGGCGCAAAAGAGATACGTAATAAAATCGGTAGTGTTAAAAGCACACAGAAGATTACGAAAGCAATGGAAATGGTAGCAGCTTCAAAAATGCGTCGTTCTCAAGACGCAATGGAAGCTACTCGTCCATATGCAGAAACAATGCGTAAAGTGATCGGTCATTTGGCTAATGGTAGCCTCGAGTATAAGCATCCTTATCTTGAGGAACGTGAAGCCAAACGTGTTGGTTACATCATCGTTTCTACAGACCGTGGTCTTTGTGGTGGTTTGAACATTAACTTGTTCAAGAAAGCTATGAACGACATGAAAGATTGGTCTGAGAAAGGTGCTGATGTAGAGCTTGCAATTGTAGGTTCTAAAGCAACAGCATTTTTCAATAACAGCGGCGCGAAAGTAGCAGCTCAAGTTTCTGGTCTGGGCGATCGTCCAAGCCTTGAAGACTTGATTGGCTCTGTAAGCGTTATGCTGAAGAAATATGATGAAGGTGAATTGGATCGCCTGTTCGTAGTGTTTAACAGATTTGAAAACACTATGGTTCAAGAACCAACGATCGATCAATTACTTCCTTTGCCTAAATCAGACAGCGAAGACATGAAACGCGATCATGCTTGGGACTACATTTATGAGCCTGAGCCAAAACCATTACTAGATGCACTATTAGTTCGATACGTCGAATCTCAAGTGTATCAAGGTGTGGTAGAGAATCTTGCTTGTGAGCAAGCGGCTCGAATGATTGCAATGAAATCAGCAACAGATAACGCTGGTGACATTATTGATGACTTAGAACTTGTGTATAACAAAGCCCGTCAATCGGCAATTACACAAGAACTTTCTGAGATCGTTTCAGGCGCAGCTGCGGTTTAAGCTTAGGTAAAACTAAATAGTTAGAGGATTAACGATGGCTACAGGTAAGATCGTACAGATCATTGGTGCGGTAGTCGACGTAGAGTTCCCACAGGGCGAAGTACCTCGTGTATACGATGCTCTGAATGTTAATGAAGTGAAAGAGCGTCTAGTTCTTGAAGTTCAGCAACAACTTGGCGGTGGCGTAGTACGCGCAATCGTAATGGGTAGCTCTGATGGTTTACGTCGTGGTTTGACAGTTGAAAATACTGGCGCTCCAATCTCGGTACCAGTAGGTACTAAGACACTTGGTCGTATCATGAACGTCCTAGGTGACGCAATTGATGAGTGTGGTGAAATCGGTGCTGAAGAGCATTACGCAATTCACCGTGAAGCTCCAAGCTACGAAGAGCAGTCTAATGAGACTTCTCTTCTAGAAACTGGTGTTAAAGTAATCGACTTGATTTGTCCATTCGCTAAGGGTGGTAAAATCGGTCTATTCGGTGGTGCTGGTGTAGGTAAGACCGTTAACATGATGGAACTTATCAACAACATCGCACTTCAACACTCAGGCCTATCTGTATTTGCAGGTGTAGGTGAGCGTACTCGTGAAGGTAACGATTTCTACTTTGAGATGCAGGAAGCAGGTGTTGTAAACATCGAAAAACCTGAAGAATCAAAAGTAGCGATGGTTTACGGTCAGATGAACGAGCCACCAGGTAACCGTCTACGTGTTGCACTGACTGGTCTAACAATGGCTGAACGCTTCCGTGACGAAGGTCGTGACGTTCTACTGTTCGTTGATAACATCTACCGTTACACGCTAGCAGGTACTGAAGTATCAGCACTTCTAGGTCGTATGCCTTCTGCGGTAGGTTACCAACCTACACTAGCTGAAGAAATGGGTGTTCTACAAGAGCGTATCACGTCAACTAAAGCTGGTTCTATCACGTCTGTACAGGCGGTATACGTACCTGCGGATGACTTGACTGACCCGTCTCCAGCAACAACGTTCGCTCACTTAGATGCAACGGTAGTACTTAACCGTAATATCGCATCTATGGGTCTATACCCAGCGATCGACCCGCTAGATTCTACTTCACGTCAACTGGATCCATTGGTAGTTGGACAAGAACACTACGACATCGCTCGTGGCGTTCAGTCTACACTTCAGCGCTATAAAGAGCTGAAAGATATCATTGCTATCCTAGGTATGGATGAGCTATCTGAAGAAGATAAGCAAGTCGTATCTCGTGCTCGTAAGATTGAGAAGTTCCTAACTCAGCCTTACCACGTAGCGGAAGTATTTACAGGTGACCCAGGTGTCTACGTACCTCTTAAAGAGACTCTACGTGGCTTCCAAGGTCTTCTATCTGGTGAATACGATGACATTCCAGAGCAAGCGTTCATGTACTGTGGTGCAATTGACGAAGCTATTGAGAATGCTAAGAAGCTATAAGGCTAACTAGGAGGCGATATGGCAGCAATAACCTTTCACCTAGACGTTGTAAGTGCAGAGAAACAACTTTTCTCTGGTCTTGTTGAAACGTTTCAGGTGACCGGTAGTGAGGGTGAGCTTGGTATTTTCCATGGTCACACTCCACTGCTGACCGCTATCAAGCCTGGTATGGTGCGTATTGTTAAGCAGCACGGCCACGAAGAAATCATTTATGTTTCTGGTGGTATGGTAGAAGTTCAACCTGGTACAGCGACTGTACTGGCTGATACGGCTATCCGTGGTGAAGAACTAGACGCAGCAAAGGCGGAAGAAGCTAAACGCAAGGCTGTGGAGAATATCCAAAATCAGCATGGCGACATAGACTTCGCACAAGCGGCCGGTGAACTGGCTAAAGCCATTGCTCAGTTACGAGTTATCGAACTGACAAAACAGCGTCGCTAATCTTTTATAAGATTATGGACTCTGAGATAAAGGCGGCCTAAGGGTCGCCTTTTTGCATTTTTGGATTCTTAAAAATGCTCCTTTTACATATCAATACCGGTTAAATGGTTATTGCGATTTAATTTTTTGACCAAAAACGGTTACAATATCGGCTTAATAAAAAATAATGTTGGATAGGTTTACAATGAAGTTTAGCGCGGTAATTCTCGCAGCGGGCAAAGGCACTCGCATGTATTCAAACACACCGAAGGTTCTGCATACTCTTGCGGGTAAGCCGATGGTGAAGCATGTTATTGATACCTGTAACGGGTTAGGCGCTCAAAACATTCACTTGGTCTACGGCCATGGTGGTGAGCAGATGAAGTCTACGCTAGCGAGCGAGGCGGTTAACTGGGCACTGCAAGCTGAACAGTTAGGTACTGGCCACGCGGTCGATCAGGCTTCAGCACATTTCGCTGATGATGAAAAAGTACTTGTGCTATACGGTGATGTTCCGCTTATTTCACCAGAAACTATTGAAAACCTATTAGACGCTCAACCAAATGGTGGTATCGCACTACTTACTGTCGTTCTAGATAACCCTATGGGTTACGGTCGTATCATTCGTCGCAACGGTCCTGTCGTCGCAATCGTTGAGCAGAAAGATGCAACCGATGAGCAGAAGCTTATCAAAGAGATCAACACCGGCGTTATGGTCGCAACAGGTGGTGATCTTAAGCGTTGGTTATCAGGTCTAAGCAATGACAATGCACAAGGTGAATACTACCTGACTGACGTTATTGCAGCCGCTCACGATGAAGGCCGTGCCGTTGAAGCGGTTCACCCTGTAAACCCAATTGAAGTTGAAGGCGTTAACGATCGCTCTCAACTGGCTCGTCTAGAGCGCGCTTACCAATCT
The DNA here is from genome assembly GCF_014879975.1 of Vibrio bathopelagicus. NCBI lineage: Bacteria > Pseudomonadati > Pseudomonadota > Gammaproteobacteria > Vibrionales > Vibrionaceae > Vibrio > Vibrio bathopelagicus. The sequence goes on along the minus strand of NZ_CP062500.1, from coordinate 3,629,389 downwards.
GAGCAAGCAGACAAGTTATTAAAGCAAGGCGTAATGCTGCGCGACCCAAGCCGCTTTGACCTACGTGGTGAGCTTCAATGTGGTATGGATGTTGAAATTGATACCAATGTAATCATTGAAGGCAGTGTAAGCATTGGTGATAACGTGGTTATCGGCACTGGTTGTGTGTTGAAAGACTGTGAGATTGATGACAACACTATCGTTCGCCCATACAGCGTAATCGAAGGTGCGACAATTGGTGAAGATTGCACGGTTGGTCCTTTCACTCGCTTACGTCCTGGTGCAGACATGCGTAACAACTCGCATGTAGGTAACTTCGTTGAAGTGAAGAACACCCGTCTTGGTGAGGGCTCTAAAGCCAACCACCTGACTTACCTTGGCGATGCAGAAATTGGTCAGCGCGTCAATGTAGGTGCCGGTGCTATCACTTGTAACTACGATGGTGCGAACAAGTTTAAGACCATCATTGGCGATGACGTATTTGTTGGTTCAGATAGCCAACTCATCGCTCCAGTTACGATCGGTAACGGTGCTACGGTTGGTGCTGGTTCTACGGTAACGCGTGATGTTTCTGAAAACGAACTCGTTATTAGCCGAGCAAAAGAACGCAAGATTGCTGATTGGAAACGCCCAACTAAGAAGTAACTTCAGACGTTTGAAGTCTTATTCTGATAAAAGCCAGTAACGATTGTTACTGGCTTTTTTGTCATCCTTTACTGACAAAAAAATAATCTATTTCCCAATTGTATTTTGTTGTAGCCTTGTTAGTATTCGGTCTGTAGTTCTGTAAAATGGAAGTGAACACACTGTGAGACTCGTCGATAAGAAATGGCAGACCCTGCCAATCGTTATTTTATCTTTTTCAATGCTGGTGGGCCTATATGGCTTTTACATCACCTTGGAAAAGTTAGTGGTAGAAAACGAACGCAACCATTTAGTGTCGTTGATGTCTGATGTCGTTTATGAGATCCGTGAAGACAGCAGTTTGTTTACGGATGGTGTCGATGCTGATGACTATATTGGCAACCTTACGCAAGCCAGCACACGATTAAGAATTCAGATTATTAATCCTGATGGCGTGGTGATTGGTGATACTGACCTGTCTGATCATGCACTGGCAAGCGTTGAAAATCACAGTGACCGCCCTGAATTTCAACAAGCTCTGAAGACCGGACTTGGTAGTGACGTGCGTTTTAGTACCGTCACCTCTGTCGACCGAATCTATTACTCCTACAAAGAATCTATCAACGATAGCTGTTTCGTTATCGTGATCTCTTCACCGATGCATCAACTTAAGCAGATGAACTTCCAGCTAATGGGTATTCTGATCGGGATGGTTGTATTGAGCTTGAGCTTTTTGATTGGCACTTCGTATGTGAGTAACCGTCAGATAGTGCACAAGGTCGAAGAAGAGCAGAAGAAGCAGGATGAGCGCATTCGCCAAAGAACCCATGAGATTGAGTTGATGCACCGTTTGGCCAATATGCTTGCGGCATGTAACAACATGGTGGAAGCTCAGCAGATCGTCTCAGATATCTTGCCGCGAATTCTTGGTAAGGTGAACGGCAGTGTTTCTTTGATGCGTGCATCGCGTAACCAACTGATCACTCAGCTCGACTGGGGAGAAGCATGGCCGGGTAGCGCAAGCTTTGCGCCAGAAGAATGTTGGTCATTACGTAAAGGTCGTGCGCACCAATCGAATGATGATTTCCATTCGTTGACTTGTGGACACATGCACGAGATGGATAACAACCAAACGCTTTGTATTCCGCTGACTGCACACGGTAATACCATCGGTATTATGCACCTTTACTTCGGGGTAGGCGATATCAAGATTGACCCAATTACCGAGCAACTGGCTTTCAGTGTTTCAGAGCACTTAGGTTTAGCATTGGCTAACTTGAGCTTACAAGAGAAGCTTCGCTCACAAGCATTAAGCGATCCGTTAACAGGCCTGTTTAACCGTCGTTTCTTCGAGCAAAAGCTGGAAGAACATTCGATGAACTCCGCCACCAGCGAGCAGCCGTTATCATTGCTGATGCTCGATTTGGATCACTTTAAACGTTTCAATGACAACTTTGGCCATGATGCGGGTGATTTCGTATTGAAAGAGATCAGCGCACTACTCAAACAGAGTGTGAGTGAAGATGAGATCGCATGCCGATTGGGTGGTGAGGAGTTAGCGATACTGCTTCCGCATTACTCGATGGGACAAGCTACGGAGTTTGGTCAGACATTATGTGATGCGGTGCGCTCTATGCATCTTGAGCACAAAGGACTTTCATTAGGGCAGTTGGGCGTATCTATCGGTGTTGCCACCTATCCTAAGCCAGCGTCTGATACTGAATCTTTGGTTAAGATGGCAGACAATGCACTCTACATGGCCAAAGATATGGGGCGCAGCCGAGTGGTTAACTATGACGAATACAGTCGCCACAAAGCACCAGTATTGGAAGCCGTTGAAGTGTAATAGAAGCGGTCTCTAAGTAACTGTAGATATAAAAAAGAGCGAGTAATATCGCTCTTTTTTGTTTTCTTAAGCTAGAAGCTAGAAGCTAGTCTTGCTTGTCTTCTGCTACTACGCGAGAGTTATCTGGCGCAACAAAGTGCTCAGACAGTTCTTTGTTCGAAACGATGTAACCAATCCACAAAGTACCTAAACAAATCACCACAGCAATCCCCGTAGCGCTCAGTGCTTGGCTTGCCATTGCGGCAACGAGTGCGCTTGATAGGCTACTAATACTGATCTGAAGGCTGTTCTGTAGGCCAGCAGCCGTTGCTGGGCTCTGTTTTGCGCTTGATAGGGCACGGTTTACTACGATTGGGTAAAGTGCGCCGTTTGCTACTGCAATCAGACAGAACGGTGCCAGTAGAGGCCAAATTGACGTCAGTTCCCATTGTGATGCGATGAAAATCAGTAACGCAGCAACACTGAACAAACCAATCAGGTTTCGTAATACGATGCCATCACCGTATTTTTTCACTGCTTGCTTACCGAAGTAACCACCCGCCATAAATGCGATTGTCTGTGGAATGAAGCTCAGACCAATGTCTTTTGCTTCATAACCTAGTTGAGCCATGATCTCTGGCATACCCGTTAGGTAAGCGAAGAACGCTGCTGACGCCGATGCAAACATCAACACATTGCCCATGTATGGCTTAGACTTAAGTAGCGTCTTAATATCAGTTTTGATCGATGTTTGTTTTACTTCCGGCGCTTCTTTTGGTTGAGCCATTGTCGTTGCGATCAACAATGCGCCCATTAGCGTCAATGTAATAAAGATACTGTGCCAACCAAAACTGTCTGCTAGCAATACACCCAGTTGAGGTGCTAATGCTGGAGATAGCGCAACTAGAGGCATGATAGTCGCAAAAATTTGCTGGCTACTGCTCTGAGAGTAACGCTTGATAACCATTGCTTGCCAAATTACCGCAGGCGCACATACACCGATCGCTTGAATGAAGCGCAGTGTCAGTAGGTGCCAAACTTCGGTACTGAATGCTAAGCCAAATGAAGCGGCGGTGAATATCACTAGACCGACTGCCAGCGTATTGCGGTGACCATATTTGTCACTTGCTAGCCCCCAAAGAAGCTGACCCAGTGCCATACCGCCAAGGAATACGGTTAGAGACAAGGCAATCTGCTCTGGACCGGTTGCAAAGTCGACTTCCATTGCTTTAAATGCTGGAAGGTACATATCAGTCGCGATGAAACCAAGCATTGAAAGTACTGCAAGGTAGACCAATTGAAATTTAGAAATATTCATAAGATGCCATTAAACTAAAGGTAGTGATGTTTTTATCATCAAAAAAATTGTTAGGTAATCAGGAGTGAAAGTCCCTATTTATTTGTGCTGACATTCTATTTTTCAGAGCTGATAAAATAAAACGCTAAAATATGTAGTTATCAATCAAAAAATTTGAAGGCTTATGTTCTCTAAATCCTCGTTAGAAATGCTTGATACCGTTGCTCGCTTGGGCAGCTTTACTGCGGCTGCTGAACAATTGCACAAAGTGCCATCGGCGATCAGCTATGGGGTTAGGCAGGTGGAGCAAGAGCTTGATGTTTTACTTTTCAGACGCTTACCAAGAAAAGTAGAGCTGACGCCCGCTGGGGAGTTGTTTATTGAAGAGGCTCGTCAACTACTGAGACAAATGGAAGAACTCAGTGCGCAAACTCGCCGAGCCGCGCGTGGTTGGAAGAAAACCCTACGTCTAACCCTTGATAACGTGGTTAAGCTCGACAAGATGAAACCAATGATTGAAGAGTTTTATCAAACCTTTGAGTTCGCTGAGTTACAGATCAACATGGAAGTGTTCAATGGTTCTTGGGAAGCCATTGCACAGGGTAGGGCGGATGTCGTGATTGGCGCCACTTCGGCGATTCCGGTTGGCGGTGACTTTGAAGTAAAGGATATGGGGCGGTTAGATTGGGCATTTGTCATGTCACCCAGTCACCCTTGTGTGCGAGAGCAAAACCTCAATGAAGCCTTTGTCAGTCAATATCCAGCGATCTGTTTGGATGATACCTCTAGTGTGCTGCCTAAGCGTCACACAGGGCATTACTCTAATCAAAGACGTCTATTGTTACCTAACTGGTATAGCGCCATAGAGTGTCTTAAAAATGGTGTTGGGGTGGGTTACATGCCAAGGCATATTGCCGCACCTATTATCGAACAAGGTTTGCTGGTGGAAAAAATATTGCCCGAGCCAAGCCCTCAGAGTCATTGCTGCTTAGTGTGGCGCAAAGATGACAACCATAAGTTGATCGAGTGGATGGTTAAGTATTTAGGATCGAGTGAACAGCTTCACCAAGATTGGTTGGATCATCGCAAGGCGATCTAATGATCTCTTTGTAAGAAGATCCTTTTAAAGCTTGATCTGAACCTGCATCAATAAAAAGAGCGAGTAAATACTCGCTCTTTTGGGTTCGGTCGTTAACTCTTAAGACAAGAAGAACTTGTAGGAAGGGTTATCGGTTTCATCTTTACACTGATAGCCAAGCTCTCGTAGGTGTGTCGAGAACTGAGCCAAATCATCATCACCGAGTTCGAAGCCACACAATACACGACCGTAGTCGGCACCGTGGTTACGATAGTTGAACAGGCTGATATTCCAGTGGGTACCTAAGGTATCAAGGAATTTAATCAATGCACCTGGATACTCTGGAAACTCAAAGCTGTATAGGCGCTCTTTCAGAGGTTTCGATGGTTTTCCGCCAATCATGTAACGAATGTGCAGTTTTGCCATCTCATCATCAGAGAGATCAACAACCGGGTAGCCACCCTCACGTAGGTCATTGATGATGTGTTCGAGTTCTTCTTGGCCACCTTGTAGACGTACACCAACGAAGATATTCGCTAGACTTTCGTCATTGTGGCGGTAATTAAACTCAGTCACCGCACGACCACCAATAATATTACAGAACTCTAAGAATGCCCCTTGTCGCTCTGGAATCGTAACCGCAAGCAAGCCTTCTCGCTTCTCACCTAACTCACAACGCTCAGATACATAACGTAGACCGTGGAAGTTGGTGTTAGCACCAGACAGTACCGTCGCCAATTGCTTATCTTGCAGTTTGTTTTGTTCAGCAAACTTCTTAAGGCCAGCCAGAGCAAGTGCTCCCGAAGGTTCAGCAATCGCACGAGTGTCTTCGAAGATGTCTTTCACTGCAGAGCAGATCTCATCGCTAGAAACCGCAACATGACCATCGATGTACTGCTGGCAAAGACGGAAGGTCTCTTCGCCAATACGTTTAACCGCAACGCCATCAGCAAACATGCTGACCTGATCCAGTACCACGGGTTCACCCGCATCAAGTGCTGCCTTCAAGCAAGAAGAGTCTTCAGGCTCTACCGCAATCACCTTAATCTCTGGCATCAGTTGTTTAACGAGTACAGCAACACCAGCGGCTAGCCCACCGCCACCAACCGGCACAAAGATATAATCCATGTGACCATTCTGCTGAAGCATTTCCATACCCATAGTGCCTTGTCCTGCAATCACGAGTGGGTGATCGAAAGGAGGCACAAAGGTGAAGCCGTGTTCAGCAGATAGGCGTTCAGCTTCCGCTTTCGCTTCATCGAAGTTACTGCCGTGCAGAACCACTTTGCCGCCAAACCCGCGTACCGCATCGACCTTGATATCCGGAGTCGTTTTTGGCATCACGATCGTGGTTTGAATACCCAGCTTAGAGCCAGATAGCGCCATACCTTGAGCGTGGTTTCCTGCTGATGCTGCGATAACACCTGCGGCTTTCTGTTGTTCAGAAAGACTTGAAACCATGTTGTAGGCACCGCGCAGCTTGAACGAGTGTACCGGCTGACGGTCTTCTCGTTTTAGCTGAACCTGATTACCGATACGAGCGCTTAGACGTGGCATATCTTGCAGAGGTGTCACAATCGCTGCTTCGTAAACCGGTGCTCTCAGGATCTGGCGCAGATAATCTGCGCCACTTTGTTTTTTGGGACTGGAGGTGTAGTCACTCATAGATTAGCCCTCAAGTTTAGACTTATCACGCACTGCGCCTTTGTCGGCACTGGTTGCCATGCTCGCATAAGCTTTCAGTGCGAATGACACTTCACGCTGACGGTTTTCTGGTTTCCAGCCTAATGCATCTTGTTTTTCACGACGTGCTGTTAGTTCCGCTTCTGGTACATCAAGCGTGATTGAACGGCTAGGGATGTCGATAGTGATGATATCGCCAGTGTTAACTAGACCAATCACACCGCCACTTGCTGCTTCTGGAGACGCGTGACCGATAGACAGACCCGATGTACCACCAGAGAAACGGCCATCTGTTAATAGAGCACAAGACTTGCCTAGCCCCATCGATTTTAGGTAAGTGGTTGGGTACAGCATTTCTTGCATACCTGGACCACCTTTAGGGCCTTCGTAGCGAATAACCACGACTTCGCCTGCTTTTACTTTACCCGCTAAGATACCTTCTACTGCTGTATCTTGGCTTTCAAATACGATTGCTGGGCCTTGGAATTTAAGGTTTTCTTCATCAACACCCGCAGTCTTAACGATACAACCATCAACCGCGATGTTACCTGAAAGTACCGCTAGGCCACCTTCTTGGCTGAATGCGTTCTCTTTAGTACGAATACAACCTTCTTTGCGATCGTCATCAAGACGATCCCAACGGCAATCTTGTGAGAAAGCTTTAGTTGTACGGATGCCCGCAGGGCCAGCACGGAAGAACTTAAGCACAGCTTCATCTTCTGTCTGCATGATGTCGTACTGTGCAAGTTGCTCTTGCATGCTTAGACCAAGCACGGTGCGAGTTTGGTTGTTCAGTAGACCTGCACGGTCAAGTTCACCAAGGATAGCCATCACACCACCAGCGCGGTGAACGTCTTCCATGTGGTATTTGGGAGTTGAAGGTGCCACTTTACATAGGTGTGGAACACGGCGAGACATCGCATCGATATCATCCATATCGAAATCAATCTCCCCTTCTTGAGCGGCTGCTAAAAGGTGAAGAACGGTGTTACTAGAACCACCCATCGCGATATCAAGCGCCATTGCATTATCAAAAGCAGCGCGGTTTGCAATGTTGCGTGGCAGTGCTGATTCGTCGTCTTGCTCGTAGTAACGCTTGGTTAGATCAACGATGCGCTTACCGGCATTGATGAACAGTTCTTCACGGTCTGCGTGCGTCGCCAGCATAGAGCCGTTACCAGGCTGAGATAGGCCAAGTGCTTCTGTTAGACAGTTCATTGAGTTGGCTGTGAACATACCTGAACATGAACCACAGGTTGGACATGCAGAACGCTCTACTTGTTCGCTTTGCTCATCTGAAATTGTTGGATCGGCACCTTGGATCATTGCATCAACAAGGTCGAGCTTGATGATCTGATCTGAAAGCTTGGTCTTACCTGCTTCCATTGGGCCGCCTGATACAAAGATCACGGGGATATTGAGGCGCATTGCAGCCATCATCATTCCCGGAGTGATTTTGTCACAGTTAGAGATACACACCATTGCATCCGCACAGTGTGCATTGACCATGTATTCTACTGAGTCTGCAATAAGCTCACGTGATGGCAGTGAGTACAGCATGCCGCCGTGGCCCATTGCGATACCATCATCAACTGCGATGGTGTTGAATTCTTTAGCGATACCGCCCGCTTTCTCGATTTCACCCGCAACCAATTGACCCATATCTTTAAGGTGAACGTGACCTGGTACAAATTGAGTGAAAGAGTTTACAACTGCGATGATTGGCTTACCGAAGTCATCATCTTTAACGCCAGTTGCACGCCATAAAGCGCGCGCACCAGCCATATTGCGTCCGTGGGTAGTCGTTGCTGAACGATAGATTGGCATTGCTTAAATCCTTATAAAATATTTGGCTGTTGCTTACTTAGTTGTTTGTGTTTGGTTTTCTGACGTGCGGTCTGCTGGGTAAACGTAATCTAACCAGCCCCACTTATCTTCAGTAGTGCCATTGAATAAACCAAAGTAAGCTGCTTGAACTTTTTCAGTGATAGGACCGCGTTTGCCTTCACCTACTGTAATTTTGTCTACGCTACGAACCGGAACGATTTCTGCAGCTGTGCCTGTCATGAAGACTTCGTCAGCAAGGTACAGTGCTTCACGAGCAATGTTCTCTTCACGGATTTCATACCCCATGTCTTTTGCTAGCGTCATGATCGAGTCACGAGTGATACCTGGCAGAATAGCGCTGGTTGCTGGTGGTGTAGAGAGAATGCCGTTACGAATAACAAAAATGTTCTCGCCCGCGCCCTCTGAAAGATAACCATCAACACTTAGAGCAATACCTTCATCGTAACCATGACGACGAGCTTCACCACCAACGAGCAGTGAAGATAGGTAGTTACCACCGGCCTTTGCTGAGGTTGGGATAGTATTTGGCGCTGCACGGTTCCAGCTTGAGATCATCGCATCTACGCCATTTTCTAGCGCTTCTTCGCCTAGGTAAGAACCCCATGGGAAAGCGGCGATGATCAGATCCATTTCTGTGTTTTCAGGAGGACAAACACCTAAACCAACGTTACCCACAAAGCCTAGAGGGCGGATGTACGCTGACTCTAGCTTATTTTGGCGTAGCGTTTCGCGAGTCGCTTCCATAATTTCTTCCTCAGTGAAAGGAATTGGGAAGCGGTAGATTTTCGCTGAGTCTTTTAGGCGTCTTGCATGCTCTGGGTGACGGAAGATAACCGGACCCTTTGGCGTGTTGTAGCAACGAACGCCTTCAAATACAGAAGTACCGTAGTGCATTGCGTGAGTTAGGACATGAACGTTCGCCTCTGCCCAAGGAACCATTTCACCGTTAAACCAGATATAGTCTGCTGTTTTAGCTGTCATGTTTGCGGTTCCTTATGCACTTATTTTTTGTTGTAAGTTATTGTTTGGCAATTCATTACGACTAATAGAGATAACGTCTACGGTACGTACATCCCACAGCTTTTCGATCTGATTAACTAAGAAAGAAATCGGACGGTCACTGTCGACAATGATCTCAACGCTCGCGACTTTGCTTTCGTGGTTTTGGGTGCCAGCCACTTGCTTAACGATGAAGCCACGGTGACGAATAACACGAAGAACACGTTCTAACAGTACTGGTTTATCATCGGCTTTGATGTCTAATAAGTATCTTTTCATGTTATGTGTTCTCCAACATTTCGCTGTTTGAAGCACCTGGCGGTACTAGTGGCCATACGTTTTCTTCTTCATCGATAAGGACATGAAGTAGGTAAGCGGTTTTGCTCTCAAGCATCTCTTTCAATGCTGGCTCTACTTCTTCTTTACGCGTGATGGTTTTGCCTGGGATGTCGAACGCTTTTGCTAGCATCACGAAATCTGGGTTGTCATCCAAGATAGTTTCACTATGTCGGCCATCAAAGAACAGAGATTGCCATTGGCGAACCATGCCTAAACGAGAGTTGTTTAGCAGCACCATTTTTACTGGGATTTGGCGACGCTTCAGCGTACCAAGTTCTTGCACGTTCATCATGAATGAGCCATCACCAGAGATAAGAATGGATTGGTCATCAGGACGACCAACCGATGCACCCATGGCTGCAGGTAGGCCAAAGCCCATCGTGCCTAAGCCAGCTGAAGTGATGAAGTTTTGTGGATCACGTGGCTGAATATGTTGAGCTGCCCACATCTGGTGTTGGCCAACATCGGTCGAAACCATAGAACTCGCAGGCATCATGTCTGACAATTGCTTCAACAACAAAGGTGCGAAGATAAGGTCGCCTGGGTGGTCGTAGCGCCATTTGAATGAGCTGCGTAGCCCTTCAGAGTGGTGAACCCAAGAAGATATGTCTTGGCTTAATTCCAGTTGAGGCATGATCTTGTTGATGTCACCACGAATAGGCGCATCGGCCAGACGCAGTTTACTGAACTCTGCCGCATCGATATCGATATGGATAACTTTAGCGTGCGGTGCAAAGGTATCGAGTTTGCCAGTTACTCGGTCATCAAAACGAGCGCCAACAACAATTAACAGGTCACTTTCTTGAACCACTAGGTTAGCGGCTTTGGTGCCGTGCATACCAAGCATGCCTAAGTAGTGTGGGTCATCACGTTCAATGGTGCCAAGGCCTTTCAGTGTGCTCACTGCAGGCATTGGGTTTAGACGTAAAAATTCGCGAACTGATTCGGTTGCTTTCGCTAGTTGAACACCACCACCCACGTATAACACAGGGCGAGTCGCTTGAGACAAGAAGTACTGAGCTTGTTCAATAGCATCCGTTGTCACAACAGGAATTGCTGGTGGTGTAAATTTAGGAAGAATTTTTACAGGGGATTCTGCTAGTTGAACATCTTTCGCGATATCGACAATAACCGGACCGGGACGCCCTGCTTTTGCAACGATAAATGCTTCAGCCAATGTTGGAGCAAGTTCTTCAATATCGGTAACGAGATAGCTGTGTTTAGTACATGACAGAGACATGCCAATCACATCCATTTCTTGGAAAGCGTCGGTGCCGATGTGGGAGCTAGCAACCTGGCCTGTGATGGCAACCAGTGGGATAGAGTCCATAAATGCATCAGCAAGACCTGTTACCAGGTTAGTTGCGCCAGGGCCTGAGGTTGCCATACAAACAGCGACGTCTTGTGTTGCACGTGCCATACCGATAGCGGCCATTGCAGCACCTTGCTCATGACGACACAGGATATGCTCAACTCCGCCGTCATAAAGTGCATCGTAGATTGGCATGATGGCACCACCTGGGTAACCAAATACGGTTTTAATACCCTGCTGTTTTAGTGCGGATACAACTAGTTCTGCGCCTTTCATCGGAATTTCCCCGTATTACCTATATTTTGGTAACTGTTTCCATTGTCTATGCACATCTTGTGCTCCCATTCTTCCTGTAAATCGGCAAAGCCGAAAATGTTTCAAATATAAAAATCGAATCGTTAAATTAGAAAAAACCCCCGAACTTTTCAGTGCGGGGGTTTTTTCTAATTCGTGGTTACTTTTTTCCCACTCGCCCCCGCGTAGTCTTAATAATGACTACGATAATCAGGTTAATCAGTGCGTAAATGCGAGCGTTAAACATCATAAAATTCGAGTTTTCTCGTTTATTGTCTTAAGTAATTGTCTACATCTCTAGTGTTATCACACAAATCTGCCGCATGACAAGGAAAATGTCATTCTTTTTTCACATTAAAACACCATTCCACCAAGCTATATAACAACCTTATAGCTTTGGTGAGCAACGAATATCCAGAGCGAATACTTTTAAATCAAAGACAAAGGAAAGTTATGGGACTCGCGATAATTCATAGCCGAGCTAGTGTGGGTGTAGAGGCACCAGAAGTAACCGTGGAGGTGCATATAAGCAACGGAATGCCCGGTTTTACGCTGGTGGGTTTACCTGAGACGACGGTTAAGGAATCGAAAGACCGAGTGAGGAGTGCCATCATCAATTCTCGCTTTGAATTCCCATCGAAAAGAATCACCGTCAACCTTGCTCCTGCGGATTTACCCAAAGAGGGAGGGCGTTTTGACTTACCGATTGCTCTGGGTATTTTGGTGGCGTCGGATCAGCTACCGACATCAAAAATAGCCCAACATGAGTTTATTGGTGAATTGGCACTGTCGGGAGAACTGCGTTCAGTCAAAGGAGTGCTGCCAGCCACATTAGCGGCCGACAGTGTTGAGCGATGTTTGGTGGTACCACATCACAATGGTGATCAGGCAGCGTTAGTCGGTAAGGGCGCACATAAATCAGCGCAAACGTTGTTGGAGGTTTGTGCGGATATGTGTGGTCAGGCTCAGCTTGGGTTGTATCGCACAGAGCAACATCAGGTCGATACAGTCGAACATCGTGATTTGCAGGACATCATTGGTCAACAGCAAGGCAAGCGTGCATTAGAGATAGCAGCGGCAGGCAATCACAACTTATTATTCCTTGGTCCACCGGGTACAGGCAAGACTATGCTCGCTTCTCGATTGCGCGACCTGCTGCCTGAAATGAGTGATGTCGAGGCGATGGAAACCGCTTCGGTGGCCTCGTTAACGCAACAAGAGATCAATCAATACAATTGGAAGCAAAGACCTTTTCGGTCTCCTCATCATTCCAGTTCGATGGCCGCGTTGGTAGGTGGTGGTTCTGTACCTCGCCCCGGAGAGATCTCTTTGGCGCATAATGGCTTACTGTTTCTTGATGAAATGCCCGAGTTTGAACGCAAGGTACTCGATTCATTACGAGAGCCGCTAGAGTCGGGCGAGATCATTATTTCACGCGTGGCAGGTAAGACTCGTTTCCCGGCTCGCTTTCAATTGGTGGGTGCGTTGAACCCTAGCCCAACAGGTTATTACGAAGGCAATCAAGCGCGAGCGAATCCGCAGATCATATTGCGCTATCTCAATCGATTATCGGGGCCATTACTGGATAGATTCGATATGTCATTAGAGATCCCACTACTGCCCAAAGGGATGTTGGCTGAAGGTGGCGACCGTGGCGAAACGACTCAAGTGGTCAAACTAAGGGTCAAGCAAGCGCGTCAGTTGATGCTGTCTAGGAATCATAAATCGAATGCGTTGTTAGGTAGCCGAGAAATCGAAAAATATTGTCCGTTGCGACGCGAGGATGCGGAGTTTTTAGAAACGGCGCTGCATCGATTGGGTTTATCGATTCGTGCTTATCATCGAATCATCAAGGTAGCGCGAACTATTGCGGACTTAGAGGGTAACGAGCAGATTGAAAAGAAGCATTTATCGGAGGCGCTTGGCTATCGAGCGATGGATCGACTCTTGAAACAACTCTCGGCTCAGGCTGTGTAGTAATACCAATCGTAGTCAACAACGGGTCATTTATTTACTGTGATTAGTATATGACCCGTCCTGATATGGGTTGACACTTGATTGACTAAAACGCTCGATGTACTTCATCGGGCGTTTTGTATTTTAGAGCTGTGTGAGGCCTATATTCATTATAGATTTTTACTGATTCAGCGACCATTTTCTTTGCTTCATCTAAATCATTAGGCTTATTCAACAGATACTCCATCTTCAGTATTCCGTTGATCCTCTCTGCCAACGCATTCTGATAACAGTCATAGCCATCAGTCATTGAGCAAGATACATCATACTGTCGATGCAACTCTTGGTATTCAACAGAGCAGTACTGAACACCTCGATCTGAGTGATGGACAAGCTCACCTGTATTCTTCCGCTCTTTCAACGCGTTTAAAAAGGCCTGCTTGACCGTGCGAGCTTTCATATCATCACTTATGTGATAGCCCACGATTTTTCTTGAGTAAGCGTCCGTCACTAAACTGAGATAAGTACTACCACGCCGCGTTGTTAGATAAGTAACATCGGCAACCCATAATTGCTCTGGTCCTTCCGGTATTAAGCCTTCTTTGATTCGATTTGGATGGCAGTAAAAGCGATGATTACTGTTTGTGGTTCGATGGTAAGCCCTTCGATTCTGTACTAATAATCGATTCATTCTCAGCAGAGAGAATAAGCGGTCTCGCCCGATTTCAATATCGTTTTGAGCAAGTAAATACTTGATCTTACGAGTCCCTATACGAGGGTGCATCATCCTTTGCTCCTTCACAAAACCGAGTACGGATTCATCTTTCTTTGTCTGATGAATTTCTGCAACACAGCGCTTGTAGAAAGCTTGTCGTGTAATACCTATGAAGTGACAAGCTTTAGTGACGGTCAACTTTCTGACCGTTTTTTCCTTAATAACTCGGCCTTGCGCTTCTTTGAAATTCGGACTCCGAAATCTCGATCCATGACTTTTACAACCGCTTCAAAGAACTGAGCTTTGAGCTGAGTTTCTTCTAATTGCTGCTCGAGTTCTTTGATTCGTTGCTCTGGGGTTTGAGTTGAGGAAGAGTTTGACATAGTCGCTCCTAACGCTCTCGATTGTTCTATTCCTTTAGACCAATCTAGTTGACCATGTTTGCGAAGCCAAACTAAAACGGTAGAGCGACCTTGGATCCCATAACGTTCTTGAGCTTGCTTATAAGTCATTTCGCCTTTTTCAACTTGGCTTACGACTGCCAATTTAAAGGCAAGAGAATAATCTCGTTGAGTACGTCTACTTGTTGTTTTCATGACACTCTCCAATTTCATGTTGGAAATGTGTCAACCATATTTAGGACGGTACAATACAAACAAAAAAGCCTGCTTTTTACGCAGGCTTTCGTTGTTATGAACTAATGGTTATTAGCGAGCTGTGAAGCCTAACTAGAACTTGTAGTTCAAGCCAACGGAGACGATGTATTGTGATTCATCGTAGAAGGTAATGTTTGACTCGCTGGTACCGTAACCCGCTAGCGATACAAATGACCAGTTTTCCCAGTCCATGAATTGATCATATTCATACGCGGCAAACAGGTTGATGCTGTCGTCGCTGCGTTTCTTTTGGTAAGTCAGACTGCTTGCATCGTAAGAGCGTTGGTTGTAACCCGCCGTTAGTGCGTATTTATGACGACCTATGCCACCAAATAAACTTACCTCACCACCTAGCTGCTCGAATGATGCTGCATCGCCTTCTGCATCTGTTGATTGATAAATCAATGACGGAACCAGCATCATGGTGCGGCTAATAGGCTGACGGTACTGACCTTTCAGGTAGAAGGTGTCCGCATCTCGTTTTAATGCGTCTTCAACTAAGTCGTTTTCTACATCTTTGGTGGCGAAGGCCATATCCAGTGAAAACGGAGAGCCTGCGATGCTCTCAAGTTTTAGACGGAAGGCATTACCCGTTTCGTCTGTTTTGCTTCGTGCTGATGTGGTGTTGTATGGGTCGGCCCAGGTTTCACCAGACATAATGGTTGGCAGAATCGAAGCATCGATCACCATGCCTGACTCGAGTTGATACTTGTAGCCCACTTCTAGTACAACAGTACCTGTTGCTACGTCATCACGTGCGGTACCTGTGTATACCTGTTGGTTCAATTTTTCACCAAAGGTGTAAGCAATACTTCCTAAAGGAGCGACTAGAAAAGAACTTTCAGATGAAGCTTTTTGTTGGTTCGATGAAAGGTTGCTGTCAGCATCGGTATTAAAATTTGAGGTTGAAGAAGTAAAACCGGTGTTGATAGAGATTTCACCACTGAAACCAGCTTCATCAGCAAGCTTGGCAAAAGCAGGTGCTGCGGCAACGCTCAGTGCTAATAACGTATATTTAATTTTCATTCAGAGGCTCCTTGCCCCATTGAGTGGTAGCAACAAATAGTTGTTAATAAAAAGTTATAGAAAACAACGAAATCTAAAGGTTCACTTTATCGCGCACCTTATAAATGTTTATTAGATAAATGGGAAGTAGAACCGTATCGATCGCTAAAAATTATGTTGTTTGCTGAAAAATTATTAAAAAGCACCAGACACAAAAAAGGAAGCCGAAGCTCCCTTATTATAGTTTTTTGATTATTTTTTACTTCTTCAGTAGGAAGTTAACCAGCTCGAAGTATTCATCTAGAGAGCTAATACCTTGAGCATCAATCAAGTAACGGTTGTTTACCACAACAGCTGGTACGCCTGAAAGGCCGCTGTCTTTGAATGCTTTGTCAAAACGACGAACCATTGAATCTACAGCAAAGCCATTGTAAGCCGCGTCAAATTTCTTAGCATCAACGCCTTCATCTAGGAAGATTTGACGCAGTTCTGCTTCATCGCGTGGTGGCTTGTTCATGGTGTGGATGCGGTTAAACATCACTGGTACCATTTTATCTTCAACTTTCAGTGCAATCATAGTTGCGTAAGCTTTGCTCATTGGCAGACCCATGTTGCCGCCCATGAATGAAACATGGTTCTTTTGTAGCTTAGCGTCAGCAGGTAGCTGTTGTTTTAGCTGCTGGATGATAGGCTCAAAGCTATTACAGTGTGGGCAGTAGAAAGAGAAGAACTCTGTCACCACTGGTTTTTTTGATGCTTCTAGATCGAGAACTTTGTAGTGTTCACCTTCGTTAAATTTCGCAGCGTGAGCTGAAAGGCTCAACATGATCAATGAGAAAAATGCGAATAGCTTTTTCATTTATCCAATCTCCATTATGTTTGAATTTTTATCTAGTTGTATGTTGCGATTGCGTTTACCACTGAGGCATTAACGAAAGTGGTGGCTCTTGCAGGGTAGCAATTTGCTCTTTACAAGCAAGTACTTGTTGCTCCCAATATTTCGGGTCATTAAACCATGGGAAGGCTAGAGGAAACGCCGGATCGTGCCATCGCTTCGCCAACCATGCCATGTAATGCACCATACGTAGACCGCGTAGTGGTTCGATTAGTTTCAGTTGCGAAGGATTAAAATCACAAAACTCTTGATAACTCTCTAACATAATATCGAGTTGCATCAGCTTATCTTGGCGCTCACCGTTAAGCAGCATCCACAGATCTTGAACCGCAGGGCCATTACGCGCGTCATCGAGATCGACGAACATTGGCCCGTCGCGCCATAGAATATTACCCGGGTGGCAATCGCCATGCAGGCGGATATTTTCAGTATTGCTCGGCCACTGGCTCTCTAACTCTTTAATCAGCAGGTCGACGTCATTGAAGAACGCGTTTTCTAGATGCGTCGGGATAAACTGAGAGTTTTCTAATATCTTACGTGGCTGGTACAAATACTCATCTAGGCTAATGGTTGGACGATGTTGGAATGTTTTGCCTGCACTGGCTTTATGAATTCGACCAAGGAAACGACCTACACCTTCCAATTGGTTTAAGTTATCCACTTCATACTGTCGACCACCGACACTTTCAAACAGTGCAAACAGGTAGCCTTGGTATTCGTGTAAGGTCGCACCATTGATGCGCATTGGCGGAGCGATTGGCATCTCTTGTTCGATCAGCTCTAATGCGAAGTCGTGTTCTTCTTGGATCTGTGCTTTGTTCCAACGCTGTGGGCGATAAAACTTAACAACGTAGCGTTTGCGGTCTTCATCGGTGAATTGGTAGACCCGATTTTCGTAACTGTTGAGAGCGAGAAGCCCGGATTCAGCGCGAACCCCAATGCTCTCCAGTGCGTACCACATGAAGTCAGGGGTCAGGTTATCAAAGTTAAAGGCTTGCATCGTCATATAATAAAAAAGGCTCATTACTGAGCGTTTCCCAAGTTGTTTAGTATGGGTGGTAATGGTTCATAGCCATTAAATACAATCACTTAACAATCCGTCTTATGTGGTAATAGGTCGCTTTGGGTCGTGAGTGTGGTCATTTTGTGGATCTCTTAACCTGCTTAGTGGGTTAAGTTTTACCGCGTCAATTAGGTGGTCTGGTGCTAAATGAGCATAAGCCATTGTTTGGGTAATACTAGCATGGCCTAGGATTTCTTTTAGCGTAAGAATGTTACCGCCGTTCATAATAAAGTGACTCGCGAAAGTGTGCCGTAATACGTGAACCTTTTGCCCTTTCGGTAAATTGAACTCTAATGAATCCATAATCTCGTATAGCTCTTTTTGCGGGTCATATGAAAACAAGTTTCCACTTACATTGGTTTGCAACTTTTTATATAACTCTTCACTAATAGGAACAGTTCGAGGCTTGCCTGTTTTTGTGTTGGTGAATCTAATCCTATAGGGGCTTAGGTTCATTGGCTTTAGAGTTACGGTTTCTCTCCACCGTGAACCAGTAGACAAACAAATGTCTACTATCTTGGATAGTTCAGGGTGCGATTGTACCGCTGATAACAACGCATCTATTTGGTAGGTTGTTAAATAAGTCATTTCAGACCGATTAGGGGCGGGTTGTTTGAGGTCTTTTAACGGGTGAGGTGCGTTGAAGTCACCCGTTTCAATCAGTACAGTAAAAACATTACTTAGACACGATGTTAATCGGCGGACTGTATTTGCGCTTTGCCCTTTAGACATTCTATTCAGTTGCCAATTGCTAACCATCGCATTATTGATTTTATTGACGGGTGGATTACCAAGCTCACGACATACCAGGTCTAACTTTTTTCTATAGTTGCTTGCCGTTCGTTTAAGTTGGCCTGACTTAATCCACCATATTTCGACTAACTCAGAGAGTAGCCGTTTGTCGTCGGGTAGACCTAACCACTCTTTATTGTGATGTGTCGAAAGTATGTGTTTCTCATAGGCTAAAGCCTCTGACTTTTTATCAAACTTACGTCTAAAACGCTTGCCGCTTCTTTCGGATGGCCTTAAATCAACAAGCCATTTTTCGCCGTCTTTCTTAACGCTCATATGATTTTCTTCATAACAGGGGCAACCGCTTTACCTATTATTTTGAAATTTCGCCCATTCTGATGGTTGATACTAAAAGCAGGGTATCTCAGGTTGTCAGAGATTACTTTGTAGAGGCCGTTTTCTATATCCCACTGTAAACGCTTCACGTAAACAGCCTCATCTATGCGAATCACATAAACGCCAGTTGCTACAGGATGTTGTTGCTCTCGAATATCAACAAGTAACCTGTCTTTGTGGCTTAACGTTGGCTCCATTGAATCACCATCGACAAAAATAATAGAGCTATAGCAAGGCTTAAGACCGTATTCGTGCAGTAACTCAACGGGTAAGCTGAAAACCCCGATTTGATATTCTGATTCAATCAAGGCTCCTGCTCCTGCTGCTGCGTGTACATCATAAACAGGCAGCTTCGCCCAATCTTCAAAATCATCGAGTGGCCTTAAGCCATGGGCATTGCTTGGTGGTATCGTCCAGTCTTTTTTTAATAGCTTTTCACGTTCAAGAGGGTTTGTGACTAACTTCTCAATTATTTGCTTTTGTATGTCGGGATGAAAATTTGAAATGTGGTACTCAACAGCACGGGCGTGACCAATGGCTTTTCTTTTTAACCATTTGTTTCTTCTTGCCTTTTGTCCTATCCCCGTAATTGAGTTTGGCATCCCCTCTAGCTCAATTAACAAATCACTCATTATCCACTCTTTCATAATTACCCTTAAGAACCTTTGAAAAC
This sequence comes from Vibrio bathopelagicus, assembly GCF_014879975.1. Taxonomy (NCBI): domain Bacteria; kingdom Pseudomonadati; phylum Pseudomonadota; class Gammaproteobacteria; order Vibrionales; family Vibrionaceae; genus Vibrio; species Vibrio bathopelagicus. Next base: position 3,609,999 of record NZ_CP062500.1, on the reverse strand, counting down.
CAGAACAAATATGTTTAAATCCAATAGAACCTTAACGAACCATTTGATTGGTTCTTTAGCTAACTATTGGAGTGTTTAAGTCATGGTAGGTCATAAACAAACAGAAATGAATGAAGTTAACGGTTTTTATGGGTCTTTTGTGACGCCTGAAAAGTATGCAGACCTAACAGGATTGTCTTTAAATGCTGTCCGAATGCAGGTTAAGCGCGGTCAGCTTCCACTTTTGAAGCGTGAAAGCTCAAGTGATGCACGTCGAGTGTTAATCAATATGCGAGCTATTGACCAGTTAGCAGAAGAACAGGCGTCTAAATACCAAGACTGGCGTGCAGCTATTTAAGGGGGATTTATGCCAACTGCAAAAGGGCTCGAAATTCTAGATAACCTAAAGGCTAAACATTTTCCTAATGGTTATAGCTCAAAATCGAAAAGCGGTAAGGACTACCGTTTTAGCCGTAAAGGTCAGATGGAATATAAACGCGCTGCAAGGCTACAGGTGCTTAAACATAGAGAGGCGATTTTGTAATGGATGCATCAATTTTTGTATTTGCTTCATTGGTATTTTCTTGCAGCTCTCAATCTAAGTTTGAAGTCGTTGCCCGCTCTGCCTTTGTTGCAGTGGTAGCAATAGGCTTTGCTCGTGCGGGGGTGTTTGCATGAGTCGCAATGCAAGATACGAAGCGGCTAAGAAAGCGCAAGGACTAAAAAAGGTCACTTTGTGGGTTCCAGAGGATAGAGAAAGCGAGTTTCACATGTTGGCAAAAGCATGTTGTGAATTTCGTCATTTAACCTTTAACACCCTGCGCGATACCAAGTCAGGTAGGTACGTTTCTTTAGAGCATTTATAACCCGTCACTGGTGACAATATGAATTATTTGTATGAACCGCAAGGTGAGCGAGAAATCACTAATATTTTGAGTCCGCATGATGTGGGCTATGTCACTGCCTTAGCGCAAGACGTTGCGACAACTGAAAAAAATATAGCCGCTATCGAGAGCGGTTTTTTTAGTGCTCAAAATTCTGATTGGATGGAAAGTGAGCAAGGTAAGTTACATGCAATGGAGCAAGTCCACTTTCACAACACCAAGGAATCAGCGGAAATTTGGCAATTAGTTCAGGATAAAAAACTTACGTTAATCACTCCTGAATATTTCACCAATTCTCGGCGCGGAGCGCACGGCGGAGCCGTGGAGACACTAGGCTTGTCAAAGGGCGGCAAAGTCCGACACGAAAAAAGACGCCATTTAGACCGCTTTATCACCCGCTCACGCCGTCTAAAACCGCGCTCAAAAACACAAAGTGTTCATGTGGAGTCACAGCACTACGGAACTGAACAAAACGCGCCACAAGTCGGATGGGTGCGAGATAAAGAACGCAATCGCCTTGATTATATCCCTAAAGGACAGAGTCGCGCCTATTTGCTCAAAAGAGAGTGGGCTCAACAAGTGAAATTGCAAGTCACTTACCACCCAAGCCCAAGCGATGCGCCGCAATCACCAACAGGTGAGCGTTTCACTGAAAAGTTAAGTTCAAACGCAGTTAAGAAAATCTTTGAGGCGGGTGCATATGTAGCTACTTGTCATGGCGGTTTTACTACGTTCCTGACCTTAACTTTTACCGAAGAACAGCGAAAGCATTTGTTCGGCGGTGAAGCGTTGACCGATGAGGGTTTAGCGTATTGCCCTATTCAAACCACCATAGGCAAAGAGGTATCTCGTTTTCTTGATGGTCTTAAAAAAATGTATCAGCGCGGTTTTGAATATCAACCGTCTGAGGTTGGTGAACTTTCTCTAACCAATAAGATAGTTGTTCAGGGGAACCAAGGGCGACCACTTAAAGCTATCTGGAAAGCGAAAGACGAAAACAAGCAGGTTCGAACACATACCCAAGAATTACACGGAGCAACGAAAAAGCCTTTCGACTTTCATTATGTTTGGGTTGCTGAATGTCCTGCGAATGAAAACGGTGAGCCAAATCCACACGTTCATATTCTATTGAATTACCACGTGCCTAAAGAGCATTTTCAAGGGTGGGCGAAACGTGTTGAGCGCCTTTGGGGGCGTGGTATGGCTAATCTCCAACGTATTCAGCACAAAGAAGCGGCGGCGGGTTATCTCATCAAAGCAATTGGTTATGCCGCTAAAGGTGGTAATGCTGACCAAGGGTTGATTAAAGGTAATCGCTATAACATTGCTCGTTGCAGTCGAGCCCCTGAGTGGGAGGCGTTGGCAAGCTTTGACGTTTCCAATATGACGGGAATTATCAAAGAGTGTGGGTATCGTTTAGAGCAATGGAAAGCTCCAACTAAGCGCGAAATTGCTCGCAAGAAAGCCAAAAAAGAAGAGGCCCAAAAAGCCATTGCTATCAATAAAAAAGCTACAAAGGTCGGGGCAGTCGTCAAGCTAAATAGACTCATAAAGCAGATAGATAGCGAAATTCGAGCACAAAAGGAACGTTTAAGCAGTCGCGGCGTGTTTGCCAGTTCAGATAATCAATTTTCGATTAGCTTTGAGGGCGAGGACTGCGAACAAAAAGCTAATCAATTCTTAGAGTGGGCGGCAGGGGCTAGAGGTTGGAGTATGACGACAGAGGATGCGTATCTAGATGATATACGCCTTGAAGCAAAAGACCGTTACCAACAAGAGTTTAAGCGTTGGCAAGTCAATCAAGCTAACTGGTTAAGTCTGCTCAATCAGGACTTGCCGCCAATACCAACTTATGAAATTCAACAAGAGCTACTCGGTCAGGCCATGAACGAAGTAGAGCAATACTATCGACAACAGGTAATCCAATGACGGAAAAAACAATACAAAGCGAAACCACTCGTTTACTGAATGAAATGGATTCGGAGTCGCAAGCGTATAAGCCCCCGATGGGCTTCGGTTTCATTAAGCCTTGGCTAGTGAAAACCATTTGGCTTTTTAAAGCCTTTAACCAACGTCTAAACGCATTAGAAAAGGAAAATAGCTAATGGAAAATGAAAACGAAATCTTAGGGTATGTAGTGTGCTCGACTTGCTTAACACCAAAGGCAATCAAGCAAGGTAAAGGGAAACGTTCGGCTTATGTTCATGGTCGTTGTGAGTGTGGCCCTGATACTCGTACAGGCAAGGCAATGCAAGCAGAAATGAATGCCTTTAAATCACTTGAAGAAGTGCAATCAGATATCGAAAAGCTCAAAGCTCCAAAGCCAGAGGCTAAACCGATTGTCAATCAAGGGGAATTTAAACCCAATCCAGAGCCAACACCGAAACCCAATACAGATACGGAATCAAAGCCAATCGGAACGGCGGCGTGTGTGGGTATTGGTGCTCTTATGGGGTTGGTGTTTGGTGGTCTAGTTAAAACAATCAAAGTGGTGGCGTAAATGGAAAACGAATTAGAAGTAAATGAAATTGAAGTGAATGAAGATGTGCACACAACGGAAGATGAAGCGGCACTGCTTCAACAGTTAGGTGATGAGCAAGATTTTGACCCTAGTACCGCTGATATTAAACAAGCGGATAATGCGCAAGCTCTAGCGCAAGGCTCAGCGTCTGTAATGGCAATTCTTGGTGTGTCTGAGCAATTGCTAAAACAGTTTGGACATAAAGACTTTGCTATTGACCCATCACAGGCAGAAAGCGTGGCAAGTACGGCAGCACCTTTGTTTGTGAAATATGGCGGTGAAATGCCCCCATGGTTAGCAGCCTACAAAGAAGAGTTTGCATTTCTGGTCGCGGCGGGTTCATTAGGCTTTACGTCATTCCAACAAATCAAAATGCTTAAGGCATCCGATGCGGCGAAAGAAATCACTCAATCGGAAGAGGCAACAGATTCCGCGGAGGAAGCACAATAAATGCAGCCAATTAACCCAAATAATGCCCTTAAAAATGGTCATGTGTTTGCGGTTGGTATGAGTGGCAGCGGGAAAACATCCGCTGCCAAAAAACTCTTTATCAAAGATACTGACCAAGTGGCTATGTTTGACCCAATGGGCGATTACAGTGGAAAGCTTGCAGGGCGTGTGGTGCGCGGGTATTCCAATATTAAAGAGTTTGCCGCCGCACTGATTGCAGGTCGTAAGACAAAACAAGGCTTTAAGATTGCCTATCAACCGACTCATGAAACCACAACCAAAGACTTTGATAAGTTTTGCCAAGTGGTTTGGGCTATGGGGAATGGTAAGCACAAAAAACCGCTTAAAATCATCTGCGAAGAGGTTGCGGAACATAGCGAAAATGCAGGTAAAGCAACGGGCTATCATGGCAAAATATTGCGCTTAGGCCGTAAGTTTAACCTGCATACTATTAACCTGTTTCAACGTGGTCAGGAAGTTTCAAAGACCATTATCGATAACTGTCAGCATGCCTGTGTGATGATGCAAAAGACCAAGGCTAGTGCTGTGTATTTGGAAAAAATGACCGGAATCCCTGCAAGTGATATCGAAAAACTTGATCCACTTGAGTACCTATTACAAGACGGTAAAGCGTTCAAAAAAGGGGTGATTAAGTGGTAAATTGTGATGCAAAGCCCATTTATTCCGAATCGATTCCCAATAACTATTAGGAATCGATTCCCAATAGCCTGTTTAAGTAAAAGCCGCCTAATGTTGGGCGGTTTTTTTTATAGGTAAAGAAATGGCAGGTTTTACACCGAAGAAACTCGCGGTTATTGCTCTTGTAGCATCCGTTGTGGCGGCTGGCGTGGTTTGGGCTTCAAACAACGTTGACGCTGTTGAAGATACCATCGGTTAAGGGAGTAATTATCAATGTCTGCTCCAACTAAACTCAATTCCTTCACGGGTGCGGATTACGGCGAGAAAGCAACGCTGACTATTCCGATTGGTCCTACTTATGAAGAAATCTTTCTTGAGACCAACCTTGCGGCTGCACAATTGCGCCGTATCACGCTGACACTTAATGCAGATGAAATCATTGTTTTAGATGGTGAGTTCATCAAGAAGTTAGAAGCGTACAAAGGCCTGACTCAGGTAGATGGTTTCTTCACAATTCCACTGTCTGATATCACAGCAAAAACGAAAAACGGCGTTCGTTACACAGGTCTGGTAACGGAAATGGGCGATAACATTACGCTAGAAGTGGAAATTGCTTCTACCTCTCAAGCGAATGCACCCAAGGTTCAATTGCAAGCATGGGCGACCGTTTCAGCGCGTCAACCTGCACGTGTGGTTGTGCCAAAAATCAAAAAGCAAACCATGCAAGCAAGCTCTACAGAAAATGAGTTTCTTGATCTTGTTTCGGGCCCACTTCAATTGGTTCGCCGCATGCACTTTTTAAGTGATGAAATTCATACACTGCAAATCTACCGTGATTTTGTGAAGGTCTTTGACTCTTCACGAGCTTTGGAAGATATGCGAGCAAAACGCAATCGCCGTTTTTGGCAAGCGGGCTGCTTCCATTTCGACCCAATCATGCGCGGTTTTTACATTGATGAACTGTTTCCAACGGCACATAGCTCGGAGCTTAAGTTCACAGTGAAAACCAATCAGCCTGTCGGCTCTATTCCAATTATTGTTGAGTCAGTGGAAGTTGTTCGCCCTGATTTAGTGTAGGGGGTGACTTTTGGCTTTTTGGGATGATTTAACCGATTTTGGGTCTGGGCTTCTGGATGATGTAGGTGAAGGTATGGGTAACTTGATTGATACCGCTACCAAAGACGACTCATCGAAAAACGCAGGTACGACTCAGCAACCCCAACAGCCTGTAAAAGATAATCATGGCAACGCGGTGACAGGTTCACCGCTGCCCCAAACGACTGACAAAACATTGTTGTATGTCGGTGGCGGTTTGGGTGTCGCGTTATTGCTTACGGTGTTGGTTATTGCAGTGAAAAAGTAAGGGGGAAGCATGCCATTGATTGTGCTTCTTCCTCTGGTTGCGGGCGGCGTTGGATTTGGGGCGGGCTTTTGGTCTGGTTCAGGTGCAACGAAATTATTAAAAGTCGCGGCGGTAAGTGGCGGCTGTTATGTGGCTTATCGAGTCATTAAGGGGGGCAAATGATACCGGGTATCGGCGGCGGTTTAAGCGCGGGCGGTTCTATGCCTATCAGTGCTGGAGGTGGTTCGGCTGGCCCTAGTGAGGCAACAGGGACTAACTCGATTGGTGGCATTCGTAATGGTGCTATCAATTTTGGTGGGAGTGCGGGGCAAAGCCTTGCTCAAAACCTGCCGTTTGTCTTGTTGGCTCTTGGTATTGCGTGGGTGGCGTTTAAGAAATGAATTTCATGTTAATTAAACCTACTCGCGCTGACATCAAAGCACAATTTGCCCTGATTAAATCCGCATTTAACGGGGTGCATTGTGCCAAGGCTGAATATCAATTTTGTTGTGAAGCAGTCAGTAATAAACAGGCGAGCTTTTACCACTTAAAAGGTGCGGGTGTCTCTGTTCGTTTTGTTGGTTTGGTTACCAGTGATAACGAGTATTTGATTTTGGCTATGACAGGTAAGGGGTTAGTGAAAGCGGCTCCTTGCATTATTGAAGCGGTGAAGTCTCAAGGTTATCGCTCAATTAAATATCACACGGTGCGTCGTGGGATGGAACGCATCCTTAAAGCGTTTGGTTTCGTTGTTGCAGATAAGACAGAGCATGAATCGGTTTTATCACTCGCATGGGAGGGGTGCTAATGGGTGGCGGTGGCAGTAGTTCAAGTAAGAACGTTACAAACACAACCAACACTAGCGGCACCAGTGCCATTAGTGGGGATAACCTTGGTGTTGTTATTTCGGGCGTAAATGGGAACATTGGTGATATCACCATGACCGACCATGCCGCAATGGAAAAGGCAACCGAAATCACCAAGAGCGCACTAGACAGCAATACCGCCGCCATTAAGGAGGCGGTAAGCCTTGGCTCTGATGCGATTCAATCCAATGAGAACGTCAGCAAGGCCGCACTGAGCAGCAATGAGAATGTGACCAAAGCTGCGCTGGATAACGGGCAGGAATCACTATCAAAAGCACTCGCCTTTGGTGATAGCTCGCTAGAGAGCAACCGCAAAGTGACAGAAAAGGCATTGGACAGTATGCGCATGAACAGCGCAGACACAACGTCCGCCATTAAGTCTATGGCGGCGCAATCGGGAGAGAACGCCCGCGCCGCTTTGCTTATGGCAGAAAATACCGCCTCTCGCAGTCAAACAGGCAGTGCTGGAGAAATGTCAAAAGTTGCGATTGCAGTTGCAGTGGCAGCAGGTGTGGGAATGGTCGCAACGGCCTTTAAGGGGGCTAAATGAAACAGCTAACCTTACAGGCTAATGAAGTTAAACGTTTTGGTGTGGGTTCTGATAAGTGGCTGATTGTCCGTGAATCTCAAGAGTACCTCTATGTTCGCAGTGATAACGGCGAACAAATTCGTGTTGATGCGGGAGATACGTTAGATATTGAAAGCTTTAAAGAGCTTGAAATTTCTAACCCTCATGCAGTGTCAATTCGAGTGGTGTACCAACTCACTAAACGTGATCTAAAAACCACCCCACCTGCACAGGTGAAGTTTGCTCAATCGTTGGCAGTCAGTGAGATTCGTTCAATCGTGACCACTCGACAAGAAACGGCGCAACGCTTTATCAGTCGTGACCATTTGCTTATTAACCCTAATGAAAAGAAACGTTTGTTCAATGCCTCAGTTACACGACTAGAGGCGATTATCCAAAACATTAGCGATACGGAAGTAGAAGCGATGATTGGTGATAGCAATGTTTCTGCCGTGGTCGGGCTTCCGGTTATGGGGGACAGACAAGCCCCCGCAGGAATTACGATTACGGGTGGTGGTGAGCTTTGGGCGTACAACAACTCAAATCAACCTTTAAAACTGGCAATGATGGAGGTGCACCGATGAGTCACCTCATGCCACGTCGAGCGGTCGTTAAATACGACCCGCTCACTGAACACTTAAAGAACCTACAACCTGAACAGGTAGACGCGTTGGAAATGATGCGCGGCGTATACAGCAATCAGGTATCACTAAGCTCGGCGGTAGTCTCATTACAACGCCACGCTTTCAATTCAGATAATGACGTTCACGAACTGGCCGACAGTGTTGCAGCGAATACGTTGCCGCGTCTGCAGAACGTAGCGGAAGAAATGGAGAAAGAACTCAATGAGTGATTTTACGGCAATCGGGCAACTGGTGACCGAAGCCCGAAACCTACTAGATAGCATCAAGGGCGGTGCTATTCGAACCATGCAAACGCAGTTTGATAGCAAAATTACAAGCTTCGTAAATGTGTTTGATGGAAAAGTCGCAGGCTTTACAAATTCATTCAACAGTAAGCTTTCTGGCTATCAAGGTCAGATGAACGCAGTTACCAAAGCTGTTATGGAAGTGATTAATGGGGTTAACGTTTATAACGTTGGCGGAAAAAAGGTCTATTCACTGAGGCATACCGTTGCGAATGGTGGTTATAAAAAAGGAGCGAACTTAGACCCTAGTCACCCTAATGTAGCTGACCCAACCATACCTACATCTTACTTTAATTTGATTGAATTTGTTGCAAACGGCGGGTTTGGTAAATATGGCAACTCTTTTCGAATCGAGTTTTATCAGACGCACCGAGGTATGGCTTCTAGCAGCTACTTAGACCATTTCGTTTTCACAGGAACGTGTGCTTATGACTCCGTCTCCGGTGTTCTTGAAGTAAAGAAGACAACTGGGCGCGAAGGTATTTGTTTATTCATTTCTCAGCCAAGCGGTGACCGTGAAGTTCTAATTACCAAGGATATGGAAGGGCAGATTATTCCGATTAGCCTACGAGATATTGGGCAAGGAAGAGATTCAGGAATCGCTCGACTGACAGTTAAAGCAGATACGCGACACCAAGCTGGCTCGACCCGAGTATTTCGAGTCGACGCAGAGTATGACGCGAGTTGCGCCCGCCCACCTGTAAATGTGTTCAATGATAGCCCTGTAAACTGGAGCAAATAACCATGGAAATTATTACTCACGATATAGCAGACAATGACTTAGTTTTAGCTTCGCGTTGGACTGAAATTCGCGCAATACGAGAAGGTAAGCTAAAAGTTGCAGACACACTTTTAGAAGCTGCTATTGATGCAGGTTTCAGTGAAGCGCCATTCCGACAGTATCGCCAAGCTCTACGCGATATCCCTCAAACCTACAGCAATCCGGAAGATGTGGTATGGCCTCAAAAACCATCATTGCCGCAAGCGTCTGTTTAGCCGTTGGAGGGCTATTACTTATGAAAAAAGAAACCGTTTCTAAATGGGTGCTATCAGCACGTAGTGAAGCTCGAATGGGTGGGGTTCACCGAGATTTAAAAGCCGTGGTTCATCGCGCTATTCAGCTTTCACCGTTTGATTTTGGTATCACCTCTGGCAAACGTACAGCGGAAGAACAAAACGTTCTATTCAAAAAAGGTGCAAGCCAACTGGACGGTTATTCTCGTAAGAGTCGACACCAAACAGGCCATGCCATCGATTTTGTTGTTTATGACGAAAACGGGAAAGTGACTTGGGGCTTTAGCTATTACGAGCAAGTAAGTTGGGCGTTTAAACAGGCCGCTCGTGAATTGGGTGTGCCTATCAAGTGGGGTGGTGATTGGAAGTCTTTTAAAGATGGTCCACACATCGAACTGGATAAGGCTGTTTACCGATGATGAACAAAGGTGACGCGAAACGAATCGCCGTCACCGTTGTTGGTGCGGTGGTAGCGGCTTACACAATCAAATTCTTAAAGAAGCAAGGTTGGCTATGATTGGATTAATTACCTCCCTTTTCACTGAGGGGGTCGGGTACTTTAAGCAAAAGCAGGAAGCAAAGCACAAGGCGCAAGAGCGTGACGACAAGCTAGAGCAAGCTAAGTTAGACGCTCAAATCAAGCGACTGCAATCCGGTGATGAATCAGCGGCGAAATTGGATGAACTGAGCATTAAGCAGAGAGGCTGGAAAGATGAATATCTATTGATTCTGACCACCTTACCGCTAGGGCTATCGTTTATCCCTGATTGGGCGCATATCGTTGATGCGGGTTTTGCTGCATTGGGTGGTGTACCAGAATATTACTGGTATGCGCTAGGGATGATTTACGTTGATACGTTCGGTTTTCGTCGAATGGTGCGGGTTGCCTTTGAGCATTGGCTGCAAAAACGTTTAGGGGGTGTAAATGGTTGAGCTATTCCAGTATCTCACGTCAATGGGCTTGCCTCCCTCAATGTTAATCATCGTTGCTATATTCTGGCGACATAACAACCGACTTATCCGATTGGAAACTAAAGTCTTTTAGTTTTATAAAGCCCACTAACCTAAGTGGGCTTTATTATTTTTGTTTGATACTATTTTGTGCGCATATGCAAATAGGGATAATGAACAAATGAAAAATAAAGGCTTAATCGTTGGTTTAATAGCGTCTGTATCACTGGTCGGTTGTGGTGGTGGGGGCGGGGGAAGCTCTACCCCTAGTAGTTCTAGTTCATTTTCGGGCAGTGGGATTTATGTCAACACTGCGGATTTAGCTGTGATGGTAATCGACTCTTCGCGTTCTGCTAATAATTTGGTGGTGGGTGACTTTGCAAATAATGGTGTTTACTTTACTGATAGTGCAACCACGACAGAAAAGCAGATGAAAACTAAGGGCGTAACGTACGCTGATACATCAAGTTTCCTTAAAAGTAGTAGTCAGGAAATGACTGCTAATTTTACGGGTAATTCTGTGTCACTGACTGCGGTTTTTAATGGAAGCAATCTAGCGTACTCAATGGATAAAACGTCTGATTCTTTGCAACTATCTGAGATTGTAGGTACTCATACAAATCTTAACGATGGTAGTACATGGACAATCAATGCTGATAGCTCTTTTGCTGTAAATGGTATTTGTACAATCACAGGAACCCTTGTGCGTAACGGCGCGTATTTCAATGTAAACAACGCAAACGCTGTGTCATGTGCTCAAGTTTCAATGAATGGTACGTATAGCGGTGTGTTTCTTACCGTTAAGCATGGCGGTATAGATTATGTGGCTGGCTTATTAGGAAATGATACTTCGTTGCTTTGGGGGAGTGCTCCAAAGAGTTAAAAAGAAAGCCCACTATTGCTAGTGGTCATTTTGTGGTTTTTCTGTTTTTATTTTAATTTAAAAACAATGACTTAATCTTCATTGAAAGGCTCATTACTGAGCCTTTTTCCATTTATTGGGGTGTTATACCAACCATTAAGGTTACTGGTATCAGAGCTTCTTGATAAAGCGGCTTTCGACTTCCATCGTAAACTCTTCATTATCCGAGAGTATAAACTGAATTGTCGAAACTGGTGAGCTCAGTTTTTCTGGATCGGCTCCCAAACTGATAGGTAGATTCAGAACCTCGCCTGGTTCTACGGTAATGGTTTGCTTACCGTACCAGATCGATTCTGGAAGCCCACTCACATCAAGCTTATATTCTTGCTCTTGCTGAGTTTTGTTGATCACTTTTAGGGTGTAGGTGTTTTCAACAAGTCCTTGGCTATTGATTCTGAACAGCTGGTTTCTATCACGCAGTACGCTTAACCCAGCAGGATCTACACTCGCTATTTGGACAAAGAACAAACCAAGCATAAGAATCAAAATGGCTCCATAGCCTAGCAGCTTAGGACGCATTACCTTGGTTGAGTGCCCCTCAAGCCTATGCTCGGTGGTGTAGTTGATCAGGCCTTTCTCATAACCCATGCGTTCCATCGTGTTGTCGCAGGCATCGATACACGCGCCACAGTTAATACACTCGTATTGTAGACCGTCACGAATATCAATTCCGGTAGGGCAAACTTGCACACATAAATTACAGTCAATACAGTCGCCTAAGCCGAGTTGTTTGTGATCCACTTTACGTGAACGAGGACCACGGCTTTCACCACGCTCGGTGTTATAGCCAACAATGAAGGTATCTTTGTCGAACATAGCCGATTGGAAACGCGCATACGGACACATGTGCAGACAAACTATCGAGCGCATCCAACCCGCGTTAGCATAAGTACAACCCGCGAAGAACAGTACCCAAAACACAGGCCAAAAAGTGGAATTAAAGGTAAAGAAGCCAACCACCAACTCTTTGATTGGAATGAAGTAGCCAACGAAGGTGAGGCCGGTTGCGATAGCAATAGCCCACCATGCGATGTGTTTGAGTGTTTTCCTGATCGCCAAATTGGCGGTGAGTTTGTTTGAATCTTGCTTCTTACGTTTGTTAGCCGCGCCTTCCAGTTTCTCTTCGAACCAAATGTACATGAAGGTCCAGACGGTTTGAGGGCACAAATAGCCACACCAGACTCGTCCTAAGAAGGTGGTTATGAAGAATAAGCCAAACGCCGCAATCATGAATAGGATGGCGAGTAGCGTCAGATCTTGTGGGTACAGAGTTGTACCAAAGAAGTTGAACTGTTGGCTGCCGATATCGAGCAAGATCGCTTGTCGTTCACCAAATGGAATCCATGGGATAAGCGCAAAAAGTAAAAGTAAGAACCAACCGCCATAGCGGCGTAGCTGTTGGAATTTACCTTTGCTTTCTCGCACATAGATGCGGTTACTTGGGTTAAATCGATCTCCATTACCTTTATGTGTCTTGGGATTAAAGGTTTTAGGAGTCACATCTTTGATATCGATTTTATCCTGACTCATGGACTATCCTTTTGGTGGCTATACCCTTCTGCGAGAGTATTGACGACATTGCTTTAAAATATGGTGTTAGAGAACCTAAGCTTCGAGTTTGGTGCATGGGCTGACTTAGCACTGACTCTTATTATTTTAGAAGATTCTTATGGGTGGCGATTATAACGGCAATCTTGTTGTCATTTCTTTAACGCAATCAACCTTTAACAACAAAAGTGGTAACAGTTGTGACGAAAAAATAGCGAACAGAAACAAAATAAGCGACCGAGTGGTCGCTTATTGAAAGTCTGTTTGATTGTTTTGAGCCGGTTAGATGATACCGCGCGCTTTAAGAATCGCTGTTTTGAAGTCATCTTCTTGGTCTTTTTTCAGACCTGGGATCATTTCATCTTTTTCGCTATTACGCATTTTTAGATGATAGATAAGAACATCATCAGTCAGGTCTTCAAGCTTACCTTGGTAGCCCGCTTCTTTTGATAGCTTAATGATGAACTCTAATAGGTTAAGCTCTTGATCTTTCTGCCACTCAGGCTCCATCAGTTCAAGTAGTTCCTCAATGCGGTGACACTTCATACTTTACTTCTCCACAAATTTTATAATGATTTGTGGCTAAGGTATCAAATCGGGTAGGGAATACCAATGTGTAAAGACATTGCAAGACGGGACGGGGCAAGAAAAAAGCGCAGTAAAAACTGCGCTTTTCGTTAAGCGGCTTTAATTACTTTTGTTGCAGTCGGTGCTAATAAAGCAGTCTTCTGAACGAGAGTCATTGTAGGAGCCAATTTCTTAGCCGTTGGAGCAGCAACAAAGCCACTACGACGACGCATCGCACTACGGTTGGTGTGCGAGAACCTGACAGCTGTTGGGCGCATTAATTTACCTAACGGTCAGGCATATCCATTGCCAATCTAATGGCCTGACTTATCATGAGCTTCGCTTCAATTACTTGAAGAGTCACTCGTCTGGCTTTCGCCAATCCGAAAAATAAATCAGGATAATGATATGCATGCATATCAAGGCTTAGATTATCATTATCTCAGTTATCGATCGACGCCTGAGTGATAATTAAACGATATTAGAGCTAAAATAGTGTGAGCAGTATATTTGAGTTTGAACCTCTTTCAGGCTTAAGATGATGCTTTAAAGGAGGTGCATATGTCGTTCTTAAAGAAAACGTTAGCAAGTTTTGGAATTGGATCTGCCAAGGTGGATTCTGTATTGCAACAGGAAGTGCTTTACCCAGGTAAGAAGGCGAGCATTATTGTGCATGTCTATGGTGGCGCTCAGCCGCAAGAGATCGACAACATCGATCTCAACTTGTGCTGTCGTTACGTCAAAGAGGTCACCATGAACTCGCAAAGGCAAGAGGGCGGTCATAAACGTCGAATGCACCAAACATACTCGTTGGCCAAATGGAGCCTACCGTATGCCTTTGTTATTCAGCCGGGAGAAACTCGAGATTTTGAATGTGAGTTTGATGTGCCGCTGAATACACCGGTTACGATTGGTGATTCAAAGGTGTGGCTGGAGACAGGACTCGATATTGCGATGGCAATCGATCCGTCTGATAAGGACGTTTTAACGGTTCGTCCTGATCCATTGCTCGATGGCATCTTTAACGAACTAGAAGCTCAAGGGCTACGCATTCGCCAAGTCGAGTGTGAAGCGGTGGAAGGTTTTGAGTTACCGTTTGTGCAAGAGTTCGAATTTGTTCCGACGACTGGCCCTTATCATGGCCGGTGGCGTGAATTGGAGGTGGTTGCACATCACGATGAAACAGAGCTCAAGCTGTGGTTTGAGATCGATAGAAATCGTGATGGTGCCAAAGGCATGTTAGCGAGCTTGCTTGGTATTGGTCAGCTACAACGCCAATTGAGCGTCCCGCTTGATACCTCACCAGAAGATGCCGGTAAGATGGTGGTCGAGTATTTAGAAAGCGCGTCTTAGCTGAATCGCATATATTTACCTAGTCACAACGGTCAGCTTTGTCGCACATTTTAGAAGTCATTTTGTCATAAAAATTTAAGCTTACACGTGTAAGCTTAATGTGTAATACTAGTCTAATCGAACATTTACTCTAGTAGGATAATCATGTCTGCATCATCGGCGAGCGAATACAGTGACATCGAAGAACGCGCTAATGCGATAACTCATGGCTTAGGCGTAGTGCTTGGTGTGGTTGGTTTAATCCTGCTACTGATTCGTGCGTTTGACTATCAAGCTGACATGCTGACTATTACCAGCATGACGGTCTATGGCAGCAGCATTATCCTTCTGTTTCTTGCTTCTACGCTTTACCACTCGATCACCACAGAAAAAACCAAGCGCTTACTGAAAACTCTCGACCATTGTGCGATTTACTTACTGATCGCAGGCAGCTACACGCCCTTTTTATTGGTCGGTTTAAGAACCCCACTCGCAATGGGTTTGATGGCGGTTATCTGGGGAATTGCGTTGGTCGGTATTATCATGAAGATAGCATTCGTGTACCGATTTAAGCGTCTATCGCTGTTCATTTATTTAGCGATGGGTTGGCTATCTTTGGTTGTGGTTTATCAATTGGCGATGAACATCGATATAGGTGGCCTGGTGTTGTTGGCGGTTGGCGGGGTGATTTACTCGCTGGGTGTGATTTTCTATGTGGCAAAACGCATCCCTTATAACCATGCCATCTGGCACTTGTTTGTATTGGCGGGCTGCGCTTGCCATTTCTTCGCTATTTATCTGTATGTGACGCCAGTTTAGCCGTCACAACACTAGGTCAAATTAGCGTGTTGAAACGTCAGTAATCTCGACATCGATTTTATACTCTGGGTATTTAGCCACATCAATCGCGAGGTATTTACCTTCGGCAGAGGTTTGTGGGCGAAGATAAGTGTCCGCCATACGTTTGATAGATTGCCATGTATTAATGCTTTCTTGATGAAGTAGCTCACCCGTTGGTGAGTAGACCGTAACTTCTAAGGTAACTAACACTACCGCTTGTGTACTTTGGTTAGTAATTGAAATTGGCAGAATCAGCTGTTCATTTTCGTAGAGTCCAGCCCCAATCAAAACATCCACACCTGATTTAGAAACCTGTAAGCTTGGCTTTGTATCTCCAATTATGATTGTAGTACCGCGCGTATTTTTGGCTATTGGGATACTTTTTAGTACAGGCTCTCCGTTCGACGAAGCCTTGTTATGATATTGCCATGTGAAATCGTCTTTCAGTAAGATCTCTTTACCATCAGGTAGAGTCACCATTTGGTCGGCGAATGCAGAGCTACTAAGCAGTGCACTTGCGATAAGTAGGTATGATTTCATCTGTGTTTCCTTAAAAATTCGCGTAATTAGCGTCGCCAAAAGGCTGGGAAAAATAGAACAATTAGCGTCAGTATCTCAAGTCGGCCCATCAACATACCTAAGCTTAATAACCATTTAGCAGCGTCTGGTAGTGGTGCAAAGTTACCCGTTGGGCCGATCACGCTACCCATGCCTGGGCCAACGTTGGCTACAGCTGTAATCGCACCCGAGATGCTTGTTATCGGGTCTAATCCCATCGCACTCAAGCAACCAGCGATGAAGATAATGGTAATAAAGAACATCAAACCAAATGCGACTAATGAGCGAACGATGTCGTCACTGACAGGGCGTTGGTTGTATCGTTGAACAAACACACCTGATGGATGAATTAGCTTCATCATTTGCTTGTGGAGCATGGTCATCGCGATCTGGAAGCGGAAGATTTTAATACCACCGGAAGTCGAACCTGAACAGGCTCCTGCCATCATTAGAAAGGCAAACAGTGTGGTTGGTAGTGCGCCCCATGCGGTGAAGTCTTCTAAGCCAAAACCGGTTGTGGTGACGACTGATACGATATTGAACATCGAGACACGCAGAGCATCCATCACACTATAACCATCTCTCATTACCAACCATGTGGAGATCACAGCACTGGTGACTAAGAATAGGTAAGTGAAGCCTCTGACTTGCGCGTCTTTATAGAGTAATGAGAGCTTTCGGCCGCGAAGTGCACTGACAAACAGTAAGAATGGCAGGCCACCAAGGAACATGAACGCAGTTCCGACCCAGTGGGCGCTGTTAGAGAAGTGATTCATTGAGCTGTCTGAGGTCGAGTAACCGCCAGTTGAGAGCGTTGTGAATGCGTGATTGATGGCATCAAAGACGCTCATTCCCGCAAATAGATAACTCACCAAGCACAAGCCTGTCAGTACTAAATAAACCGCCACAATGTTTTTTGCGACTGTTTTCGCTCGTGGGCTGCTTTTATCTGACCAATCGGAAGACTCAGTTTGGAACAGGCGCATACCACCGACGTTGAGCATTGGCAGTACTGCTACCGCCATTACGATAAAGCCGATGCCACCTAGCCACTGCAATATGGATCGCCATAGTAGAATGCTTGGTGCCATGCTGTCTAAGCCACTTAATACCGTTGAACCCGTCGTGGTGATGCCCGACATGGTTTCGAAGTAGGCGTCTGTAAAGCTGATGTGGTTAATGAACACAAACGGCAGTGCGGCAAAGGCGCTGGCAATTGTCCAAACCAAAGAGGTGATAAGGAACATATCCCGCACCCCTAATCGAAACTTAGCGGAGCGGCCTAAGCTCAAGCAGATAAACGCCACAATGTGCGTGATCACTACCGATTGACCAAACTCGAGAAAGCCACCGGTGCCAGTAAAGAAGGCAACCAATGTGGGGATGTACATGAAAAGGGCGAGTTTTGATAACACTAACCCAATCACTAATAATATCGGACGAAAGTTGACCATAGCTTAATAGACCACCGCTTTGTGCCGAAGCGTCGTTTTCACAAGAAGAAGGTTGTGAGAAGAAACTTACGAGAACAAGGCTATAAGAAGAAGGGGCTCGGTTGGAATAGAGACTCAACATCAGGTACGTATTTCTTGTCCACTAGGAACATCACTACGTGATCGTCCTGTTCGATTACGGTTCTATCGTGTGCGATAAGTACTTCTTCTCCGCGAACAATCGCACCAATGGTGGTACCCGGTGGCAGTTTTATGTCGCCAATTGCTCGGCCAACAACCTTAGAGGTGGTTTCGTCACCGTGAGCAATGGCTTCAATCGCCTCTGCAGCACCGCGACGTAGAGATGATACGTTAACAATATCAGCACGACGAACGTGAGTAAGTAGCGCAGAAATGGTCGCTTGCTGTGGAGATATCGCAATATCAATCACACCACCCTGAACAAGATCGACGTAAGCACCACGCTGAATCAGTACCATTACTTTCTTGGCACCCATTCGCTTAGCCAGCATCGCTGACATGATGTTGGTTTCATCTTCATTGGTTAGTGCAATAAACACATCCACCTGATCGATGTTCTCTTCGGTTAGTAGTTCTTGGTCGGCTGCATCACCACAGAATACGATGGTGTTTTCTAATTCTTCAGATAGCTTCTCGGCGCGAGTGTAGCTGCGCTCAATAAGCTTGATGCTATAACTCTGCTCTAGGCGTTTTGCCAAGCTTGCACCAATGTTACCACCACCGACAATCATGATGCGGCGGTACGGTTTCTCTAGGCGTTGCAGCTCACTCATTACTGAGCGGATGTGGTTACTTGCTGCGACGAAGAAAACTTCATCATCGGCTTCAATGATGGTAGTGCCTTGTGGGCGAATAGGGCGACCTTGACGGAAAATAGCAGCAACACGTGTATCGATGTGAGGCATGTGTTCACGCAAAGCAGATAGTGCGTTACCAACCAGTGGGCCACCGTAGTAGGCTTTTACTGCAACTAGGCTTACTTTCTGCTCTGCAAAGCTAACAACCTGCAATGCGCCTGGGTATTGGATCAAACGTTCGATGTAGCTAGTGACGAGTTCTTCTGGCGCAATTAAATGATCGACCGGAATCGCACCTGATTTGAAGAGTGCTTCTTTCTCTTCTAAATACTGTGGAGAGCGGATTCGGGCAATACGGTTCGGTGTGTTAAACAGAGAGAAGGCAACCTGACATGCGGCCATGTTGGTTTCATCCATGTTGGTTACGGCAACCAACATATCGGCATCTTGCGCGCCCGCTTCACGTAGTGTGTTCGGGTGGCTGGCATAACCGTTTACAACCCTAAGGTCATATTTGTCTTGAAGTTCACGCAGTCTGTCGGCATTACGGTCGACGATCGTGATGTCATTGTTTTCACCTACTAGGTTTTCAGCAAGGGTACCGCCAACTTGTCCAGCACCTAGAATAATGATCTTCATAGCCTTTCTCTTATTTTTTGCCGTTGTAATTCTAGTGATCTCATTTCGCTTTGATAAAGCACTAGAAAGAAACAGCGGCTAAGAAATAAATTCTTAGCCGCTGTTAGTTGTTATGCCTGTTTTACTAGAACTGCGTAGTAGAAGCCATCCATATCTTCTTCACCAGGCAGTATTTGACGACCCGGTTTCTCGATATCAGACCCAACCAGCGTTGCGTTCTCGGTACGCTCTAGGAATGCTTTCACTTGCAGCACGTTTTCTTGTGGTGTGATAGAGCATGTCGCATAAACCATGGTGCCACCTTCTTTTAGCTGGCGCCACATTGCATCCAAGATCTCGCTTTGTAGCTCTGCTAGTGCATCGATATCAGATGCACGGCGTAGCCACTTAATGTCAGGGTGACGGCGAATTACACCAGTCGCTGAACACGGAGCATCAAGTAGGATGCGGTCGAACTGACTGCCCGTCCACCACTCTTCAGGGTAGCGAGCATCACCACAGATTACGTCGGCACGTAGTTGTAGGCGTTCAAGGTTATCGTAAACACGGTCTAGGCGTTTAATATCACTGTCAATCGCAACCACTTCAGTGTCTTGAGTATGTTCAAGAATGTGCGCAGTTTTACCGCCAGGAGCAGCACAGCAATCAAGGATTAGCTCACCATCTTTTGGTGTTAGGTAATCAACAGAAAGTTGAGCTGCAGCGTCTTGTACTGATACCCAGCCTCGGTCGAAACCAGGAAGCAAAGTAACATCACAAGGTGACGCTAATTTTATGGCATCAGCCGCTTCAGGGTGCAGTGTGTATTCAATGTTTTCGTTTTTAAGCAGTTCAACATACTCGTCACGAGTGTGGTGTTGGCGGTTTACACGCAGCCACATTGGTGCCTTGCTGTTGTTTGCTTCAACCAATTGCTCCCATTGATCTGGGTAGCTTTCTTGAAGCATTTTTAGGATCCAGCTTGGATGACTGTATTTGCCCGCATTGTGGCTAACTGCTTTCTCATCTAGCTCTTCTTGATCGCGCAGATAGCTGCGAAGCACTGCATTGATCAAACCACTGAGGCTTGGGCCGCGCAGTGTTTTGGTTGCTTCAACAGTTTCAGCAACAGCAGCATGCGAAGGAATGCGCATAAAGCTCAACTGGTAAATGCCTACTAAGATCAGATGGTGGAAGACGCGCTTTTTACCTTTAAGCGAGTTTTCCATCAGTTCGTTAGCGATTGACTCTAAGCGAGGCAGGTAACGAAGTGCGCCGTAGCAAATCTCTTGCAGTAGAGCATGGTCTCGCGGACGGATCGTTTTTTGAGCCGCAGGGAGAGCGTGTGAAAGAGAGTGGCCTTTGTCGACAACTTGGAATAGGACATTTGCAGCAGCAGCGCGAACATTCATGAGGGGTACCGAATATTTATTTGAATACATGAGGGCATCTCTGCCCTCGTAAAGGTTTTCTAAACTGTGTTTTTATAAGCTACACATTTTGAAGTACATATTGAGTAGCTTTAAAGCGGTTAAGAGAGTTGAGTACCAACTTCAAACCAGCTTGCACGTGAGTTCAAGATGTCCTGAACTGACATGGCTTTTTTACCTGGAACTTGTAGCTGTTCCAATACTAGTACTTTGTCGCCAGTCGCAACATAAATACCAGTCTTATCTGCTTTGATGATTGAGCCAGCTGGCGCAGATGCTGATTCTTCATCAACACGTGTCTGCCAAACTTTAATGCTTTTTTCATCATTAGAGCTGCTATCAACAACTGCAAAGTGACTCATTGGCCATGGGTTGAAAGCGCGCACACAACGTTCTATGTGTTCTGCACTGTCATTCCAATCAATTTTCGCTTCTTCTTTGCTTAGCTTCTTCGCGTAGTTGGCAAGTTCGTCGTCTTGCTTCTCAGCAACGGCTTTATCAGAAGCGATGTCAGCTAAACACTCAACAAGAGCATTAGGACCAAGGCCAGCTAACTTCTCGTACATTGACGCGCTGGTGTCTGTTGCTTCGATTGGTAGCGTTGTGATGCTGAGCATATCACCAGTATCTAGGCCGATATCCATCTGCATGATCGTCACGCCAGTCTCTTTATCGCCCGCCCAGATAGAGCGTTGGATCGGAGCAGCACCACGCCAGCGCGGTAGGATAGAACCATGCACGTTAATACAACCCAAGCGAGGCGTATCTAATACCGCTTGTGGAAGAAGCAAGCCGTAAGCGACAACAACCATGATGTCAGCATTCAAATCTGCTAGCTCTTGCTTAGCTTCATCTGACTTGAAATTTTCTGGTTGGTAAACCGGAATATTGTTTTCAAGTGCGATGTTTTTTACTGGGCTCGCAGTCAGTTTTTTACCGCGGCCTGCTGGACGATCTGGCTGTGTGTAAACAGCAATAACTTCATGCTCCGAAGACAACAACGCCGCCAAATGACGGGCGGCGAAATCCGGAGTACCTGCGAAGACAATTCTCAAAGATTGACTCAAGGTAGACTTCCTTCTTAATTTAGTAATAGCAGCGGTTATTAACCTTGTTTCTCGTTGAAACGTTTAATCTTCGCTAGCTTATCTTGAATACGTTTGCGCTTTAGTGGCGATAGGTAATCAACAAACAACTTGCCTTCTAGATGGTCAAGTTCGTGCTGAACACAGATAGCCAGAAGGTCGTCAGCGTCGAATGTGAATTCGTTGCCTTCACGGTCTAATGCTTTAACCGTTACTTCTGCAGCGCGAGGTACTAGAGCTCGAGCGCCTGGTACAGATAGACAGCCTTCTTCGATACCATCTTCGCCACGTTTGTCAGTAATTTCAGGGTTGATCAGAACCATAGGCTCGTCACGTGTTTCTGAAATATCGATAACAACGATGCGCTGGTGGAAATCTACTTGCGTTGCCGCAAGGCCGATACCTTCTTCGTCGTACATGGTTTCAATCATGTCATCAACGAACTTTTGAATCTCTGGGGTAACTTCTTTTACCGGTTTCGCCACGGTACGTAGACGATCATCTGGTAATGTTAATACTTGTAATACAGACATATACACTCGAAATATTGAACTGTGCCGAAACAGCTTAAACCTTGTTGGCTCAATTCTAGACATTTTAGAGGTCAAATGACAGCATCCTGAAGGTAATTCTCTAATCAGATGTCATATATTCAGACCAAGGAACCTAGGTCATGCGTCATTTTTTCCCCGCTTTATCTCTTATTTGTGCCTCGATTTCGTTTGCCGCTACGGCTGAAAATAGTGCTCAACCTTTAACCATTAAACAGGGTGCACCCGAGGCGTATGTGGTGGTTAAGGGCGATACCTTGTGGGATATCTCCGCGATGTATCTCGATAGCCCGTGGTTGTGGCCAAGGTTGTGGCAGGTAAACCCTGAGATAGAAAACCCTCATCTTATTTACCCCGGAGATAAATTGTCTCTGGTTTGGATTAATGGCGAGCCTGTATTGAGCCTTAAACCCGTCATCAAGCTAAGCCCTAAGATTCGTGTATCAGAAAAGAAAGCAGTACCTACCGTGAATGAAGGGCTAGTTCTGCCGTATTTACAATCTGATCGCTTGGTAGAGCAGCAAGATATCGAGTCGGCGCAACGGGTATTAGGAACCAGTGATGGCAAACGCTTCTTATCGGGTGAAGACCGACTATTTATCTCGGGCAACCAACAACATCAAAAATGGGGTATTTACCGTTCTGTCGAAACTTACCAACGACAGCAACCTCAAGCGAGTATGACCTCTTTGCGTTTGGTCGCTACGGCACACCTCAAAGAGGTGGATGCTGAGTTCAGTAGCTTGCAGATAGAGACTCAACTGCAAGAGGTGTTACTTAACGATCTAGTGTTGCCGGAACTTGGCGTTGATCAGGTAAACCTATCAACCACATTTTATCCAGCGCCTAGTGCTGTAGGTCAGTTTGCTAATATCTTGGGTTCATTAGATGGGAGCCAATACAGCGTAAAGAATCAGGTCGTGGTTATTAACAAAGGCTCACAGGATAATCTTCGCCAAGGCTCTATGTTTACCCTCAGCGAAAGCGGCGCGGTGGTGTTTGGTAAGCAGGGTGAATATAGCTATAAAGAGTCAGCGGCGAGCGATAAGGTGCAGTTGCCAAGTACCTCATTCGGTAGTTTGATGGTCATTCGCCCTTATGAGCATTTTAGCCTCGCGTTGATCACTCAGAGCTCTAAGCCGGTTAGTAATGACATTCTTGCGGTATCACCTTTGGACCTTGCTTTGACGGAAGAGGTTAAGGACGCCGAGTGAATGAGCAGCAACTGAGCGCCTGGCTAACTCTAAGTTTTGTTCCGCAATTGGGTAGCAAGCGCCTTTCTCGTTTGCTGAGTATTGATCCTCCTTCTAATATTGTTGGCTACTCAAGTCAGCAGCTACAAGCACTTGGTTTGTCTGCCAAGCAAATTTCCTATCTAAGAGAGCAAGCCCCAAGAGAAGTGGAGGCTTGCTTAGCGTGGCAAGCAAGGCAGCCCAACCATCACATCATTACCCCTAACTGCCCACATTATCCCAAACTGCTGAACGAGACAGCTTCTGCGCCAAGTGCTCTTTTCGTTAAAGGTCATGTTGAAAAACTGATTGAGCCTCAAATCGCTATGGTTGGCAGTCGTAATGCCAGTCTCGAAGGACTACAGACAGCGAAGTCCTTCGCTAAAGAGTTTGTACAAAATGGCTTGATCGTCACGAGTGGTTTAGCGTTAGGCATTGATGGCTATGCTCATGATGGTGCTTTGGATAAAGGAGGGGAGACCTTCGCAGTGTTGGGCTCTGGCTTAGATTCCATTTACCCTGCGCGGCATAGAAACTTAGCCGATAGAATTTGTGAGAATGGTGCGCTAATTTCAGAGTTTCGACCAAGTGCTAAACCAAGACCTGAACATTTCCCCCGACGTAATCGTATTATTAGTGGCTTGTCGCTAGGAACCTTAGTGGTTGAAGCGGCTGAGAAGAGTGGCTCTTTGATTACGGCTCGCTATGCCATGGAGCAAGGCCGAGAGGTGTTTGCACTTCCTGGCTCAATTCATAGTCCAACCAGTCGCGGAGGTAACAGCTTAATTAAATCTGGTGCATGTTTGGTGCAAAATGCTCAAGATGTTCTGATTGAAATAAAGAGTCTGTTAGACTGGTCTATAGATCAGCAGCCCAGTTTGTTCGAGCCTACGCCGAATAAGGGTGAAAATGAGCAATTGCCATTTCCACAGCTGTTAGCTAACGTAGGATTAGAGGCGACACCCGTTGATATTTTGGCACAGAGAACCCATATACCTGTGCATGAGGTCATGATGCAGCTTTTAGAGCTTGAGCTCTCAGGGCATGTTGTTGCAGTTTCCGGTGGCTATATTCGAAAGGGGAGAGGCTAAGCTATGATGATGGACATACTGATGTACTTGTTTGAAACCTACATCCATAGCGATTCTGAATTGCAGGTGGATCAAGATGAGCTGGAAGATGAGCTTCTTCGAGCAGGGTTTCACCAAGATGATATTTATAAGGCCCTCCATTGGTTAGAAGATCTTGCGGCATTGCAAGATACCGAGAACCAAGCGGCGATTAGTGTGTGTTCCAATACCTCGATGCGTATTTATACCAGTCGAGAGATTTCACGTATTAATATGGAGTGTCGAGGTTTCTTACTGTTTCTTGAGCAGATCAACGTACTCACGACAGAGATTCGTGAAATGGTGATTGATCGTGTGATGGGGCTTGAGACCAACGAATTTGAATTAGATGATCTGAAATGGATTATCTTAATGGTGCTATTTAATGTGCCGGGTAATGAAAGTGCTTACACGCAAATGGAAGAGCTGTTGTACACCAAAGAGCAAGGTATCTTGCATTAACACAGGCTTGTCATGAGTAGTAAGATTGATAATCAGCTTTTTTCAGCACATGAACATGCATTAGAGCATGAACCATGTCCACAGTGTGGTGGAGAGCTTCAGCTTCGCCATGGTAAGCACGGTCCATTTTTAGGCTGTAAGCAGTATCCGAGTTGTGATTACATCAAGCCGTTGCATCAAAACGATGGACACGTGGTGAAAGAGCTGGGTGTGCCTTGTCCTAAATGCCAAAACGAATTGGTATTAAGGCAAGGCCGCTTTGGGATGTTCATTGGTTGTAGCAGCTACCCAACGTGTAATCACATCGAGTCTTTGGACCAACCAAAAGAACAACCTGAAGAGCAACCACTTGTTGCTTGCCCTGAGTGTGGCAGAGGCCATTTGGTTGAGCGTAAATCTCGCTATGGCAAAACCTTTTATGCGTGCGATAACTACCCTAAGTGTAAGTTCGCCGTTAACCAGCCACCTGTTATAGGCCGTTGTGAAGAGTGCCAGTTCCCTTTATTACTTGAGAAGAAAACAGCCAGTGGCACCAAGAAGCAATGTGCTGATCGCAAGTGTCATCACATTCAATCTCAGTAGTCATACTAATCACAGTAAGTGAATGATCAGAAATAAAAAACGGCGCTCAATGAGCGCCGTTTCTATATCCAATAAACGTTCTATATTCATCAAGCAATATAGACTTACTTCATCTGCTCAGCAAACTCATGCACAGCAGGGT
Organism: Vibrio bathopelagicus; assembly: GCF_014879975.1. Lineage (NCBI taxonomy): Bacteria > Pseudomonadati > Pseudomonadota > Gammaproteobacteria > Vibrionales > Vibrionaceae > Vibrio > Vibrio bathopelagicus. The sequence goes on along the minus strand of NZ_CP062500.1, from coordinate 3,584,607 downwards.
AGGCTTGTTTGTCGAGAATCTCTGCCAATGAGCATAACGTTCTTTGCAGTTCTGCGTTGTAGTCAGCGCTCACGTTGATGTGACCCATCTTACGACCCGCACGTTTCTCTTTACCATACCAATGAACATGACAGCCGCCTTGAGCAAGAATTGCGTCAGGTAGGGTATCTTCACCAAGGATGTTGATCATTGCGGTTGGACGAATCAGTTTAGTGCTGCCTAGTGGCATGCCACATACGGCACGTAGATGATTCTCAAACTGACAAGTCTCAGCGCCTTGTTGCGTCCAGTGGCCTGAGTTATGAACACGTGGTGCAATCTCATTAACCAGTAGTGAACCTTGAACATCAAAGAACTCAAGTGCTAGCACACCAACGTAATCTAAGCGATCAGCAATGGCAGTGAACATGGTTTTCGCTTGCTCTTGCAGTTCAATGTCATCAATCGCTGTCGATAAGCTCAACACGCCGTCGGTGTGAACATTTTCAGCCAGTGGGTACACTTGGATTTCGCCATTAGCGCCACGAGCACCAACAAGTGATACTTCACGGTCAAACGGAACGAACTCTTCAGCCACTATCGCTTGGTTGTCTGTTGCGGCAATGCACTCAGCCATTTCTGCCCAAGTCGTGTCAACATTGTCTAATGTCTTTAACCGCCATTGACCTTTGCCATCGTAGCCGCCAAGTGTGCTCTTCAATACCATTGGTAAGCCTACGTGAGCAATTGCAGCGTCAAAGTCTTCGCGAGAGTTAATCACGTAGTACTTAGCATTTTTCACGTTTGCTTTGTCTAACAGGGCTTTTTCAAGACGACGGTCACCGCCAGCTTTGATTGCTTCTGTTGTCGGTAAGAACTTACCGCTGCGCTCACACACCTCAAGTACATCGTGAGGGATGTGTTCGAACTCTGCAGTAATGACGTCCGCACGCTCAATCGCATTTTCTAAGCCGTTGCCTAGAATCGCTTGCGTTAATGGGTGAACAATATTTTTGCTGCCAACATCAAAAGCAGAAATTTCAATATTCAGCGGTGCCCCAGCTAGGGACATCATGCGAGCAAGTTGGCCCGCGCCTAACACAAGAACATGCATGGGAATTAGTCCTCAGCAGGGTTTGGATTAGCAAGAACCGTTTCTGTTTGCTCAGAGCGGAACGCTTCTACTCTCGCCATCACTTCTTCATTGTGTGTACCAATGATTTGAGCGGCTAGGATACCAGCGTTAGCAGCACCCGCTTCACCGATAGCCAGAGTACCTACCGCGATACCTTTTGGCATCTGTACGATAGAAAGTAGCGAGTCCATGCCTTTCAGTGCTTTAGACTGAACCGGAACACCAAGAACTGGGACGCTTGTGAAAGCAGCCGCCATGCCCGGAAGGTGAGCTGCACCGCCAGCACCAGCAATAATTACTTTAATACCGCGCTCTTTCGCACTGGTTGCGTAGTCTGCTAGCAACTGAGGTGTGCGGTGAGCAGAAACCACTTTTGTTTCGTACGCCACGCCAAACTGATCCAACATTTCTGCAGCTAGCTTCATTGTTGGCCAATCAGATTTAGAACCCATGATAATACCGACAGTCATCTCAAACTCCTTCAGGTACGATTTAATTAGTGATTAGATATTTTGCGCGCATTATACGGGTAAAATTGCTTGAGGAAAACGTTTGCGTCAGTCTAAGTTGTTAATTGATACATTTTATAAACAAATAGCTTTAGTCACAGTGAATGATAATTTGTACACTTAGCGAATTCGACAACAGAATTAATGAGGCACCCCGTGGATAACTTTCAACATACATTGCAGGCATTACAGCAAGGTGAAGTCATTGCTTACCCGACCGAAGGCGTTTTTGGGGTCGGTTGTGATCCCGATAATCCACAAGCCATCAAGAAACTGCTCGACTTAAAACAACGACCGATGGAAAAAGGGTTGATCCTAATAGCCGCAAGTTACGATCAGTTGTTGCCTTATATTGACGAAAGCCAACTGACTGAAGCGCAGTTAGCGACAGTGAAAGCAACATGGCCGGGCCCGGTTACTTGGATCATGCCAACCAGCGCCAAAGTAACAGACTGGGTCAGCGGCCAGTTCGATTCCATCGCGGTACGAGTGACGGATCACCCTTTGGTTCAAAGAATGTGTAGTGAATTTGGTAAGCCGTTAACCTCTACCAGTGCTAACCTAACGGGTGAGCCGCCTTGTATGACGACTGAAGAAGTCCAACAACAGTTGGGCCAACACTTAGTCGCGATTTTAGAAGGTCAAACGGGTGGACGTGAGAAGCCAAGTGAAATTAGAGATGCAAAAACGTCAAAAATATTAAGACAGGGTTAAACCCTGCAAAGGAATAAAGATGTCAGCAATTGATAAAGAAGCAGTAAAACAGTTTTTACTGAGACTACAAGATTCGATTTGCCAGCAGCTTGAGCAAGCTGATGGCACTGCACTGTTTGAAGAAGATGCATGGCAGCGTGAACCTGGCGAGCGTCTTGGTGGCGGTGGTCGAACTCGTGTTATGACCAACGGCGCGGTATTTGAGCAAGGTGGGGTTAACTTCTCTCACGTAGCGGGTAAGGCAATGCCTGCCTCAGCCACTGCTCATCGCCCTGAATTAGCCGGGCGTAAGTTTGAGGCGATGGGTGTCTCATTAGTTATCCATCCTAAAAACCCTTATATCCCAACCTCACACGCGAACGTTCGATTCTTCATTGCGGAAAAAGAAGGGGAAGACCCTATTTGGTGGTTCGGTGGTGGTTTTGATTTAACGCCATTCTATCCTTTCGATGAAGATTGCCAGTCTTGGCATCAAACAGCTAAAGATCTGTGTGCGCCATTTGGTGATAACGTGTATCAAGAACACAAAGAGTGGTGCGATAAGTATTTCTATCTGCCTCATCGCGATGAAACGCGTGGTGTTGGTGGCCTGTTCTTTGATGATCTTAACGAGTGGGGCTTTGAAAAGAGCTTTGCTTACATGCAGGCTGTTGGTGAAGGTTATGCCGCGGCGTACCTACCTATTGTAGAACGACGCAAAGAGACGTCTTACGGTGAGCGCGAGCGTGACTTCCAACTTTATCGTCGTGGTCGCTATGTTGAATTTAACTTAGTGTATGACCGTGGCACCCTATTTGGCCTGCAAAGTGGCGGGCGCACAGAGTCTATCTTGATGTCTATGCCGCCATTGGCTCGCTGGGAATACCGTTACGAACCACAAGCGGGCTCACCAGAAGCTCTGCTTTATAGCGACTACCTAAAACCTCGAGTTTGGTAGTTCTTCCTTCCTTATAGGGATAGTGATAGGGTCATCTATATAGATGACCCTTTTTTATTTCTGTTAGGTAAGGATATGACACAGCAAGTAGATCGTTATGCCGTTTTCGGTAACCCTATTGGGCAAAGCAAATCGCCATTCATTCATACATTATTTGCTCGCCAAACCAGCCAACAACTTACCTATACAGCACTCCAGCCAGAACAAGGCGAATTCATCACTGCTGCCAAAGCTTTTTTTAGCGAAGGTGGTCGAGGATGTAACGTCACAGCACCTTTTAAAGAAGATGCGTATCAGTTTGCCAATCGCCTGACTGAGAGAGCTGAACTAGCAGGTGCTGTAAACACACTTAAGAAGCTCGATGATGGAGAGATCATTGGTGATAACACCGATGGTGAGGGTTTAGTTCAAGACCTTCTTCAACATCAAGTTATGCTAGAAGGGGCTCGCGTTCTTCTGCTTGGCGCTGGTGGTGCTGCTCGAGGTGTTATTCAACCTCTTCTCGACCAAAAGCCACAACAGTTGGTGATAGCTAACCGAACCAGTTCAAAGGCTGAACTTTTGGCTGAGATGTTTTCTTCATATGGAAACATCAAAGGAATGGGACTGAGTGATGTTAATGAGGGCTTTGATGTCATTATTAACTCGACCTCATCTGGTCTAAGCGGACAACTTCCGGAAGTTTCTGATGTTATTTTCAATTCGAATAGTTCCGTTTATGACATGGTTTACGGATCTGGAACGACGGTATTTAATCAGTGGGCGTTAGATAAAGGTGTTCACGCTGCTTATGATGGTTTGGGTATGTTGGTAGGGCAGGCTGCTGAGAGCTTCATGCTATGGCGGGGCCTTCGTCCTGGAACAAAACAGATTTTAAGAGAATTGCGTAAAAATCTAGAGATGTAACAAGGTATTTATAAAAAATGAATCAATCAATCCTATTTCCGGATATCCAAGATTGGGATGAAGAGAATCAATCAATCATCTTCCCAGCACAGCAGTCGGGTGCATTGATTGAATGTGTCATGTCTATTAAAGAATTATCACGACTGGCAGGTAAAGAGATAAAAGAGGGCGATCAAGCTCTAGTTATCTTTTCTGAGTTACGTTTCGATATTGAAGAGCTAGCGGAAGAGTTAATAGAAGAAGAGGAGTATGACTCCTCTAATCGGATTCAGATCAAAGCGCTTTAGACTGGAAGCACAGAGTCTAGATAGTCGTTTTTATTTTGAACATAGTTGTCAGCTGACTTCTGTAAAAAGGCACGCTCTTTATCATTTAATGGGCGTGCTTGTTTTACTGGGCTTCCTACATAGAGATAACCGCTTTCCAGTACTTTATTAGGCGGCACCAAGCTACCAGCACCAATCATCACTTCTTCTTTAATAATCACACCATCAAGCACGATAGCTCCCATACCAACAAGTACACGATCTTCAATGGTGCAACCATGCAGCATTACTTTATGTCCGATAGTGACATCATTACCTATTAGTAGAGGATAACCCTCAGGGTTTTCTGCATTCTTGTGGGTGACGTGCAAAACGCTTCCGTCTTGAATATTAGTTCTCTCTCCAATATGGATGTGGTTTACATCCCCTCGAGCTGCAACCAAAGGCCACACGCTAGAGTCGTTACCGATTTTGATATCACCAACCAGTACCGAACTTGTATCTATATAGACACCTTGTCCAATCTGAGGGGATATTCCTTTATAACTGCGTATTGAACTCATAAGTCCTCCTTTATATAGGCACCTTAAGCCCTTAATTAAGGGGAATACTAGTGAAAATGGGGTGTTTTGAACAAAAAACGCTCGAACAATCAAAAAAGTAAGAAAAACTTCAAAAAGGGCTTGCCAGTGTGATCGAAATCTCTATAATGCGACCTCGTTGAAACAGGAAGGCTTCGTAAGAAACCAAAACGAATCAGCAGGTCAAATTAGCCAAGCTAAGCGCTTGAAAAAGTTTTGAAAATAGTGGTTGACACTAAAACTTAAATCGCTAAAATGGCCGTCCGATTTGAGCGAAGCTCAAAAAGGAAAAGCTCTTTAACAATTTAAACCTATCAATCTGTGTGGGCACTCGTTGATGAATATCAAAACGTTTTATCGTTAGATAAAACAGATTCTTCGGAATCAAACTTGATTTCAATGAACTGAGTGACCAATACGTTTAACTACTTGTAGTTAATCGGCACAGTCAATTCATTACCATTCTGTTGGAATGGTAATAGCTTTAAAATTACATAGTAGTTTTGAAGTCAGTATTCGTTGAGTCACAAAATCTTAAATTGAAGAGTTTGATCATGGCTCAGATTGAACGCTGGCGGCAGGCCTAACACATGCAAGTCGAGCGGAAACGACACTAACAATCCTTCGGGTGCGTTAATGGGCGTCGAGCGGCGGACGGGTGAGTAATGCCTAGGAAATTGCCTTGATGTGGGGATAACCATTGGAAACGATGGCTAATACCGCATAATGCCTACGGGCCAAAGAGGGATCTTCGGACCTCTCGCGTCAAGATATGCCTAGGTGGGATTAGCTAGTTGGTGAGGTAATGGCTCACCAAGGCGACGATCCTAGCTGGTCTGAGAGGATGATCAGCCACACTGGAACTGAGACACGGTCCAGACTCCTACGGGAGGCAGCAGTGGGGAATATTGCACAATGGGCGAAAGCCTGATGCAGCCATGCCGCGTGTATGAAGAAGGCCTTCGGGTTGTAAAGTACTTTCAGTTGTGAGGAAGGGGTAGTGTTAATAGCGCTATCTCTTGACGTTAGCAACAGAAGAAGCACCGGCTAACTCCGTGCCAGCAGCCGCGGTAATACGGAGGGTGCGAGCGTTAATCGGAATTACTGGGCGTAAAGCGCATGCAGGTGGTTCATTAAGTCAGATGTGAAAGCCCGGGGCTCAACCTCGGAACTGCATTTGAAACTGGTGAACTAGAGTGCTGTAGAGGGGTAGAATTTCAGGTGTAGCGGTGAAATGCGTAGAGATCTGAAGGAATACCAGTGGCGAAGGCGGCCCCTGGACAGACACTGACACTCAGATGCGAAAGCGTGGGGAGCAAACAGGATTAGATACCCTGGTAGTCCACGCCGTAAACGATGTCTACTTGGAGGTTGTGGCCTTGAGCCGTGGCTTTCGGAGCTAACGCGTTAAGTAGACCGCCTGGGGAGTACGGTCGCAAGATTAAAACTCAAATGAATTGACGGGGCCCGCACAAGCGGTGGAGCATGTGGTTTAATTCGATGCAACGCGAAGAACCTTACCTACTCTTGACATCCAGAGAAGCCAGCGGAGACGCAGGTGTGCCTTCGGGAACTCTGAGACAGGTGCTGCATGGCTGTCGTCAGCTCGTGTTGTGAAATGTTGGGTTAAGTCCCGCAACGAGCGCAACCCTTATCCTTGTTTGCCAGCGAGTAATGTCGGGAACTCCAGGGAGACTGCCGGTGATAAACCGGAGGAAGGTGGGGACGACGTCAAGTCATCATGGCCCTTACGAGTAGGGCTACACACGTGCTACAATGGCGCATACAGAGGGCAGCAAGCTAGCGATAGTGAGCGAATCCCAAAAAGTGCGTCGTAGTCCGGATTGGAGTCTGCAACTCGACTCCATGAAGTCGGAATCGCTAGTAATCGTGAATCAGAATGTCACGGTGAATACGTTCCCGGGCCTTGTACACACCGCCCGTCACACCATGGGAGTGGGCTGCAAAAGAAGTGGGTAGTTTAACCTTTCGGGGAGGACGCTCACCACTTTGTGGTTCATGACTGGGGTGAAGTCGTAACAAGGTAGCCCTAGGGGAACCTGGGGCTGGATCACCTCCTTATACGAAGATATTTACGATGAGTGTCCACACAGATTGATTAGGTTTAGAAAGTAAAAGAGACGAAGAACTCCCAAGTTCTTCAATATCCAGTGTCCCGTTCGTCTAGAGGCCTAGGACACCGCCCTTTCACGGCGGTAACAGGGGTTCGACTCCCTACGGGATACCATTGGGTCGTTAGCTCAGTTGGTAGAGCAGTTGACTTTTAATCAATTGGTCGCAGGTTCGAATCCTGCACGACCCACCATTCTTTCTCCGCGAAGGAATTAAAACTATCGTGGGCGATTAGCTCAGTTGGGAGAGCACCTGCCTTACAAGCAGGGGTCACTGGTTCGAGCCCGGTATCGCCCACCATTCTCTAAATATTCTTGGTTATAGTCATATCCAAACCACTTCTTTTGTCGTTGGTTGGTGTGTTTGACCCTGAGAGTCTTTAGAAAATGTGAATTTTAGAACACTGGTTCTTAAAGTCTCATGCTCTTTAACAATTTGGAAGCTGACTGATTTGATTACTTACGAGTAATTCAAATCAAATTTAAAAGTTCTCAATGTTTATCTTTCATTAGATAAACACAACAAACACATTCAAGTGTCTTGTATTCGAATCAAATTTATTTGATTCACAATTGAGTCCGGCAAACAGTTATCAAGAATTAACCCTTCTTGATGACAACCAAAAACCGGTTGGTTGCCATACACTAAGACCCTTTCGGGTTGTATGGTTAAGTGACTAAGCGTACACGGTGGATGCCTTGGCAGTCAGAGGCGATGAAAGACGTAATAACTTGCGATAAGCCCAGATTAGGTAGTAATAACCTTTTGAGTCTGGGATTTCTGAATGGGAAACCCACGTGCATAAGCACGTATCCTGTTGTGAATACATAGCAACAGGAGGCAAACCGGGAACTGAAACATCTAAGTACCCCGAGGAAGAGAAATCAACCGAGATTCCGAAAGTAGCGGCGAGCGAAATTGGATTAGCCCTTAAGCTTTTAATGATGCAGGTGAAGAGTCTGGAAAGTCTCGCAATAAAGGGTGATAGCCCCGTAACCGACACATCATAATCAGTGAAATCGAGTAGGGCGGGACACGTGATATCCTGTCTGAATATGGGGACCATCCTCCAAGGCTAAATACTACTGACTGACCGATAGTGAACCAGTACCGTGAGGGAAAGGCGAAAAGAACCCCTGTGAGGGAGTGAAATAGAACCTGAAACCGTGTACGTACAAGCAGTAGGAGCACCTTCGTGGTGTGACTGCGTACCTTTGTATAATGGGTCAGCGACTTAATTTTAGTAGCAAGGTTAACCGTTTAGGGGAGCCGTAGGAAACCGAGTCTTAACTGGGCGTACAGTTGCTAGGATTAGACCCGAAACCAGGTGATCTAGCCATGGGCAGGTTGAAGGTTGAGTAACATCAACTGGAGGACCGAACCGACTAATGTTGAAAAATTAGCGGATGACTTGTGGCTAGGGGTGAAAGGCCAATCAAACCTGGAGATAGCTGGTTCTCCCCGAAAGCTATTTAGGTAGCGCCTCGGACGAATACTACTGGGGTAGAGCACTGTTAAGGCTAGGGGTCATCCCGACTTACCAACCCTTTGCAAACTCCGAATACCAGTAAGTACTATCCGGGAGACACACGGCGGGTGCTAACGTCCGTCGTGGAGAGAAACAACCCAGACCGCCAGCTAAGGTCCCAAAGTATAGCTAAGTGGAAACGATGTGGGAAGGCTCAGACAGCCAGGATGTTGGCTTAGAAGCAGCCATCATTTAAAGAAAGCGTAATAGCTCACTGGTCGAGTCGGCCTGCGCGGAAGATGTAACGGGGCTAAGCTATACACCGAAGCTGCGGCTACGTACCTTAGGGTATGTGGGGTAGGGAGCGTTCTGTAAGCCGTTGAAGGTGGTCTGTAAGGGCTGCTGGAGGTATCAGAAGTGCGAATGCTGACATGAGTAACGATAAAGGGAGTGAAAAACTCCCTCGCCGGAAGACCAAGGGTTCCTGTCCAACGTTAATCGGGGCAGGGTAAGTCGACTCTAAGGCGAGGCCGAAAGGCGTAGTCGATGGGAAACGGGTTAATATTCCCGTACTTCTTACAATTGCGATGGGGGACGGAGAAGGCTAGGTGGGCCTGGCGACGGTTGTCAGGTTCAAGTATGTAGGCGGAAAGTTTAGGTAAATCCGGACTTTCTTTAACGCTGAGATACGATGTCGAGCTACTACGGTAGTGAAGTCATTGATGCCATGCTTCCAGGAAAAGCCTCTAAGCTTCAGATTGTAAGGAATCGTACCCCAAACCGACACAGGTGGTCGGGTAGAGAATACCAAGGCGCTTGAGAGAACTCGGGTGAAGGAACTAGGCAAAATGGTACCGTAACTTCGGGAGAAGGTACGCTCTTATCAGTGAAGTCCCTTGCGGATGGAGCAGACGAGAGTCGCAGATACCAGGTGGCTGCAACTGTTTATTAAAAACACAGCACTGTGCAAAATCGTAAGATGACGTATACGGTGTGACGCCTGCCCGGTGCCGGAAGGTTAATTGATGGGGTTAGACTTCGGTCGAAGCTCTTGATCGAAGCCCCGGTAAACGGCGGCCGTAACTATAACGGTCCTAAGGTAGCGAAATTCCTTGTCGGGTAAGTTCCGACCTGCACGAATGGCGTAATGATGGCCACGCTGTCTCCACCCGAGACTCAGTGAAATTGAAATCGCTGTGAAGATGCAGTGTACCCGCGGCTAGACGGAAAGACCCCGTGAACCTTTACTACAGCTTGGCACTGAACATTGAACCTACATGTGTAGGATAGGTGGGAGACTATGAAACCGCGTCGCTAGATGTGGTGGAGTCGTCCTTGAAATACCACCCTTGTAGTTTTGATGTTCTAACGTTGGCCCCTGAATCGGGGTTACGGACAGTGCCTGGTGGGTAGTTTGACTGGGGCGGTCTCCTCCCAAAGAGTAACGGAGGAGCACGAAGGTGGGCTAAACACGGTTGGACATCGTGTGGTTAGTGCAATGGCATAAGCCCGCTTGACTGCGAGAATGACAATTCGAGCAGGTGCGAAAGCAGGTCATAGTGATCCGGTGGTTCTGAATGGAAGGGCCATCGCTCAACGGATAAAAGGTACTCCGGGGATAACAGGCTGATACCGCCCAAGAGTTCATATCGACGGCGGTGTTTGGCACCTCGATGTCGGCTCATCACATCCTGGGGCTGAAGTCGGTCCCAAGGGTATGGCTGTTCGCCATTTAAAGTGGTACGCGAGCTGGGTTTAGAACGTCGTGAGACAGTTCGGTCCCTATCTGCCGTGGGCGTTGGAAAATTGAAAGGGCTGCTCCTAGTACGAGAGGACCGGAGTGGACGAACCTCTGGTGTTCGGGTTGTCATGCCAATGGCATTGCCCGGTAGCTAAGTTCGGAATCGATAACCGCTGAAAGCATCTAAGCGGGAAGCGAGCCTTGAGATGAGTTTTCCCTGGCGCTATAAGCGTCCTAAAGGGTTGTCGTAGACTACGACGTTGATAGGCAGGGTGTGTAAGTGCTGCGAGGCATTGAGCTAACCTGTACTAATTGCCCGTGAGGCTTAACCATACAACACCCAAGGGGTTTTGTGGACTCAAAGACAGACCTTGAATGAGTTTGAAGAGACACTTTTAGATTAGCTTTCCGAATTTTAAAATTTGCTTGGCGACCATAGCATTGTGGACCCACCTGATTCCATGCCGAACTCAGAAGTGAAACACAATAGCGCCGATGGTAGTGTGGGGTTTCCCCATGTGAGAGTAGGACATCGCCAGGCTTTAAATTAAATCTTTAGGTTGACCGACCTGGAGATATGGACGCTCACTTAGTGAGTTGACCACTGCGGAGTGGTAGTTCAGTTGGTTAGAATACCGGCCTGTCACGCCGGGGGTCGCGGGTTCGAGTCCCGTCCACTCCGCCACTTATTCGATAACCTCGCCTAGTGCGAGGTTTTCGAATCTGAAGTAAGATAAAGTTTTAGGGTGTAGCTCCAATTGGCAGAGCAGCGGATTCCAAATCCGCGTGTTGGGAGTTCGAATCTCTCCACCCCTGCCATATTTAAAGCCTCAGCAGAAATGCTGGGGCTTTTATACCTGTTACTTTTTGAAAGTGATGTTGGGATCTATGTCGCCAGCCCAGTCGAGTATTTTGAGTACAGTCTCAGCTCACTCAGCCAAATTTAAGGCTCCAGACTACGCGTCCCGGCAGAAATGCGGAGCCTTTTGCTTTCTGTTTGTTCGATTTTTAGCCGATAATTCCTATCTTTAATAAAGCTCAATCTTAAAAATGTAAGTACTTACTTATTTCTACTTCTTTTATAAACAATCGACAGCACAACCCCACTTCTTTATGAGAATTATTCTCAATATTTTGTTACATTTTGGTCGTTATTACTAAAGGCAACAAATATGGATATTTCCGTCGTAAGTTTATTCAATCATCTCTCGCTATATCTGCACTAACTGTTTTGCCCGCTTGTTCTATGAAGCAGTCTGTTAATGGGCAAGGTAAGTATGTTTATGACTTAACTGCTGAACCTTCAACCGCTGAGTTGGTGAAGGGATTTAGTACTAATGTTTTAGCCTTTAATGGACAGATTCCTGCTCCGACGATTCGGTGTCGACAGGGTGAAAAGGTCACAATTCGTTTTACCAATAAGCTATCAGAACCTACGACTATTCATTGGCATGGCTTAAGAATTCCTATCGAAATGGATGGAGTTCCCTTCTTAAGTCAGCCACCGATCATGCCAGACGAAACATTCATTTATGAGTTTACACCGCCAGATGCTGGCACATTTTGGTATCACCCACACATGAACAGCGTTAAACAACTTGGCATGGGCTTGGTCGGGCTCATTATTGTCGAAGAGAGTACGCCAGTTCAGTTCGATGAAGAGCATGCTCTGATGCTTAAACATTGGCATATCGACAAACAAGGTCAGTGGAAAGACTTGATGATCCCTCGCCTCAGCGCTCGTATGGGCACGCAAGGAGAGTGGAGTAGCGTCAATGGAATACATGAACCTATCTATCAATTGAAGCAGCACGCAACGACTAGGCTGCGTATCGCGAATGTTGATAACACGATTACCTATCCGATTGCTATTGAAGGGGCAGAAGCATGGGTCATTGCCATTGATGGTAACCCTGTAAAGACACCTTATAAGCTGACTCAACATAAAATTGGCCCGGGTATGCGTGTCGATCTTGGGCTTATTGCTCCCAAGGTGGGTGGGCGAGTGAATGTCCTTCAAATGAAGGGACGTTTTCCTTTTTCCTTGTGTGAATTTGAGGTCGTAGGCTCAACGCTTATAGAAGGCCAAGCACTTCCGTTATTACCTCTTAATCCTGTGCCTAACTTAGATCTCGTCAACGCAGAAGAGATCGATTTTGTGTTTGAGTGGGAAGGTGCGGTATCACCGGTATCTAAAGATGGGAAGTTCATGCCTAAGTTTTGGCTCACTAATAAGCGTGCATGGGAGGGAATGAGCAAAGACAATATTCCAGAGCCATTGGCGACTTTAGAGTTAGGTAAGACTTACATATTCGATCTTAAGAACGTCACTCAATATCATCACCCGATTCATATTCATGGTCATACATTTACTGTATTGGAACTTGATGGTAAAAAAATTGAAGAACCTTTCCATACCGATACAGTGTTACTTGGAAAAAACGGCCGAGCTAAAGCTGCATTTGTTGCAGACAACCCAGGACGTTGGATGTACCACTGTCATGTAATTGAGCACATGAAAACGGGACTAATGGGATATATTGAAGTTAAGTGACACCTGTAACGTTTGATTTTTGCGCATGAATTCTAAGTTTCTACCCTCGCTTTTATCGGCGGTAAAGCTAGAATATAGGGACTGTTATTTGGGAGGATTCATGGGTCAGTTATCTATTTTAGGTTTTATTGCCATTGGTGGCGCATTTGGTGCTTGTTCGCGCTATTTGATTTCAGAGTTATGTGTGGTGATGCTCGGGCGTGGTTTTCCTTATGGTACGCTAACCGTTAACGTGATTGGCTCTTTCATTATGGGCTTGCTCATCGCCGCATTCGAGAATGAGATGGTTGCGACAGAACCATGGAGACAGATCATCGGTCTTGGTTTCCTTGGAGCACTGACTACATTTTCTACATTTTCGATGGATAACGTGCTTCTTATGCAGCAGGGCGCTTTCTTTAAGATGGGACTCAATGTGCTACTCAACGTGGTTCTCAGCATATCAGCAGCATGGATCGGCTTCCAACTTTTGATAAAGTCTTAAAACTTTCTTACGATTTGTTAACAACTCGGCTTGGTTTATCCAAGCCGTTTTTATATACTCGATCGAACTTGTCGGAGTGCCATATGGCTGAGACCGTTAACTCGGGATCCGTTGAACCTGATCAGGCTAATACCTGCGAAGGGAACAAGAGTAGATATCTAACTAGAATCCTTCTAGAGATCTATCTCCAGATCACAACTGTATTTCTTACCGTGATCCCTCTTGTAGCATCTAATCCGTCAAGCATTTTTATCCCTATAAATAATGGCTAAAAGCCAAGGAAAAATGCTATGTCGAGTCGTAAACAAGCAAGACTGGAAGCGAAGAATTTCATTGATTCTTTATCCGTACAACCTTACCCAAATTCAAAAAAGGCTTACATCCAAGGATCTCGAGAGGACATTCAAGTCCCTGTACGAGAAATATCACTTGCTGACAGCCTAGTTGGTGGCACCAAAAAAGAGCCTGTATTCGAACCTAATGCACCCATTCAAGTTTACGATACCTCAGGTGTTTACACAGACCCTACACACGAAATAGACCTGTATAGCGGTCTTCCTAAGTTGCGAGAGCAATGGATTGAAGAGCGTGGTGATACGGAACTGTTAGACGATGTAAGCTCTGTTTACACTAAAGAACGTTTAGAAGATGAATCCCTAGACGACCTTCGTTACGGAAACCTACCTAGAATTCGTCGCGCGACAGACAATCAATGTGTTACCCAACTGCATTATGCTCGTCAGGGTATTATCACTCCTGAGATGGAGTACATAGCGATACGTGAGAACATGGGACGTCAGAAGTTCGCTGACGAGCAACTTAACCACCAACATCCTGGCCATAATTTTGGCGCAAACCTACCGAAAGAAATCACCCCTGAGTTCGTACGTAAAGAGGTTGCTGAAGGTCGAGCTATTATCCCTTCAAACATCAACCACCCAGAATCAGAACCTATGATTATTGGCCGAAACTTCTTAGTGAAAGTGAACGCCAATATCGGTAACTCTTCAGTAAGCTCTTCAATTGAAGAAGAAGTTGAGAAGTTAGTATGGTCAACCCGCTGGGGTGGCGACACCGTAATGGACCTTTCTACTGGACGTAATATCCACGAGACTCGTGAATGGATCCTGCGTAACAGTCCTGTGCCGATTGGTACGGTTCCTATGTATCAAGCGCTTGAAAAAGTGAATGGCGTTGCTGAAGACCTCAATTGGGAAGTGATGCGCGATACCTTGATTGAACAAGCAGAGCAGGGCGTTGATTACTTTACTATCCACGCAGGTTTGCTGCTTCGTTACGTACCTATGACGGCTAAACGTGTGACTGGCATTGTCTCTCGTGGTGGATCTATTATCGCGAAATGGTGTCTTGCACATCATCAGGAAAGCTTCCTATACACACACTTCCGCGAGATCTGCGAGATCTGTGCGAAGTACGATGTTGCTCTGTCATTAGGTGACGGCCTACGTCCTGGCTCGATTGCAGATGCCAATGATGAGGCTCAATTCTCTGAGTTACGCACTCTCGGTGAGTTGACTAAAGTGGCTTGGGAATATGACGTTCAGGTGATCATTGAAGGCCCTGGACATGTACCTATGCATCTTATTAAAGAGAACATGGACGAGCAGTTAGAGCACTGCCATGAAGCGCCTTTCTATACTTTAGGTCCACTGACTACAGATATTGCGCCGGGTTATGACCATATTACCTCTGGTATTGGTGCTGCCATGATCGGTTGGTACGGCTGTGCGATGCTTTGTTATGTAACTCCTAAAGAGCATTTAGGCTTGCCAAACAAAGAAGATGTGAAGACTGGCTTGATTACTTACAAGCTGGCAGCACATGCTGCAGACTTGGCAAAAGGGCACCCGGGCGCACAAATCCGAGATAATGCATTATCTAAAGCGCGTTTTGAATTCCGTTGGGAAGACCAATTTAATCTAGCTTTAGATCCGGAAACAGCACGTTCTTTCCACGATGAAACCCTGCCACAAGAGTCGGGCAAGGTTGCTCACTTCTGCTCTATGTGTGGTCCTAAGTTCTGCTCGATGAAAATTTCTCAAGAAGTTCGAGAGTATGCGAAAGACACAGAACAAGTAGCCGCTGATCAGGCTATCGAGATTAAGATGCTGGATAACCCGTTGGAGGGAATGCGTCAAAAATCACAAGAGTTCCGTGATACTGGCTCTGAACTTTACCACCCTGCAGTAGGCGCAAAAGAAGCTCAATTAGAGGAATAATGACAGTGAAGATTCTCATCCCATCTCAAGACATCGAGTTAACGGGGGAGGTTCAAAACTGTCTATTGGTTGCTAAGCGACAAGGTTTAGCAACTGATGCAGTTGAGTTGGGTGTAAGCCCAACTCATTACTTCTCTGTCGTTGATGCTCAACACGTATTATCTATTGGCTTCGCTCATGATGTTGATTCATTAGCGGAGTGTAAGTTAGCGGAACTGAACCACGTCGTTGATTACAGTCATTCAGTCGCGTTAACTGACGTTTGTGATGCCTTTACTCAAGCTTCGAACACCATCTATATCGGAATATCCGATGATTCAGCTGTACTGGATATCTGGTCACACCTAAATGCTAATCGTGCTATCAAGAGTGAAACTACAGCTCATCAGGAGTTAGATAAGCGCGGCCACTTCGCTTGGTTACTTACTTTGTTGGCGCTGGAATTCCCATTAGAAGACGCATTGGTTTTAGCTCGCGCAGCGTCTAATGTTTCACGTGGAACATGGCCAGCACATTACCAAAACTTTCCAATTCCAGCTCTTGAAGATCAACGATTGGATATAAGCGTTGGTTGGGCTAACCAAGGGACAGTACTTTCTTTTCCTGAGCTGAGTAAGAATAGTCTCGGATTATACCCAGTGGTTGATGATGTTGAGTGGATCGAAAGGCTGCTTAAGCTCGGGATTAACACCGTCCAGCTGCGTATTAAGAACCCTAAGCAAGCGGATTTGGAACAACAAGTCGCACGAGCAATCGAGCTTGGTCGAGACCATAACGCTCAGGTCTTTATTAATGATTATTGGCAGCTTGCGCTCAAGCATAACGCTTTTGGTGTTCATTTGGGGCAAGAGGATATTGAAGAATCCAACCTATCTCAGTTGAGCCAAGCGGGCATTAAGATTGGTCTTTCGACTCATGGCTATTACGAGTTGCTGCGCATTGTTCAAATTAACCCAAGCTATATCGCGCTGGGGCACATCTTCCCAACAACAACTAAACAGATGCCATCGAAGCCTCAGGGTTTAGTTCGTTTATCTTTGTATCAACAGCTGATTGATACTATCCCGTACACAGAACAACTCATCGGTTATCCGACGGTTGCTATTGGCGGTATTGACCAATCGACAGCTGAGCAGGTGTGGGAATGTGGGGTGTCGAGTTTGGCAGTGGTACGTGCGATTACATTGGCAGAAGACCCACAAAAAGTGATCGAATTTTTCGAAAAACTGATGACGCCGAAATATCCAGCTACCAAAGAAGAGGTTATGCAGGAGCCTAGCTATGTTGAGTGACTTTGAATTTATTCGTTATCAACGACAAATTGCGTTACCTGAAGTGGGTGAGCAAGGACAACGCAACCTACTAAATAGTCATGTGCTGTTGATTGGTTGTGGCGGCTTAGGTAATGCTGCGGCTCTTTACCTCGCGGCTTCTGGTGTTGGAAAGCTCGTGCTGGTCGATGATGATTGTGTAGATTCGTCTAACCTGCAACGACAGGTCGCGTTCAGGGAAAGTCAGTTAGGTTCGTCTAAGGTTGAAGCTCTGAAGCAACAACTGAGTGAGCTCAATGGTCGCAGCCAAGTAAGAACCATCAATCAACGAATGAGTGAAAGCCAGCTTGAACTTGAAGTGATGTTGGCTGATTTAGTGTTGGATTGTACTGACAACTTCGAGTCACGCCAAAAGGTTAACCAAGCATGTTTCAGCACTAAGACCCCTTTGATTTCCGGTTCTGCAATTGGCTGGAAAGGTCAGTTTGTCGTTTTTGATTATCAGAACCAGAATGGATGTTATCACTGCTTGTTCCCATTCAATCATCATCCACAAACGACTCGTTGTAGCGATAGCGGCATCATCGGCCCGGTTGTTGGCACCATAGGTAACCTTCAAGCTTTGGCTGCTATTCAACGTTTAACTCGTGGTGAGTTTCAGGTCGCAACACATCAGCTCAAACTGTTCGATGGCCAAACGATGAATTGGCAAAACCTAATGGTCACTCAAGATAGTGAATGTCCCGTGTGCAGTGCGTCTGTAGTTAAACATTTAGAAGAAGAAACCCAATGAGTCATATAACGATCTCAATAAACGAACAACCAGAACAGGTAGCGCACTCGTCGTCTCTAGCCGACATTATCCAAGTTCTATCATTACCTGATCTAGGTTGTGTGTTTGCTATCAATAATGCGGTTGTCCCACGTAGTCAGTGGCAACAAACGGTCGTCAATGAAGGCGATGCTATTTCTCTTTTCCAAGCTATTGCAGGGGGCTAACCATGTTAACCATCGCAGATAAAACGTTTCAATCGCGTCTGTTCACTGGAACCGGCAAGTTCGCAAACAAGCATTTGATGGCTAGCGCTATCGAGGCTTCAGGCTCGCAACTGGCGACCATGGCGCTGAAGAGAGTCGATATTCGCTCCGAGCAAGACGATATCCTACAACCCATCATGGATGCTGGCGTGAACTTACTACCGAATACATCAGGTGCTAAGAATGCAAAAGACGCAATCTTTGCTGCGCATTTGGCTCGTGAAGCGTTGGGCACAAACTGGCTAAAACTTGAGATTCACCCAGATCCAAAGTACTTGATGCCAGACCCAATCGAGACACTTAACGCTGCTGAGCAACTAGTGAAAGATGGCTTTGTTGTGTTGCCTTATTGCCACGCCGACCCTGTATTGTGTAAGCGCTTAGAAGAGGTTGGTTGTGCTGCTGTGATGCCACTCGGTGCACCGATTGGTTCTAATAAGGGAATCGCGTCAGCCGACTTCCTGGAGATCATTATCGACCAAGCTAATGTTCCTGTGATTGTGGATGCTGGCATAGGTGCTCCTTCTCATGCTGCGCGAGCAATGGAAATGGGTGCAGACGCAGTGTTAGTGAATACTGCGATTGCAGCTTCTCAACAGCCTGTTGAAATGGCGATTGCTTTTAAGTTGGCAGTTGAAGCGGGTCGTATGGCTTACCTTGCAGGGCTAGCTGGTCAGGTATCTCACGCGGTTGCTTCAAGCCCGTTAACCTCATTCCTAGACGAGTAGTATTGCCATGACGTTTGTTGATCGATTTAAACAGCTCAACTGGGATGACATCGGTATGTCCATCTTTAGTAAAACGGCGGCGGATGTTGAACGCGCTCTGAGTAAACCTAAACGTGACTTAGAAGATTTTAAGGCTTTAATTTCTCCGGCAGCAGAACCTTACTTAGAGCAGATGGCACAACAATCGTTGGCGCTAACTCGCAAGCGATTTGGCAATACGGTGTCGCTTTATATTCCTTTGTACCTATCTAACCTGTGCGCTAACGCGTGCACGTATTGTGGTTTCTCAATGGAGAACCGTATCAAGCGCCGAACGCTTACTTTGGATGAAATTGATGCTGAAAGTGCGGCGATCAAAAAGATGAAGTTCGATAGCGTTTTGTTGGTCACCGGTGAACATGAAACCAAGGTTGGGATGAATTACTTTCGACAGGTGTTGCCGAATATCAAAAAGCAATTTAACTACCTTGCGATGGAAGTGCAGCCACTTGATCAACAAGATTACGCAGAACTTAAAACTCTCGGTTTAGATGCGGTGATGGTTTATCAAGAGACCTATCAGCCTAGGACCTACGCTGAGCATCACCTACGTGGTAATAAAATGGACTTTGAATATCGTCTTGAAACCCCCGATCGCTTGGCAAAGGCGGGGATCGATAAGATAGGTATTGGTGCCTTGATTGGTTTGGAAGATTGGCGAACCGACTGCTTCTTTGTAGCTGCTCACTTAGATTACCTAGAACGTTATTATTGGCAGACTCGCTACTCAATTTCGTTCCCGCGTCTTCGCCCGTGTGAAGGCGGAGAGTCTAGTGGAGGCTTACAGCCTAAGTCGGTAATGAGCGATAAACAGTTGGTTCAGCTTATCTGCGCGTATCGACTCTTGAATCCTGAGGTCGAGTTATCTCTATCTACTCGAGAGTCAGCAACTTTCCGCGATAACGTGCTGCCTTTGGGTATCACGAGTATGTCGGCGGCTTCTAAAACCCAACCTGGCGGTTATGCTTCCGGTGAAGAAGAGCTTGAGCAGTTTGAGATCAGTGATGAGAGAAGTGCAGCTGATGTTGAGTCGATGATTCGTCAGCGTGGTTTTGACCCAGTGTGGCGTGATTGGCACAGTGCCTATTCTGGTTAGTCAATGTTGGTTGATGTTCCACGTGAAACATCGTAATGATACAGGCAAATAAAAACGGCTACCTTTGGGTAGCCGTTTTAATATCTAACTGAGCTAACTAATTTTGGTTCAGTTATCTGCCTAGCAAGGCATTAAGCGTGAGCAAGTGGTGTTGTTGATTGGCGTAGCCATTCCAGCGTATCACCTTCAACTAATGGACTAACGTCGTTCCAAACTTTCTGATGGTAGTCGTTCAGCCACGCCAGTTCAGGTCGTGTTAGTAGATCGACGTTGATGTTGCGCTTATCGATAGGGCAACGTGTCAGCGATTCAAACGTCAATACCGAGAAGTCACCTTGAGTTGGAAGTTCAACAACCAGTTCTAGGTTCTCGATACGGATACCAAACTCATCGGCACGGTAGTAACCCGGCTCGTTTGACAACACCATGCCTTCAACAAGAGGTACGTCGATCAGCTTCTTAGAGATGCTTTGCGGACCTTCATGAACACTTAGGAAGTGACCAACACCGTGACCAGTACCGTGGTCGTAATCGAAGCCTTCTGCCCATAAGTGCTGACGCGCTAGGATATCAAGTTGGAAACCGCGAGTGCCTTGTGGGAAACGAGCGCGTGCAATACCGATGTGACCCTTAAGTGCAAGAGTGAACTGTTGAATCATTTCTTCGCTTGGCTGGCCAATTGCGATAGTACGTGTGATGTCTGTTGTGCCATCTAGGTACTGACCGCCAGAATCGACTAGGTATAGCGTATTCATTTCTAGCTGACCTGGCTCTGGTTGGTTCTCATGGTTGTAGTGACACATGGCTGCGTTTCCGCCTGCCGCTGAAATTGTGTCGAAACTTAGATCCATCAGTGTTGGGTCTTGTTCGCGGAACGACTGTACTTTGTCAGCCAACACCGCTTCGTTGTGCAGGTTACCTTGCGCGACTTCGGCGTCAATCCAAGATAAGAACTTCGCCATCGCAACACCATCACGAATGTGACACGCTTTCATGCCAGCAATTTCAGTTGCGTTCTTAGCAGCTTTTGGCATTAAGCATGGGTCTGCTGCTTCAATGATATGTGCGCCAGCGTTTTGTAGAACAAGCGTGTACCAAGCATTGCTTGTGCCTGAATCGACAGATACATTTTTGCTTTCTAAAGATTGAAGGCGCGCTTCAAGCTCTGATGGGTGAGAAACTCGAATACCATTACCAACGTGTGCTTCAAAGCCTGTTGGGATGCGTGCTGGGTCTAGGAAGAAATCGACACTTTCATCGGCGTGAATGATCGCGTTGGATAACACAACAGGTAGGCGGGATACGTCCAAACCACGAATGTTAAGCAACCAACATATTGAGTCAAGCTCGGTAAGGATAGCGGCGTCCGCACCTTTTGCTTTTAGTAAGCCAGCAATCTCGGCGCGCTTACTCTCGCTTGATTGACCAACGGCGTCTGTTGCCATTAGGCGAACATCGGATACCACAGGCTCAGGGCGATTAGACCAAAGCTCATCAATTGGATTAGAAGAGAGTGTTGTTAGCTCAACTTTCTCTGCCAGTTTTGCTTGTGCGCCTTTCAACCAAGCTGCGGTGTGCATGCGTGGGTCGAAGGCAACCTTACTGCCTTGTGGCAATGAATTGATGATCCAATCTAAAGCCGGTTCTTCAATAAGGTGGCGATACTCAAATAACTCTGCTGGTACTTGCTTACGAACCTGAACGGTGTAGCGACCATCAACAAAAATAGCAGCAGTTTCACGAGTGATAACTGCGGCACCGGCAGAACCAGTGAAACCTGTTAACCAGTGAAGTCGCTCGTTATGAGCTGGAACGTATTCACCTAGGTATTCGTCTTCGTGTGGAATGATAACGGCATCTAGGTTGTTTGTTTCAAGCCAAGCTCGAACCGCAGCAACGCGTTCAGCAGTGATATTGTGCATCTGTGTTTATCCTTATTGTTAGGGTCCTTGTTAACACTCACAGTCGATATACATGTGAGGGGACTTATTAGGTCAATAAGCTAGCGCTTTTGTTCGTTTGCTGCAAACGCTGTACGCCATTTTTATCTAAGGTGCAGAGTTTTTTCTTTGATGATATCTCGCAGCCAAGTTAAGGCTGGGTCATTTTCTCTGTCGCGGTGCCAAAACAGAGTGTATGCCATCGGTGGGAATTCCATCGGTAAAGGGACAACCACTAAGTCGAGTTGCTTGGCGACGAGGTAAGTAAAATGACTTGGTGCGGTAAACACAAAGTCGGTGTAGGTACACAAGCTTGCTGCGCTATTGAAGTCTGGAACAGAAATAGCGATATCGCGCTGATGACCAAGATCAGCCAGTTTGTAGTCGAGCAGCCAGCGGTCGTTACCGTCACACCTTACTTGCACATGACGTTGTGCAAGGTAGGTTTCCAGATCCCATTTACCGCTCAGAGCTGGGTGGTTGCGTCTTAACACACACATCTGTGCATCACGATAGATCTCTTGTTCGCAAATATCATCTGGTGGCAGCATAGTCAGGCGCGCATCGTTGATGTCGATATCTTTACCCGTGAGTCCGATATCTAGTTCACCAAGCTGCAATTTCTTAAAGGTTTGCTCCGTCCAAGCATGGGTATTGATATTCACCTTAGGGGCTTGTCGAAATATAGCCGGTAAGAAGTGGGGAAGAATCAGCGGGTAAACACTCTCAACAGCCGCAATATGAAAACTGTGGTCGCTGTTGTTGGGAATGAACGTCTCTGGTTGGGTAAGCACATCAAGTTGATTGATCAGCGTTTCTAATCGAGGCTTTAGAAATAAAGCCTTAGGTGTTGGTCGTAGGCCATGAGCACTTCGCGTAAAAAGGGGGTCATTAAATTGCTCACGTAGCTTGGCTAGCGACTTACTCACAGCCGATTGGCTCAAGCATAATCGGTGTGCGGTGCGAGTGACACTCAGCTCTTCCATCAGCACCTGCAAGCAAACCAATAGATTGAGGTCGAGGCGTGATAGTTTCTCGATATTCATGTGAGTTTCCTATTTGGAATAATACTAATGAGTATATGCCATTTTTGTTCATATCTTTAGTTGGTTATTATGCACCTAAATTAACTCATTCGGAGAATCTTGTGCCTTCTAACGCGCTTCCAACCCCTAGTAAACTGCAGGTTGCTTTATTGGCAATGCTGGTTCTATTTAGCCCTCTGGCTATAGATATTTATCTTCCAGCTCTGCCACAAATTTCAACAGCGTTTCACGTGGAACATGCACTAGCACAAGATACGATTACTTGGTTTTTATTCGCCATGGGTGTCGGGCAATTATTTGCAGGCCCTTTGGCTGATAAGTTAGGACGTCGAACCGTTGCATTGGGAGGTGTTAGTATCTATGCATTGAGTGCTTGCTTGGCGTGGGCAGCTCAATCGATTGATATGATGCTAATAGCTCGGCTGCTACAAGGCTTAGGAGCTTGTGCGACTTCTGTAGCAGCCTTTGCGACGGTTCGCGATCTATTTGGCCCTGAGAAGAGTGGCCGTATGATCAGTTACCTCAATGGTGCTATTTGCTTTATTCCTGCACTGGCACCGATTCTTGGTGCTTGGTTGACTCAACAGTTTGGCTGGCGCTCGAACTTCAGCTTTATGGCTGTGTTTGCTGTCGTGGTTGGCACCATTTTGTTTTTCCAGATGAAAGAGTCTAACCCAGCGACAGAAAAGGTCGCGGTGTTCAAACTTGAGCGTTACTGGTCTGTACTGAAAACACCATCATTCATTTTCCATGCGACATTGTGCTTGATGGCGATGGCAGTAATCCTTGCTTACGTTACCTCTGCACCTGTTGTGTTGATGGAAAACCTAGGTTTGACGATGAACGAATTTACCTTCTGGTTTGGTATTAACGCGGTTATCAACATTACGGCTGCATTCACTGCGCCGAAGTTCATGGACCGTTTTGGTACTTACAAAGCACTGGTTGTCGGTATTTCAACGCTTGGCTTAGCGGGAGTAGTTATGCTGGTGCTTGCTGAGCATGCAAGCGCTATCGCGTTCATGTTGCCGATCTTCTTATCTTCAGTTGGTTTCGCTTGGATTCTTGGTGCTGCGGCGGGTAAAGCTCTGGAACCTTTCGGTGACCGTGCGGGTACTGCTGCTGCACTACTTGGCTTGTTCCAAATGAGTGGTTCAGGGTTACTCGTTGGTACCATGCAACGTCTTGATTTAACGTCTCAAGTGATGATTGCGCTGCAAATGTTCCTGATTGTTCCAGCATTGTTAGTGCTTGCGAGCAAAGCCGGTAAGTCGTGGCACACGACGTTTGCCAAGGCGTAAATCTCAAGGGTGACAAAATATACAAATGGCGGTTTTCGAAACCTTAAAACATGGTATATTTGTCACTCATTGAAACGTTAGTCCCCAACGGAAAATACTGTAATGTCATTAACAACCTACGAAATGGCGCGCATCTTAGAACAAATGGAAGATGCACCTGAAAAGGTCATGTTTGGTAAATTGCTTAAAGAGCTAGGAAACCAAAGTGAAGAGCGTATTCGCAGTGCGGCAAAACAAGTTCCAATCGACACTTTGCGAGATATCATTTACCAATTTCAACGCGTGGTTGAATCTCGTAAAGGTGAACAAGTTCAGCTACTAGCAAAAGAGCTGGCAGAGCAAGGTATTTCAGCTGAGGAATTACAAGCTTTTCTAAGCAAGTAGTTTGTTACCAGTTAAAAAGAAACCACTCATTTGAGTGGTTTTTTGCGTTTTGGGATTATGTAAATTTAGACTCTGTGGAAAAGAGGCTTAGCTTCTGAACTGCGCTTTCAAGATTCTATCCAATGAAAATGGTCCAGCGCCCCATACAACGACGATAAGAATCATTAATCCCCAAAGCTGATGATCGTAGAAGCCTTGCGCCCACAATACAGGGTATGACACGACGGCCATGATATTGAAAACGAACAGCACAGCAGCCATAGGTCTTGTTAATAGACCAAGCGCTAAGAACACCGGTAGAATCAATTCAGCGGCAGTACCCATATAGGCCGCTAACTCCCAAGGTAACAGTGGGACTTGGTATTCCAATTCAAACAAGTAAAGGGTGCTATCCCAAGTTGCTATCTTGGTGAGCCCAGAGTTAAAGAAGACCCACGCCACCCATAGGCGGCAAAACAGAAGTAGGACAGGAACAAAAAGTGCCTGTGATTTCTCAATCAAATTGTCGTATTGAGCCATCATGTTCGTGACTGTGTTGTTATCCATATTATGTCTCCAATTCGGCATCGATTGAAAAACCTGAGATGACGTTAAGCGCTATGACAGTATTCAGGTGTTGTAGTAGTGAAGGGTCAATTTCAGCGAGCGCTTGACCCGATTGCAATTCGGTTAATAGTTGGTGGCATTTTTCTGTCAAACAATGACTCTCAACCCGTGAATTCTCAGCTCGGATTAACACCCCAAACTCGGCTTGATTAATGTCTAGCCCGTCGAGTTGTTGCTGATAGATAGCTTGCTCAAGCGCAATCATTGTATAGCTAGAATTGACTAGCGTTATTGAATCTTTGAGGTGAAAGACTAAAGCGCCTTGTTGTTCTTGTGGCACATCAGCCAAACAAGAAAGGGAGCGTTGGTCGACATGTGATTCTGAAACACATCTTACTAAGCTATCTTTTTGCCATTCATACAAAGTCACTTCAGCGAGATAAGGTGCAGCCTCAATAACGGCAGGAAAGGCTCGGATAGTCTGTTCAAAATGTTCCCCATAACCGCTGACATCACCAGAGGTTGATGGATAACTTAAGACATGTTGACGAGCCATCTGTTGGAAGCACTCTTCACCAACCAGCATTTCAGTGAGTGGATAGGTTGCTGCCAGTACTTCGCTCAAGCTAATCACAAAGTTATTACGGTAAATCTGGATGCGCTGCTCATCAGTAAAATGGTCGCTCACTATGTCGCAATGCTCACCATTGTTTTGATAGCGTAATGCGTTCGCAAACTCTGATTGAACATCTGCTAGGGAGTGGCTCATGATGCGCGACTCCTTTGGTTGAACTTGTCGTGTTGATACAAGACATCACTGGCTTTGGTTGCTTCAGCCAATAAGACTTGTGGTTCTGGGATATCTAGATCCCACTCAATCAAGGTATGGCGCAAACCATGTTGTGCTATCCAGTCAGTGTAGAGTTGCCACACTTCATCACAGACAGGTTTGCTGTGGGTGTCTATCCAGATCTCACCTTGTTCAAGCTTCTTTTTGGTAAAACCTGCCAAGTGAATCTCTTCCACCTTGTCCGCAGGAATTCCGCTTAAGTATTCTTCACAGCTGAAGCCATGATTAAAAGATGAGACAAAAATATTATTGAAATCGAGTAATAGTCGACACTCGGTGCGCTTCTGTACCTCGGCCAAAAATTCCCACTCTGGGATTGTTGAATGCTTGAAGGCAAGGTAGCTCGATGGGTTCTCAATCAGCATAGGGCGTTGCAGGATGTCTTGCACCTCGATGACATTGCAGCAAAAGACTTCTAACGCCTCTTCGGTATAAGGCAGCGGCAGCAAGTCATTGAAGTAATGACCGCCGGTCTGACTCCAGCTGAGATGGTCAGAAACCAAGAAGGGTTCGATATCATCAATGAGTTCTTTTAACTGTACGAGATGATGTTGATTGATGCGATCAACAGAACCTAGCGACAATCCAACACCGTGACAGCTGATGTTGTGTGCGCTACGAATCTCTCTCAGTTGTTGACGTTGCGGTGATTGAGCTAAAAAGTAGTTCTCGCTGTGCACCTCTAACCAACTCACTAAAGCTGGGTTTTGGCTAAAGAAGTCCAAGTGCGGTGTTCTAAGGCCAACCCCTGCGTTGGGATGAAGAGTTTGAGTCACAACGATTCTCCTAATAGGAAGTGGAGGTGAGCTGAATGTCAGCTCACCATGCTAAGTAGCTCAATTATGATGATTGAGTGTTACCACCTGATAATTTGCCACACAGTCCTTTAGGAACGACCACGAATGCATCGGATTGGTTGTCTTCTTTGGCTGTACCCGCACATGAACTTGTTTTGGTTGCGCAATCATTTTGGCCAGCTTTTGCAACGCCGTAGCATTTCTCTTTTGCTGCTGCTTCAGCAGGTGCTGATGTAAGAACTGCACCGCCGAACGCTAGTACACTTGTGATTGCAGCTGTAACAGCAAGATTAGAATTTTTCATAGTCATTCCCTCTAGGACTTAATAGTATTTTTATATCGCAGGTTAATAAGTTGTTAACTTGCTTACTAAAAAGGATAGGAATAACCGGGAAATAATTTCACGGCATTATAAAAAATATTAATATTAATGATGTTTTATTGTTTAACTTGTTGAATTTATGATGTTATTTTTTGATTGTTTTTTCTTCTTATTATCCTAAACGCAGCCTAGTGTTTAGGTTATAATCAACTTTTATGTATAAATACCCAGTAGTGAGCATATCCAATGATAGATCCTTCGCTTTTACTCGATGGCCTAAACGATAGACAACGTGAGGCGGTCGCGGCACCTTTAGAAAACCTACTTATTCTGGCAGGTGCAGGCAGTGGTAAAACGCGAGTGTTGGTGCATCGTATCGCTTGGTTGCAAAGTGTAGAGCAAGCATCACCGTTCTCTATTATGTCGGTTACCTTCACCAACAAAGCGGCAGCAGAGATGCGTGGTCGTATTGAAGAGTTGATGATGGGCAGTTCGTCAGGCATGTGGAATGGTACCTTCCACGGTATCTGTCACCGTATCCTTCGTGCTCACTACCTAGATGCAAAACTGCCAGAAGACTTCCAGATCATTGATTCAGATGATCAGGTTCGTTTGCTACGCCGCTTAATCAAGGCGCAAAACCTTGATGAAAAACAGTGGCCTGCCAAGCAAGCTTCTTGGTGGATAAATGGCAAGAAAGACGAGGGACTACGCCCAAGTCACATTGACGCCTACCGTGATCCAATAACTCAAACGTGGTTAAAGATCTACTCTGCTTATCAAGAGGCATGTGACCGTGCTGGCTTGGTCGATTTTGCCGAAATCTTATTAAGATCACATGAACTGCTGCGCGATAAGAAACACATTCGTGAGCATTACCAAGCTCGCTTTAAGCATATTCTTGTCGACGAATTTCAAGATACCAACAACATCCAATATGCTTGGCTACGTATGATGGCAGGCCCAGATTGTCGGGTGATGATCGTGGGTGATGATGACCAATCTATTTATGGCTGGCGTGGTGCGAAAATTGAAAATATTCAGAAGTTCTTGGACGAATTCCCAGGAGCGTCAACGGTTCGACTCGAACAAAATTACCGTTCAACCAAAACCATTCTGCAGGCGTCGAACGAGCTTATCTCGAACAACACCGAGCGTATGGGTAAAGAATTGTGGACCGATGGCAACGATGGCGAGCCAATCTCTGTTTACTCGGCTTATAACGAGTTAGATGAAGCGCGTTTCACGGTCAGCAAAATCAAAGAGTGGCAAGAGAAAGGCGGTGCGCTAGAAGATACCGCGATGCTTTATCGCAATAACGCCCAATCACGTGTTCTGGAAGAAGCGCTTATCCAAGGTGGTCTGCCTTACCGCATCTACGGGGGCATGCGATTCTTCGAGCGTCAGGAAATCAGAGATGCTTTGAGCTACCTGCGCTTAATGAGTAACCGCAGCAATGATGCGGCATTTGAACGTGTCGTCAATACACCCACTCGTGGATTAGGGGATAAAACCTTAGAAACGATTCGTCTTGCGGCGCGTGATCGTGGGGCAACCATGTGGGAAGCCAGTGTTGCTTTGATAGAAGAGCAAGTGCTACCCGGTCGTGCTGCGGGTGCATTGAGCCGCTTTATCGAGCTTATCAATGCACTTGAAGATGACACCATAGAGCTGAGACTTCATGAGCAAACCGACCACGTGATTAAATCGTCTGGCTTGTTTGCGATGTACGAGCAAGAGAAAGGCGAGAAGTCGAAGGCACGTATTGAGAACTTGGAAGAATTGGTAACGGCAACGCGTCAGTTTGAAAAACCAGAAGAAGCAGATGAAATGAGCATGCTAACGGCGTTCTTAACTCATGCGGCTTTGGAAGCGGGTGAAGGTCAGGCTGATGAGTTTGATGATGCGGTTCAGTTAATGACCCTGCACAGTGCCAAAGGCCTAGAGTTCCCAATGGTATTTATGGTTGGCGTTGAAGAAGGCATGTTCCCAAGCCAGATGTCTGCAGAAGAAGCGGGGCGTTTAGAAGAAGAACGTCGTTTGTGCTATGTAGGCATGACCCGTGCGATGGAGAAGCTTTACATCACTTACGCTGAGATGCGTCGCTTGTACGGTCAGGACAAGTACCACAAACCATCACGCTTTATTCGTGAACTACCAGAGACATGTCTGGATGAAGTTCGTATGAAAGCGCAAGTGAGTCGTCCTGCAAGCAGTGGCCGCTTTAGCCAAACCGCCGTGAAAGAGAATTTCAACGAAACGGGCTTTAGCTTGGGTTCTCGCGTTAAGCACCCTAAGTTTGGTGAAGGTACCATCATCAACTTCGAGGGAAGTGGCCCACAAAGCCGAGTTCAAGTTGCGTTTAACGGTGAAGGCATCAAGTGGTTAGTAACGGCTTACGCTCGTTTAGAACAGCTTTAATCTGCTACTTTAGAACCTAACAACTATTCATGATTAAAAAAACAAAGAGCAGCCAATGGCTGCTCTTTTTTATTGCTCTGTACTGACCTAATTTAGGTTAATACAAGCTGAAGACATCTCTGCCTCAAAGTGAGACTTACAGTGCTGCAAGTGCCGCTTCGTAGTTTGGTTCTTCAGTGATCTCTGCAACCAACTCGCTGTGCGTTACTACACCTTTTTCATCAACAACGACAACTGCACGTGTTGTTAGGCCAGATAGTGGGCCTTCAGCGATCGCTACGCCGTAGTCTGATGCGAACGCAGGAGAACGGAACGTTGAAGCGTGTTGAACGCCTTCAATGCCTTCTAGTTCGCAGAAGCGACCAGCAGCAAACGGTAGGTCAGCAGAAATACAAACAACAACCGTGTTCTCCAGCTCTGCGGCTTTTGCGTTGAACGTACGTACGCTCGTCGCACAAGTTGCTGTGTCGATGCTTGGGAAGATGTTTAGAACTACTTTCTTGCCTTCAAGAGAAGCAAGAGTCAGTTCAGAAAGATCGCCTGCAGTCAGTGCAAAACCTGGTGACTTTTCACCTGTTTGTGGGAATGTGCCCGTTAGAGGTACAGCAGCGCCTTTGAAGGTAACGTGTGACATGGATTGTCCTTAGTTTAATTATGGTTATGAAACTAGTTGAGCCTAGTTCGACTTACGTTACTCTGAAGTGGTTAAGAAGTGAATGCTTTAAATGTCAGAATTGTAATCAAAGGTCTTTGGTTTGTTTGCTTGAGAGGGGAATAAATGAAACGGCAGATAAAGAAAAACCCCGAGAGCTTGCGCTCATCGGGGTCTATAGTCTTACTCGCAGCAATCCGGCTACTAAGTGTGCTCCATGCATCAAATCCATGATAGTGTGCTGTTATCCTTCAGCGTATTCCTTTCGTCGCCTTCCTAGCGGTGTCCTTGATCTTATCCTGATCTGCCAACAATCCTCGTTAGCGCGCGTCACTTGTTCCTTGAGCGGTGTCCTTTACATCATCCTGATGTTCAGTCCTTTCCTCGTCCAGAGGTGTCCATTGTCTTTCCTTAGTAGCAACCATCCTAGTTACTATTGCGTCCATTCAATGTCCATTTCGCTATCCATGCCGATTATTCATCCTGAGTAATCGAATCTTCATCCTGAAGATAACCAAATCCTTGGCGTTTCCTGTTCCGTGTCAGCATCCTTCCGACACCATTTATATTACCGATTCCTTACTTATCAGCAATGGTGCATAAGCGAGTTTCTATATAATTATTTGAATGGTAAATGTACGTGTTGTTTATTTTCAATTACTTACGATATCTTGGTGCCTAATTTCGCAGTTAAATATCGATATTTACTCACTGTCTTGTGAGAGATCTCGCACAAGACAGTGAGTAAAAAGGGACTATTTTCCCTTATTGCCCGATAGCGGCACCTTCACGACGAGGGTCTGCAGCGCCTTCTAGGCCGTCTTTTGTGATACGAATGGTGTGTAAACCCGAGTTAAGATCGCGAATGTTGACTTCAAATCCCATCTTTTCGAGCTCAGGTTTAAAGTTTTCCGCCGATGTTCCCTTTTCCAAATCTAAAGTACCGAAGCGGTTTAGGAAGTGCGGTTGGTTGATCGCTTGCTGGATATCCATGTCCCATTGGGTATGCGCAATGATTGCTTGTGCTACATAACCTATGATACGGCTGCCGCCCGGAGAACCAATCGCCATGTAAGGCTTATCGTCTTGCATGATGATGGTCGGTGCCATCGAAGAACGTGGACGCTTGCCCGGTTCAAGTCGGTTGGCGATAGGTTTGCCATTGTTGTGGGTCTTGAATGAGAAGTCGGTTAGCTCGTTGTTGAGTAGGAATCCTCTCACCATTAAGCGTGAGCCGAATGCGTTCTCAATGGTGGTGGTCATAGAGACGACATTGCCGTCGCTATCGACAATATTGAAGTGGCTGGTGGACGGCAGTTCAATTGAAACATCTTGGCTGCGCAGCATAGCGTGATCCCACGGTGGGGTGCCCGATGGTGCGCTTTCTAATGCCTTACCTGCGGTAATTAACTGAGCACGTTCCTGCAAGTAGTCAGTATTGACTAACCCTTGGGTTGGCATTGGCACGTAATCTTGGTCTGCCATGTACATGCCACGGTCAGCAAAGGCTAGGCGAGAAGCGTCTGCTAACACTTGCCAAGATTTTGCGTCGTTTGGCCCCCATGATTTAAGATCAAACTGCTCGGTCATCGCGAGAATTTGTCCAACCGTCAATGCACCTGAACTTGGTGGCCCCATTCCACATACTTGATAGCTCTCATAAGCAGAACAAACTGGCTCACGTTGCTTAATTGAATAAGCGTCGAAGTCTTTCTGCGTCAATACGCCAGGGTTACCTTTGGCAGTTTGCACTGTGTTGATAATGTCAGCAGAAATATCGCCTTGATAGAAAGCTTTAGCGCCGTCCTTTGAGATAGCGTTTAACGTTGCCGCGTATTCTGGGTTCTTAAGTAGCGTACCAGCGGTTTTCGGGCTGCCATCGGCATTGAAGAAGTAGGCTTTGGTAGAGGCAAAGCGGCTTAGACGTTCTTGGTCATTTTCGATCAAGGTGGCTAAACGTGGGCTGATGGTAAAACCTTCTTCGGCTAGTTGAGCAATTGGCTTGATCAGTGATGCCCACTCTAACTTGCCGTATTTCTGGTGAGTATCCCACAGTAATTGCACCGTACCTGGTGTCGCAACTGAGCGACCGCCAACAACGGCATCATAAAACTTAAGCGGTTGGCCGTTTTCGTCCTGGAATAGACGTGGTGTGGCATCAAGTGGTGCAGTTTCACGACCATCGTAGGTTTTGAGTTGCTTGTCCTTGCCATCAAAATAAACAAGGAACGCACCACCACCAATACCTGATGACTGAGGCTCAACTAAGCCAAGCATAAGCTGCACGGCAACCATGGCATCAATTGCGTTACCACCACGAGCAAGCACATCAGCACCAGCCTGTGTTGCTAACGGGTTGGCTGCGGTGACCATCCAGTCATTGGCTTTAGCGAGTTGTTTGGTTTCTAAACCACTACTTTGTTCGGGTGCGACGGAATCGGCAGCTTGATTTGCCCAACTGACGTGAGAGGCAAAAAGTAGGGTAGAAGTGGCGAGGGTTGTTAGTTTTGTTTTCCACTGCATGATCTTCTCCTTTTAATATGCAGAGCTAGATTGGCAGTGGAAAGATAAGATAGCCAGTGCGTTGTTAACGAATTGTAATCTTGATTCGAATTTAAGCGATTAAACCAGACAGCGACTGCCAAAGAATACTTAAGCCGATAATGGTGAATACCGCGCCACACAAAGCATCGATGTACACGGTCGCTTCATGCAGTTTTTTCTGCAGTGCTTTGGTTGAGAGCATCCACGCCAACAGTGAGAACCAGAACAGTGACAGGCCAAATAGAATGATCAGCGCAAAGCCTTTACCTGACAGCGACATATCAGCAGGGACTAAGCTCGACATTAAACTAACAAAGAACACCAAAGCCTTAGGGTTGAGAATATTGGTCATAAACCCTTTAGAAAATGCATCACGTTTGTTGGTGAGAATCAGATCCTTTGAGTTAACGACCTCTGAGTCATCGTCATGATGTTGGATGATCTGCCACGTGGCTTTTAATGCACCAAAACCGAGGTACAACAAGTAGCTGCCGCCTGCCAACTGCATGATCGCAAATAGAGTCGGTTGCTGGTGGACGAGGTAACTGATGCCCGTCAAGCTGAGCAGTGAGTGCAACAAGATCCCGCAAGATAAACCGAGAGCAATGTACAAGCCGGTCTGGCGTCCGTGACGTGTTGCATTTTGTACGACGAGCGCAAAGTCAGGGCCTGGGCTCATCAAGGCGATAAAGTGGATAGAGGCAAGGGTGACTAAGATGGTGACTTCATTCATATCTTTTCCAGTAACTCGGTTGTTCTGTTTGATTGTGTTGTTGAGCGCAGCTTACCGCGATTTCAAATCAGCCAATTGTAAATTATCAACATCTAGTTAATTTTCGAGGGAGAAACGCCAAATGCGGTCTTAAATGCCTTCGAGAAATGGGCTTGATCGTAAAACCCAACTTGATGAGCTACCTCTGTTCCGCCAACGCCTGACTTAATCAGTCGCATACCTTGCTCCATTCGTAAACGACTCAACCAAGCATAAGGCGTAATGCCCATCTTGTTCTTAAAGTGGCGTTGAAATTGAGTGGTGGTGAGATCGCAGAGCTCAGATAATTGTTCGAGTCGTACGGGTTGATCAAGGTTTGCCATCAAATAGTCTTTGAGCGTGTACATAGACTGGGTACCAAGCTGCACATCTGTTTTCGATCCAAATTGCGCGTAACGATCAACAATCGTCGAAAAACCTTCGAATGGCAGGCAATCCTGAGCGAGTTGACTGATGTCTGGATTGATAAGTAGCCCGTGCAGGTTACGCAATTGTAAAAAAGTTGCCTGATCGGAGAGGATCAACTCAGAAAAGCTTAAAGCGTGACCATTTTTGCCGTGATCGGCAAGATCGCCCAGCCATTGTGGGGAGACAGCAAAGACACTGACTTGATAACCAGATTCTAGCTTTGAGTGACCATCATGCAATTCATCAGGTGGCATCATCACCACTTGTCCTGCGCCAGCGTGGTAGCTCGTCCCTTTATAGACAAACTTTTGCTGACCTTGAGTGATTAAACCGATGTGGAAGTCCAAATGATAGTGGCGCTGAAAGGCAAACTCTTGGTATTGAGCTTGGATCAGGCTGATATCTTGGCTGGGTGTTGAGTAGTAGTGGACTTTATCCATGGCATAAAAAAGCTTGGTTAAATTATCATCAATTCAACCAAGCTTATATTCGTATCTAGAAATTGTCTTGTAAAAAACGATCAGTGCTACTGTTTCGCTCGTTTGTTCTTTTTGTTGTTACGCAGACCGTCAAAGCTAAATATCACCAATGCGCCCCAAATAAAGGCAAAGGTAATCGCTTTGTCGCTGGTAAACGCTTCGCCGTAGATAAGAACCGCGAGCAAGAACATCAAGCTTGGGCCGATGTACTGGAAAAAGCCGAGTGTAGATAGCTTCAAGCGGGTTGCTGCGCCAGTAAAACAAAGCAATGGAACCGTGGTGATCACACCTGCTGCAACCAGTAATAGATTGAGCTGCATCGGGTTCATCGAGAAATCTGAGGTTGCGCTGTCTGCGATAAACAACAAGTAGGTTGCGGCGATAGGCAGCATCACCAACGTCTCAATGAATAAGCCGGTTTGAGCTTCCAAGCTAACCTTTTTACGTAACAAGCCATAGAAACCAAAGCTGAAGGCTAGGGCAATGGCAACGATCGGCACAGAGCCAAACGCGATCAATTGAATTATCACGCCAATCGCAGCAAGACTAACGGCAAACCATTGAAGCTTGCGTAAGCGTTCGCCAAGGAAGAACATCCCGAGCAAGACGTTAATCAGCGGGTTGATGTAATAGCCTAAGCTGGCATCGAGCATGTGATTGGAATTCACCGCCCAAATGAAAATAAGCCAGTTGGCGCCCACTAAAATCGAAGTGGCGACTAAATAAAGCATTTTTGGCTTGGAGGTGAGGGTGTCTCGAACCTTACGCCAGCCACGACTCATGTGCAGTAGAAAAGCGAGTAGGAAAAAAGACCATACTACACGGTGGCTAAGAATCTCAAATGGGGATACTTCACTTAAAGATTTGAAATATATGGGAGCGATTCCCCACATGGTGTAAGCGGCAACGGCAAGCAAAATTCCCTGTCGCGTACGTTGTTGTTCGTCTTGTGTCATGTAACTTTCTCTAGCACAGAGTGCTTATTAATAAGATTTATAAGAGAGTTGGTCAGTATAGGAGCGTTAACCCTTTTCACCTAACAATTTGCGGTTTAATTCGCCAGCGTTCCCCTCTACAATGTGCGCCTTGCTTGCCAATGCTGCACGCTGACTTTATACCTTGATTAGGAACCACAATGACCGCCACTCTGATTGCTGAGCAAACACCAACTCCCGCGAATGATGCGCAAGATATCTTACAAGATGTCTTTGGTTATCAAAGCTTTCGTGATGGTCAGCAAGAAGTCATAGATCTAGCCGTTGAAGGCAAAGATAGCTTGGTGATTATGCCAACCGGTGGTGGTAAATCTCTGTGTTACCAGATCCCGGCTTTAGTGCGTGATGGGCTGACTTTGGTTATCTCACCACTTATTTCACTGATGAAAGACCAAGTTGACCAACTGAAAGCCAATGGTGTGGCGGCTGAGTGTATAAATTCATCGATGCCTCGCGATCAACTGTTGAGCGTGTTCAACCGTATGAACTCAGGCCAATTGAAGATGGTTTATGCTTCACCAGAGCGTGTGTTGATGCGTGACTTCATCGAGCGCTTACAAGGCTTGCCGCTTTCTATGATTGCGGTGGATGAGGCGCACTGTATCTCTCAGTGGGGACACGATTTCCGTCCGGAATATGCCTCGTTAGGCCAGCTTAAACAATATTTCCCGAATGTGCCTTATATGGCGCTGACGGCGACTGCCGACGATGCGACTCGTAAAGATATTATCTCTCGTTTGCAGTTTGTCGATCCGCATACTTACTTAGGCAGCTTTGATCGCCCTAATATTCGCTACAACTTAGTTGAGAAGCACAAGCCCGTGTCTCAGGTGGTTCGCTACTTAGAAACACAGAAAGGCAATTGCGGCATCATCTATTGTGGTAGCCGTAAGAAAGTGGAAATGGTGACCGAGAAGCTGTGCAATAACGGTATTCGTGCTGCGGGTTATCATGCAGGAATGGACACCGACGAACGGGCTTATGTTCAAGAAGCTTTCCAGCGTGATGATATTCAGATCGTGGTGGCGACAGTGGCGTTTGGTATGGGCATCAATAAACCCAATGTACGCTTTGTGGTGCACTTTGATATTCCACGAAATATCGAATCTTATTATCAAGAGACTGGCCGTGCGGGTCGTGATGGCTTGCCTGCTGAAGCGATGATGCTGTTTGACCCCGCTGATATGGGTTGGCTACGTCGTATGCTGGATGAGAAAGAAGAAGGCCCGCAAAAACAAGTTGAGATGCATAAACTGAACGCGATGAGTGCCTTTGCCGAAGCGCAAACCTGTCGTCGTCAGGTACTGCTCAACTACTTTGGTGAGTATCGCGAGAAGCAATGTGGTAACTGCGATATCTGCCTAGATCCACCTAAGCATTTTGATGCGACCCAAGAGGCGCAGAAGGCATTGTCTTGTGTGTACCGTGTGAATCAGTCGTTTGGTATGGGCTATGTGGTTGAAGTGATGCGTGGTATGCAGAACATCCGTGTGCGCGATAATGGTCACGACAAGCTTTCTACTTACGGTATTGGACGTGATCATAGTCATGATTATTGGATCAGTATCTTCCGTCAGTTGATTCATAAAGGCTTGTTGTTCCAAAACATCACTCGTAATTCAACATTACAGCTAACCGAAGAAGCACGTCCGTTACTGCGCGGTGAGATATCTTTGGAGCTGGCTGTGCCTCGTTTAGATACCGCAGTTCGTAATGCTAAGTCCGATAAGCTAAGTAGCAAGAACTACGATAAGAAGCTGTTTGCTAAACTACGTAAGCTGCGTAAGTCGATCGCTGATGAAGATGGTTTGCCACCTTATGTGGTATTCAGTGATGCGACTCTGATTGATATGGCCGAAATCCTACCCACATCTTATGGCGAGATGCTGGCAGTCAATGGTGTTGGTCAGCGTAAACTCGATAAGTACGCAGACCCATTCTTGGATTTGATTCAAGAACACATCACCACACACGGCTAATTGGCTGATTGCTAGTAGCTCGTTTTCAGAAGCGTTTAGTTATAGCTCATAAAAAAGAATAAGGTTGATAGGGACATGACAACACCAACAGAGTTTGGCTTAAGAGAGTATTTGGCTGAAGAAGGGCGTTTATTGATTACGTCTCCAAGTTTTGATTTTGATTCTTACGAAGTGTTAGGTGAAAAGCTGGTGGCGTTACTATCAGCTTCTATTGTTGAAAAGCAGTGGGACGCCGATATGCATTCGTGGTTGATTGATTTTGAAGATTGTCGGATGTTTTTAAAGTCTGAACATTACAGCGAATCAATCTGGTTTGAGTCGTTAAACGCAGAAGAAAGCCGAGAAGAGTTTGATTATCTAGCGACGCTTTTCAAGCGCGGCTTCTAACTTTTAGCATGGTGTCTAAAACATAGCTTCTGACGTCATTCACCAAAAAAGTGAGAATAAACGTTTGCGTCTGTTCTCATCGTTGCAGCTAATATTGATTAATGTATAATCGCCCGCCGCTCAATAGAGCAATTTGTAGATACATTTTTAATTCACATTATTGGTAAGAGCTTTCTTAGTTTATTCGAAGAAATGACTCGATTTGGGTTCCCTCACCCCCAAACCAAACTAAAAAGGTACAGCATGAGTAACTTTACCCCTGCGCAACAGCGCAAAGCCTTAGCACTATTAGTTTTGTTCCATTTGGTCATTATTGCGTCAAGCAACTATCTGGTTCAGCTCCCTTTTACCGTCTTCGGTATGCACACCACTTGGGGTGCTTTCACTTTCCCGTTTATCTTCCTAGCGACCGACCTGACAGTTCGTATTTTTGGCGCGCAGCTTGCCCGTAAAATCATTTTCTTAGTGATGTTGCCTGCATTGGCCGTTTCTTATTTATTGTCTGTGGTGTTCTTTGAAGGTTCATTCCAAGGCTTTAGCCAGTTAGGTGAGTTCAACTTGTTTGTTGCACGTATCGCTGCCGCAAGCTTCATGGCTTATCTGCTTGGTCAGATCTTAGATGTGCATGTTTTCAACCGTCTGCGTCAGCTGAAACAGTGGTGGGTAGCCCCAACATGTTCAACGCTATTCGGTAATGCCATTGATACCATCGCTTTCTTTGCGATTGCTTTCTACCAAAGCCCAGATCCATTCATGGCTGAACACTGGACTGAAATTGCGTTAGTTGATTACGGATTCAAACTTATCATCAGCTTAGGTCTATTTGTTCCGATGTACGGTGTGCTTCTAAATTACGTGGTTAAGAAGCTAACCGCTGTGAACCCTGACTTCAAAGCAACGGGCGTTAACGCTTAGTTCTTATAGAAATGCGCGGTTATTCTCTTTTCTGTTAGGGATAACCGCGTTTCAACTGCCTTTCATCTCCTGCCTTCTCGCTTGCACTTCACACTTTATCTTCAATCACACTCTCTATATCCATCCCTTTGTCTTTTATCGCTCTCTTGTGCGTCGATGTCGCATATTTCAAATTCTTACTAGTCACCTTAGTCACGCTTTTCTGCAGTAGTAGAGAGTTTGGGTAAGTAATGATGTTTCCTTCTGGGTGTCGAATCAGGGTATGAAACATCTTTATGTCTAATATCTTGCCTTCAATGCCGTCTCCATCCGCTACGATGATTGAGTCACCAATACGGTAGGGAAACACAAAGAAGATAAGAAAACTGGCGGTGATGTTGCTTAAAATTGACCACTGAGCAATAAAACCTACGCCTATGACGGTGAACACCGAAGAGATAAAAATCGAAAAGTTACCGTAACCGATGCCACTGACAATCAAATAGGTTGCGAATAAGAAACCGAAGTAAATGATACTAAAGCAGCGGTTGATAAAAGCGGTGCGTGTGGCGTCGACGGTTTTTGTTTCCGCGAGTGCCCGAATGGCTTTTTCTGTAGAGTGTTTGAGAACCCAATAGATAAGAATAAATAGTAAAGCGAGTAACAAGTCGTACTGTTTTAATGTCGCAAAAATGGTGTCGATGTAGCTAAGCATAGTAACCTCTAAATAGTTGAGGCTGCATTATTGTGGCCGATCACTTTCAATGCATCATCAAACCATTACGGTTTTATTTTCCTTTCTAGTTCAGCCTTGTTCAATCAATGTAATCATCAATTACCGACTCATATTTAAGGTTAAGTTATTTATATGTATTCCTTTATATTTCTGTTATATCCATTTTATCTATCGGTGACGCTTTGGTGATGAAGCCATTTTGCTAACTCGTAGAATGGTCGGCCATTCACAACTTGGTACGATTACCGATGATACTGATTACCATAAAACTGACGGTGTTTTGCTTTATAAAGCTAAAAAAGCAAGGCTACTTTGGAGCGCGTAACAATGTTTGTACACGTAATAACGTGGAGCCATCATAGCCATGCTGACTCTATTTATTACTCAATTGATCCTACTGTGGCTGATGGTTGAGCCACTTTTCTTAGCGGCTAGGTTGAATGCCATCAAAGTAAGAGGTGCCTATGTACGTTGATTATCTCGCGTCATTTAGCATGCTTTTACTATTGGAAGTGATTCTGGGGGTCGACAACATTATCTTCATCTCGATCTTGGTTGAGAAGTTACCCGTGAGGCTAAGAAGCCGTATTCGTAATCTTGGTATTGGCTTAGCGGTTGTTACGCGGATTGGTTTGGTGTTCTCTGTTACTTGGTTGATGTCGCTAACCGAACCCTTTGTTAGTGTTTTTGAGCGCGATCTTTCTGGTAAAGATCTTATCTTGATTGTTGGCGGTGGATTTCTTTTACTGAAGAGTTTTAAAGAGCTATTGAATTGGTTGCTGGTAAAAGGGAAAAAAGAGAAGAACGCCCTCGAAACCAGTGTCACTATGATTGTGTTGCAGATTATTGCTATTGACGTAGTGTTCTCATTTGATTCGGTCATCACTGCTGTGGCTTTGGTTCACAACGTAGAGATCATCATTGCCGCGATTGTGATTTCCGCGATCATTATGCTGGCCGTTGCTGAAAAGATTCAAATAACCATTACCGCTTATCCTGGCCTGAAGCTACTTGCTCTTTTATTCCTGATTCTATTGGGTGGCTTACTGGTTGTAGAAGGGTATGGGTTACATGTGGACAAAAGCTATTTGTACGTTGCTTTGGCGTTTGGATTGACGCTCGAAATTTGCCATATCTTATTGGATAGACAGCTTAACAAGGCGCAAAGGACTTCTAACTTAGACAATAACCTAGCAGAAGAGCAAGCCTTACAAAATAGCGAGGTCCTATAAAGGCCATTACTCTAACTCCTTAAGCAGAGGCTCTAGGTTACTGTCGAAAAACAGTGGTGAGGCCATCTGTATAGCTTTGAGGGAAGAGTTGCCTTGCGTTGCTTTGATGTACAGCTCTTTTGCAGCACCAGCATTACCTCGAGACTCCTCCGCTTTGGCGAGCAGTAGGTAGGTCAATATCGATTGGTTTCGCGGTGGCATTGATAACAAAATCTTCATCGCTTTTTCTGGGTCATCCTCAGAAAGAGCGATGATTGCGTTTGCGTCATAGGCTCGCGCCAGTTTCCCTTCCGCAAGTAAGCGCTCTAGCCTTGGCTTAGCTTCTTGGTTTAATTGCGCAATAGCTTGTTTTTTGCTGCCTGAAGATGCGTAGAAGGTGTTCATCACTTTGCCTATGTAGTTGGCGATAAAGACAAGATCATTACTAGGGTCAGCCTTTTGGGCTTTTGCGAAGTAATCCATCACCATTGGTAATTCTGCTTCGTTGTACAGCACACCGAGGCCGCTGAGTGTGTATTTTAATGCGTCGGGCGTTATTGGCAGTTGGGAAATACTTTCGGTGAGTTCTTCTTTCGGCACCTTGATATAAAGGGCATCTAGTATGTCATCGACCATGCGATAGAGTGTGTGGTGCAGCTCTGGCAACTCTGTCGGGTAGCGACGGTTGAGGTGCGATATGTCAGAGATGTTATTGTGATAACTCATGGTGAGGCGAGTGCGCTTGCCGTCTCGGCTTGGGCTAATACCAAAGGTGAGTTTGATCGCAGCAATCTTTTGTAATGGCTCACTGTGGACTATACGTATTCCACTGTAAGTGCTCAGGTACTCAATGAACTTTGTGATGGTGCCGTATAAAACAGGGTCGTGTTTGACATCATCGCTGATATCCAACATGACATAACGAAATTCATAATGTCTGAGTTGCGTTACAGGAACGGCCTTTTTATCTGCCGTGTTGCTTGTTGCTGAATAGAGGATATAGCCTGACTCCATAACAACGATAGCGCCAAGCAATAAACCAATTATCAGGTTTCTTTTATTGGGTTTAGCCTGTTTACTGGTATTAGTTTGGGCTAGTTTATCCGCTGGTGGTGACGGATCTGGAGTAGAGGCTAGGGCTATTGATGGTTCCGGTTCAGAAACTTGGTCTGTCTCGATTTTGCTTTGTATCACATCCGCTTCAAACTTATAGCCACGCTTTGGGACAGTAATGATGTAGTTGTTGTGCTGTTGAGAGTTTTGCTTCAGAACCTTACGTAACTCAAACACCGCTTGTGTGACCACTTGGTCGCTGAGAATCATACCGTTCCAGACGTTATTGATGAGTTCGTCTCGGGTATGAGTTTGTCCAGGATTGAGGCACAAAAATTCAAGTAGCTTAGTTAACCGCTTATCTATGGTGACCGTTCTTTCGGCGAAGAGGATTTGCCCTTCATTTGGAACGAATAGCCATTCATCAATACTAAAACATGAATTCTTCTCAAGCATCCCTTTCTCCTGTATTCAAACAGCATCCTTACGTTCTATATTCACGTTATTAACTCTATTACATAATGTGATGAATTTGTTGTAATTATCTAGTGGATTTTGAGATGTACGTGACAGGTTTAATATTTGAAACGGTAAATGAAGTCGCACTGGTTTGTTATTGACGTAAAAAAGCTCTCAAAGTTGAGAGCTTTTTAGATTTGAATGCTTGTGGGCTACTTATCTTATGGACTAATTATGTAGCGAAGCGTTATTGATCCGCGATAATGAGCGGCCAACCAATAT
Source organism: Vibrio bathopelagicus (assembly GCF_014879975.1). NCBI lineage: Bacteria > Pseudomonadati > Pseudomonadota > Gammaproteobacteria > Vibrionales > Vibrionaceae > Vibrio > Vibrio bathopelagicus. The sequence continues at coordinate 3,542,330 of NZ_CP062500.1, read as the reverse complement.
CAGTTTGTCTGTTGGATTCGATTTCTAGCTCTGCGGCTGTGAGAGGGTTGTCTTGCAGCCATTGTTTAGAGATCGTAAGTGTCAGGTTGTCGCCTTCTGTCGTCAGTTGAACTTTAGGTTCTAGTTCAGGAGTACGACGATGGGTAAGCAAAATAGCTAAACGCAGAATACGTAAAATACGTTTACTGCTCGTACCAGAAACTGCATGTTGCTCTGGTAGTGAGGTTAATTGCTCACGGTAGCGACGTGCTAACTCACCCAAGTAGTGTTTTTGAGCTCGGGTAAAGCCTGGCAAGTCTAAGTTCTGTAGCAAGTAAGCGCTGTGCTCACCGCCTTTTTTGAAATCAATGGTTAAACCGATTTCATGAAGCTTCGCGGCAGTTTGCAACAATATACTAGCTTGAGGCTCTGAAACCCAAGTTTCGGCTCCTGCTTGTTCAAACAACGTTTGTGCTAGTACAGCGACTTGTTCACCGTAGTTCACGTCCATTTGGTAGCGCGATTGAACGCTCGTCACGGTACGTGCTCGGATATCTTCTTGGCGTAGTTCGTCAACCATCTCGTAGGCGAGACCTTCACGCAGTGCGCCGCCAGCGAGTGTCATTGAATCTATTTCAAGCAACTCAAAAATAGCAATAAGAATAGAAAGACCACTTGGGAACACTAGTGCACGCTCAAGGGTTAAGCCTTCAATCTCTAGCTCTTCTAAGCGCTCTGTAATCATCGCTTGTTTCTGTAGACGCTTAAGTTTGGCATGAGTAATTACCTCATCCATGCCTTGCGCCAACATTATTTCTTGCAGTGCTTGAACGGTACCACTTGCACCCACACACACATCCCATCCGATATCAGTGTAGCTATCAAGGATCGGGGCCAACGTAGACTTAGCCGCTTCAATGGCGTTGTCAAAGTTGGTTGCGGTTAATTGGCGATCTTTAAAGTGGCGCTCAAGCCAAGTAACACAGCCCATCTTTAGGCTGGTTAAGGCTTTGGCAGAGAAACCTTCACCGATGATCATCTCGGTACTTGCGCCACCAATATCAACCACTAGTCGGCGGCCGCTGCCACCAGAAGTGTGTGCTACGCCTTTATAGATAGTCGCAGCTTCTTCTTCACCAGAGATAACATTGATGTCGTAACCGAGTATCTGGTTCGCTTTCTCTAGAAAGATATCCACATTAGTCGCGGTACGCAGGGTCGCGGTACCGACAATGCGGATATTTTCTTTTGGAATATCTTGAAGTCGCTCTGCAAAGAGACTCAAACAGTCCCAGCCGCGCTGCATAGCTTCTGTACTAAGCGCATTATTTTCATTTAAGCCTGCTGCTAAACGCACTTTGCGCTTAATCTTAGCCATGGTTTGAACGCTGCCATCGATATGACGCACAACGAGCATATGAAAACTGTTCGACCCGAGGTCGATTGCAGCGTAAAGCGGGGGTGACACTGTTTGACTCATAAGCGACTAAGCTTCCTTGTTATGACGCGGTTGGCGTGGGCGACGGTTCTGGTTTGGTTTACGGTTACCGTTGCGTGGACCATTGTTGTTTGAGCGACGTTGTTGCGGGTTACGTGTACGTAAGCGCATCGGTGCTGGCAGATCTTCTAGTAGTGCAGAAGCATCATAGTCAGACATTGGGATAGCGTGCTCAATGTATTCTTCGATTGGTGGCAAGTTGATTGCGTAATCTTCACAAGCAAAACTGATCGAGTGACCGCTTTCACCAGCGCGACCGGTACGGCCGATACGGTGAACGTAATCTTCGCAATCGTCAGGTAGGTCAAAGTTGAATACGTGTGTTACTTGAGGGATGTGTAGGCCACGTGCTGCAACATCTGTCGCGACAAGCAGGTCAACATCGCCTTTAGTGAATTGCTCAAGAATCTTTTCACGTTTCTTCTGAGGAACATCACCCGTTAGCAAACCAACACGGTGACCATCGGCAGCCAAGTGGCCCCAAACTGATTCACATTTGTGCTTAGTGTTAGCGAAGATGATTGCGCGATCTGGCCACTCTTCTTCGATTAACGTTTGTAGAAGAGCCATTTTGTGTTCGTTAGAAGGGTAGAACAGCTCTTCTTGAATACGGTGACCAGTCTTACGCTCAGGCTCAACAACCACGTGCTCTGGGTTGTGCATGTGTTCGAATGCAAGTTCTTGTACACGGTAAGACAGCGTCGCAGAGAACAACATGTTCAGGCGATCTTTAGGCTCTGGCATACGACGGAACAAGAAGCGGATGTCTTTGATGAAACCAAGATCGAACATGCGATCAGCTTCGTCAAGAACAACAGCTTGAATGTGGTTAAGGTTAAATACCTTTTGCTTGTAGAAATCGATGATGCGGCCAGTCGTACCAATTAAGATATCTGCGCCTTCTTCGATCTTACCTAGCTGCTTGTCGTAGCTCTCGCCACCGTAAGCTAATGCTGCTTTGATACCCGTACTTGCAACCAGAGAGTCAGCATCGTTGTAGATCTGAATCGCGAGTTCACGCGTTGGTGCCATAATAATCGCACGTGGCTGGTTAGGCTTACGCCCTTCATGCTCAGGTGTTTTTAGCAGGTGGTTAAAAGTAGCAGTTAGAAACGCAAGCGTTTTACCAGTACCCGTTTGGGCCTGGCCTGCAATGTCTTGGCCGGTGAGCAGTACCGGGAGCGCCAAGGCTTGGATAGGGGTGCAATAATCGAACCCTTTTTTCTCCAATCCTTCAATGACTTGCGGAAGTAAATCCAAGTCGGCGAACTTTTGCTCTGTGATATGCGTCTTTTTCATTGCTATAGAATATCAGCTTAAGCTTGCAATACGAAAGTAAATACATTCCAATAGGGCATCTATTTACTGGTTATCATCCAACCAGTTCTAAAAAATACATTGGAGTGGAAGATGAGTGATAAGATTTTGCAGCTAACTGATGACGGTTTTGATAACGATGTAATCAACGCTGCAGGCCCTGTTCTTGTTGATTTTTGGGCAGAATGGTGTGGTCCATGTAAAATGATTGCGCCGATTCTTGATGAAATCGCAAACGAGTACGAAGGCAAACTCACTATCGGTAAATTAAATATTGACCAGAATGCTGGAACTCCACCAAAATTTGGCATTCGTGGCATTCCAACGCTACTTCTTTTCAAAGACGGTGGCGTAGCAGCAACTAAAGTTGGTGCATTGTCTAAAACTCAACTTAAAGAGTTCCTAGACGCTAACCTTTAATTAGGTGAGCCTTTGAAAAGAAACCGCGCAGTTAACAAATGCGCGGTTTTGTTTTTTCTAAGCTATGGACTAGTCTTAGTTTTAGTGCTAATTTATCGCACGTTAATTGAACGAATTTCTCTTCTTGGTCGATCCTGTGACCAACTCCTTCTTAACTTAAGAAAACAGATCCTATTTTGACTAAACAAACTTCCACCACTATGAATCTTACTGAACTGAAGAACAGACCTGTGTCTGAACTTGTTAAACTTAGCGAAAGCCTAGGTCTTGAAAATCAAGCTCGTCTAAGAAAACAAGACATTATCTTCTCCATCCTTAAAGCGCATGCAAAAAGTGGTGAAGACATCTTTGGTGATGGTGTTCTAGAAATTCTTCAAGACGGTTTTGGTTTCCTGCGTAGCGGCGACAGCTCTTACCTTGCTGGACCTGATGATATTTACGTATCACCAAGCCAGATTCGTCGTTTTAACCTTCGCACAGGTGACTCGATTGGCGGTAAAATCCGTCCACCTAAAGATGGCGAACGTTACTTTGCACTGCTTAAAGTAAACACGGTTAACTACGACAAGCCAGACAACGCTCGTAACAAAATCCTTTTTGAAAACCTGACTCCTCTTCATGCCAACGAACGTATGGTAATGGAAGCGGGTAACGGCGCGACTGAAGATATCACCGCTCGAATTCTTGACCTTGCTTCACCAATTGGTAAAGGTCAGCGTGGTCTGATTGTTGCTCCGCCTAAAGCAGGTAAAACAATGCTTCTGCAAAATATTGCACAAAGCATTGCACGCAACCATCCTGAGTGTGAACTAATGGTTCTACTTATCGATGAGCGTCCAGAAGAAGTAACAGAAATGCAGCGCCTAGTTAAAGGTGAAGTAATCGCATCGACTTTCGATGAGCCAGCATCTCGCCACGTACAAGTAGCAGAAATGGTAATTGAGAAGGCGAAGCGTCTTGTTGAACACAAGAAAGACGTGGTAATCCTACTGGACTCAATCACTCGTCTAGCTCGTGCTTACAACACTGTGATTCCTTCATCAGGTAAAGTTCTTACTGGTGGTGTTGATGCGAATGCTCTACATCGTCCAAAGCGTTTCTTCGGTGCGGCACGTAACGTAGAAGAAGGCGGTAGCTTAACTATCATCGCAACAGCACTGGTTGATACTGGTTCTAAGATGGATGAAGTTATCTACGAAGAATTCAAAGGTACAGGTAACATGGAACTGCACCTTAACCGTAAGATTGCTGAAAAGCGTGTATTCCCAGCGATTGACTTCAACCGCTCTGGTACTCGTCGTGAAGAGCTTCTTACCAAGAACGATGAACTACAGAAGATGTGGATCCTGCGTAAGATTGTTCATCCAATGGGCGAAATCGACGCAATGGAATTCCTTATCGATAAGCTAGCAATGACTAAAACGAACGATGAGTTCTTTGATGCAATGCGTCGTCAGTAGTCTTGATTAGCTGATAGTTATTAAAAAGCGCTGCCTTCGGGTGGCGCTTTTTATTTGCATTTTGTAGCGACAGCTTGCAGAATGACCAAAAGTGTTACAAGGAAGTTAAAATGCAACATGGACTGTTGTCATCATTACTCCTGTCTACTTCACTGTTACTTTCCCCGGTCGGTATGAGCTACGCCACCGAGATGTCTCCAACTACAGTAGAGTCTTGGCTTGAGAATGATCAAGTAAAACTGAAAACTGCTGAATTACTCGAATTTGTCGTACGTGACGAAGTCAATTCGCTGCGCTTCGCGCTCGAACGTCTGACATTTCCTCAACAAGAGGTGGCTCGTTACCAACTCTTGAAAAAGCTCGAACAGCAAAAAGTCGTACTCACGCCTAAGATGTCTATCTTCATTGAACAGCAACTTGCTATTACGCCAACTTACCAAGTATTGGAGCGTGGCGATGGTTATGAGTTTACGGTACCTGCCTTTAATTATCCTTCGATTGCTAACCGATTAATCAAACAATGGCGCCAAGACCAAAAGACACTGGTCTTTGTGTTAGATGCTGAGAAGCAACAACTCGATTTAAAAGAGTGGTTATCTGGCCCTGAGCATCAAGTTCAAACTCGAGAAGCACTGTTAATCAGAGAACTTGATAGTTTGTCTCCAGAAGCCGTTGATTATCTGACTAAGCAACTGACTAACTCTTCTATTGTAAGCTGGTTACCCTCAACAGAAGTGGTGGTTCGACTGGCACAGGTCAGTGAAGACCCTGAAGTCTACAAGATTTTATGGCGTATGAAGGCCGACTACCATAGCCAAGCAGAATTGGTACGTCTTGCTGAAACCAAACAAGCGTTCGCGCTTGAACAGGTTATGGCTGCGACCAAGAATCCGCGCTTGAAAGATGAAGCCATTATGTTATTGACCAAGGTGAACCCGCTCTCAGAAGAGGTGAAACAGTTTCTTGTCTCTCGGATGGCGATAGCCGATGAAGCATCACTGGTAGCTCGTGAACTGGCAAAACAAGGTCACACTCGCTGGCTGCAAGATCTTGTGAATGATAACCCTCAGGTTAAGAGTTCTTTGATCGAGCAAGCATTACCTTAAAGTGGATTTTGGCTCTCAATAACCTTACTAAAAAGGGGGATCTCAGTGTCGCCCTTTTTGATATACTGAGCGCAGAATAATCAGCATGTAGAAGCCCTATGAGTTTTAAAGATTTACGTGATTTTGTCGACCATCTTGAAAGCATTGGTCAGTTGAAACGCATTTCTTACCCCGTCGACCCAGACTATGAAATGACCGAGATTAGCGACCGTACTCTACGTGCTGGTGGCCCGGCTCTTTTATTTGAAAATCCCGTAGGCTATGACATGCCCGTTTTGACCAATCTATTCGGTACTCCTGATCGCGTAGCCATTGGTATGGGGCGTCAAGAGGTCAAAGAGTTACGCGAAGTGGGTAAGTTGCTTGCTTACTTAAAAGAACCTGAGCCACCGAAAGGTTTTAAAGACGCTATCGATAAGCTGCCTGTGTTTAAACAAGTCTTAAACATGCCAGCTAAGCGTCTTCGTAAGGCTGCCTGTCAGCAAATCGTATGGCAGGGTGATGACGTCGATCTTGATAAAATTCCGGTGATGAGTTGCTGGGCTGATGATGTCGCACCATTGTTAACATGGGGTTTGACCGTTACTCGCGGGCCGAATAAGAAACGCCAAAACTTAGGTATCTATCGCCAACAAAAGATCGGTAAGAATAAGATTATCATGCGTTGGTTAGCCCACCGTGGTGGAGCGCTTGATCTACGTGATTGGATGGAAACCAACCCAGGCAAGCCATTCCCTGTATCGGTAGCGTTTGGTGCAGATCCTGCCACGATTCTTGGTGCCGTTACACCAGTTCCAGATACCTTATCGGAATACGCGTTTGCCGGCTTATTGCGTGGTAGTAAAACTGAGGTCGTTAAATCAATCAGCAACAACCTAGAAGTGCCAGCGAGTGCTGAAATCGTAATGGAAGGTTACATCGACCCGAATGAGTTCGCAGACGAAGGGCCATACGGAGACCATACTGGTTACTACAACGAGAAAGAAAAGCATCATGTGTTTACTATTACTCATGTAACCATGCGCGAAAATCCGATCTATCACAGTACCTATACTGGCCGTCCACCTGATGAGCCTGCGGTACTAGGTGTTGCGTTAAATGAAGTGTTTGTTCCTATTCTTCAAAAGCAATTCCCAGAGATAGAAGACTTCTACTTACCACCTGAAGGTTGTTCGTACCGAATGGCGGTAGTGACCATGAAGAAGCAATACCCAGGTCACGCTAAGCGAGTGATGATGGGTGTATGGTCTTTCCTACGCCAATTCATGTACACCAAATTTGTCTTGGTATGCGATGAGGATGTTAACGCTCGAGATTGGTCTCAAGTGACCGCTGCCATGTGTGAACATATGGATCCGTCTCGTGATAGCCTGATGATAGAGAACACACCTATCGATTCACTAGACTTTGCATCGCCAGTGGTAGGTTTAGGCTCAAAAATGGGTTTAGACATTACTAAGAAGTGGGATGCGGAGCTGGCACTATCATCTGATGCTAAATCTTTACCTGTAGATAGTCAGCATATTGAAGGTTGCCTAGCTGAGTTAACCGAAACCTTCCCTGAAATTATTGATATTCACTTACAGAATGACAATGCGTGCATGGTCGTTGTGTCTATCGATAAACAAGCGGCAGGCAATGGTAAGAAAATCATTGAAGCGGTTTGGTCTCAGTTCGATGAGAACAAGTTTGTCATCGTGTGTGATAGTGACGTTTACGTTAGTGACTGGAATGACATTATCTGGGCGGTGACTACAAGAATGGATCCGGCAAGAGATACGTTCTTCCTGAAAAACCAAACTGGACACTCAAAAATGGGTCTAGATGCGACGAACAAGTTTGAAGGTGAATGCCTACGTGAGTGGGGTGTTCCAATCACTAAGAACCCAGACGTCGTTAAAAAAATTGATAGCATCTGGGAACAGCTAGGAATCTCATGAGCTTCCAAGTAGTCTTATACCCAGAAAATATTAGTTTTACCGTAGAAAAAGGGCAAACGGTTTTGGATGCTGCGCTCAACAGCAATATCAATTTTCCAAACCGCTGCCAAGTTGGTGCATGCGCTATGTGTATGTGCAAAAAATTAGAAGGCCAAGTGAGTTACCACCTTGAACCCATGCTCACAGAGAAAGAGCAGCTACAAGGTTGGATTTTTGCTTGCCAAGCATTTGCAGAAAGTAATTTAGTTCTAACCTTTGCCGATTAAGGGTTAGTGAGAGGAAGAACATGACTATTAAATGTAAAGTGAAGTCTATCGAGCCATTGGCTTGTAACACTTACCAAATCCTACTTCACCCAGAAACACCGGTAGCTTTTAAAGCGGGCCAATACCTGATGGTTGAAATGGGTGAAAAAGATAAGCGTCCATTTTCGATTGCAAGCAGCCCTTGTCGCCATGAAGGCGAGCTTGAGTTACATATTGGTGCAGCTGAGCACAATGCTTACGCTTCAGAAGTCGTTGAGGCAATGAAGAAAGCGCAAGCTGAAGATGGCGATATAGCTATTGATGCTCCGCACGGTGACGCGTGGGTTAAAGAAGAAAGCGATCGTCCTCTGTTACTAATTGCTGGTGGTACTGGCTTTAGCTACGTGCGCTCTATTCTCGATCACTGCATCGCGCAGAACAGTAAAAAAGAGATTCATCTATACTGGGGCGCAAAAGATGAGTGCCAGCTATATGCGAAAGAAGAGCTTGTCGACATTGCAGCAAAACACAGCAATGTACATTTTGTACCAGTAGTAGAAAAAGCACCTGAAGTTTGGCACGGTCAAACAGGTAATGTACTTGAAGCAATCACACAAAGTTTCGAATCATTAGCTGATTTCGATATCTACATAGCGGGTCGTTTCGAAATGGCAGGTGCTGCAAGAGACCTATTTACTCAGAATAAAGAAGCAAAGCGTGACCATATGTACGCAGATGCTTACGCATTTATCTAAGAATACTTTTAGATTTAGAGCAAAAAGAGAGCAGAAATGCTCTCTTTTTTCCGTTTAGGTGAACTATTAAACACTTAAGCTCTATTTATTCATTTTTTATGAAAAAGTAGTTGCTAAGCTGAGAGGGTTCCCTATAATGCGACACCACTGAGACGGCAGACGCCATAAGGCTTCAGCAAGAATCAGTTAGACGGAAAGCGACAAGAAATTAATTTTCAAAAAGTGTTTGACACTGAATGTTAATTCGCTAGAATGGCCGTCCACTTCGAGAGGCTCCTTACTTAAAAGGAACGCTCAACAAGTGAAGCTCTTTAACAATTTAAACCTATCAATCTGTGTGGGCACTCGTTGATGAATATCAAAACGTTATTACTTAGGTAATAGCAGTTACTTCGGTAACAAAATGATTTCAATGAACTGAGTGACCAATACGTTTAACTACTTGTAGTTAATCGGCACAGTCAATTCATTACCATTCTGTTGGAATGGTAATAGCTTTAGAATTACATGTTTCTGTTCTTTTTTGAAAGAGCGGTAAATATTAGTTTTGAAGTCAGTATTCGTTGAGTCACACCTATTAATTTAGGTAATCAAAACTTTAAATTGAAGAGTTTGATCATGGCTCAGATTGAACGCTGGCGGCAGGCCTAACACATGCAAGTCGAGCGGAAACGACAACATTGAATCTTCGGAGGATTTGTTGGGCGTCGAGCGGCGGACGGGTGAGTAATGCCTAGGAAATTGCCTTGATGTGGGGGATAACCATTGGAAACGATGGCTAATACCGCATAATGCCTACGGGCCAAAGAGGGGGATCTTCGGACCTCTCGCGTCAAGATATGCCTAGGTGGGATTAGCTAGTTGGTGAGGTAATGGCTCACCAAGGCGACGATCCCTAGCTGGTCTGAGAGGATGATCAGCCACACTGGAACTGAGACACGGTCCAGACTCCTACGGGAGGCAGCAGTGGGGAATATTGCACAATGGGCGAAAGCCTGATGCAGCCATGCCGCGTGTATGAAGAAGGCCTTCGGGTTGTAAAGTACTTTCAGTTGTGAGGAAGGGGGTAGTGTTAATAGCGCTATCTCTTGACGTTAGCAACAGAAGAAGCACCGGCTAACTCCGTGCCAGCAGCCGCGGTAATACGGAGGGTGCGAGCGTTAATCGGAATTACTGGGCGTAAAGCGCATGCAGGTGGTTCATTAAGTCAGATGTGAAAGCCCGGGGCTCAACCTCGGAACTGCATTTGAAACTGGTGAACTAGAGTGCTGTAGAGGGGGGTAGAATTTCAGGTGTAGCGGTGAAATGCGTAGAGATCTGAAGGAATACCAGTGGCGAAGGCGGCCCCCTGGACAGACACTGACACTCAGATGCGAAAGCGTGGGGAGCAAACAGGATTAGATACCCTGGTAGTCCACGCCGTAAACGATGTCTACTTGGAGGTTGTGGCCTTGAGCCGTGGCTTTCGGAGCTAACGCGTTAAGTAGACCGCCTGGGGAGTACGGTCGCAAGATTAAAACTCAAATGAATTGACGGGGGCCCGCACAAGCGGTGGAGCATGTGGTTTAATTCGATGCAACGCGAAGAACCTTACCTACTCTTGACATCCAGAGAAGCCAGCGGAGACGCAGGTGTGCCTTCGGGAGCTCTGAGACAGGTGCTGCATGGCTGTCGTCAGCTCGTGTTGTGAAATGTTGGGTTAAGTCCCGCAACGAGCGCAACCCTTATCCTTGTTTGCCAGCGAGTAATGTCGGGAACTCCAGGGAGACTGCCGGTGATAAACCGGAGGAAGGTGGGGACGACGTCAAGTCATCATGGCCCTTACGAGTAGGGCTACACACGTGCTACAATGGCGCATACAGAGGGCAGCAAGCTAGCGATAGTGAGCGAATCCCAAAAAGTGCGTCGTAGTCCGGATTGGAGTCTGCAACTCGACTCCATGAAGTCGGAATCGCTAGTAATCGTGAATCAGAATGTCACGGTGAATACGTTCCCGGGCCTTGTACACACCGCCCGTCACACCATGGGAGTGGGCTGCAAAAGAAGTGGGTAGTTTAACCTTTCGGGGAGGACGCTCACCACTTTGTGGTTCATGACTGGGGTGAAGTCGTAACAAGGTAGCCCTAGGGGAACCTGGGGCTGGATCACCTCCTTATACGAAGATACTTACGATGAGTGTCCACACAGATTGATGGTTTAGATTTAGTTAAAGCCAGAGCTTTAATTAATAACGTAAGTTATTGATTAAAGCTTTTTGCTTTATGCTCTTTAACAATTTGGAAAGCTGACTGATTTGATTACTTACGAGTAATTCAAATCAAATTTAAAAGTTCTCAATGTTTATCTTTCATTAGATAAACACAACAAACACATTCAAGTGTCTTGTATTCGAATCAAATTTATTTGATTCACAATTGAGTCCGGCAAACAGTTATCAAGAATTAACCCTTCTTGATGACAACCAAAAACCTTGGTTAGTTGCCATACACTAAGACCCTTTCGGGTTGTATGGTTAAGTGACTAAGCGTACACGGTGGATGCCTTGGCAGTCAGAGGCGATGAAAGACGTAATAACTTGCGATAAGCCCAGATTAGGTAGTAATAACCTTTTGAGTCTGGGATTTCTGAATGGGGAAACCCACGTGCATAAGCACGTATCCTGTTGTGAATACATAGCAACAGGAGGCAAACCGGGGGAACTGAAACATCTAAGTACCCCGAGGAAGAGAAATCAACCGAGATTCCGAAAGTAGCGGCGAGCGAAATTGGATTAGCCCTTAAGCTTTTAATGATGCAGGTGAAGAGTCTGGAAAGTCTCGCAATAAAGGGTGATAGCCCCGTAACCGACACATCATAATCAGTGAAATCGAGTAGGGCGGGACACGTGATATCCTGTCTGAATATGGGGGGACCATCCTCCAAGGCTAAATACTACTGACTGACCGATAGTGAACCAGTACCGTGAGGGAAAGGCGAAAAGAACCCCTGTGAGGGGAGTGAAATAGAACCTGAAACCGTGTACGTACAAGCAGTAGGAGCACCTTCGTGGTGTGACTGCGTACCTTTTGTATAATGGGTCAGCGACTTAATTTTAGTAGCAAGGTTAACCGTTTAGGGGAGCCGTAGGGAAACCGAGTCTTAACTGGGCGTACAGTTGCTAGGATTAGACCCGAAACCAGGTGATCTAGCCATGGGCAGGTTGAAGGTTGAGTAACATCAACTGGAGGACCGAACCGACTAATGTTGAAAAATTAGCGGATGACTTGTGGCTAGGGGTGAAAGGCCAATCAAACCTGGAGATAGCTGGTTCTCCCCGAAAGCTATTTAGGTAGCGCCTCGGACGAATACTACTGGGGGTAGAGCACTGTTAAGGCTAGGGGGTCATCCCGACTTACCAACCCTTTGCAAACTCCGAATACCAGTAAGTACTATCCGGGAGACACACGGCGGGTGCTAACGTCCGTCGTGGAGAGGGAAACAACCCAGACCGCCAGCTAAGGTCCCAAAGTATAGCTAAGTGGGAAACGATGTGGGAAGGCTCAGACAGCCAGGATGTTGGCTTAGAAGCAGCCATCATTTAAAGAAAGCGTAATAGCTCACTGGTCGAGTCGGCCTGCGCGGAAGATGTAACGGGGCTAAGCTATACACCGAAGCTGCGGCTACGTACCTTAGGGTATGTGGGGTAGGGGAGCGTTCTGTAAGCCGTTGAAGGTGGTCTGTAAGGGCTGCTGGAGGTATCAGAAGTGCGAATGCTGACATGAGTAACGATAAAGGGAGTGAAAAACTCCCTCGCCGGAAGACCAAGGGTTCCTGTCCAACGTTAATCGGGGCAGGGTAAGTCGACTCCTAAGGCGAGGCCGAAAGGCGTAGTCGATGGGAAACGGGTTAATATTCCCGTACTTCTTACAATTGCGATGGGGGGACGGAGAAGGCTAGGTGGGCCTGGCGACGGTTGTCCAGGTTCAAGTATGTAGGCGGAAAGTTTAGGTAAATCCGGACTTTCTTTAACGCTGAGATACGATGTCGAGCTACTACGGTAGTGAAGTCATTGATGCCATGCTTCCAGGAAAAGCCTCTAAGCTTCAGATTGTAAGGAATCGTACCCCAAACCGACACAGGTGGTCGGGTAGAGAATACCAAGGCGCTTGAGAGAACTCGGGTGAAGGAACTAGGCAAAATGGTACCGTAACTTCGGGAGAAGGTACGCTCTTATCAGTGAAGTCCCTTGCGGATGGAGCAGACGAGAGTCGCAGATACCAGGTGGCTGCAACTGTTTATTAAAAACACAGCACTGTGCAAAATCGTAAGATGACGTATACGGTGTGACGCCTGCCCGGTGCCGGAAGGTTAATTGATGGGGTTAGACTTCGGTCGAAGCTCTTGATCGAAGCCCCGGTAAACGGCGGCCGTAACTATAACGGTCCTAAGGTAGCGAAATTCCTTGTCGGGTAAGTTCCGACCTGCACGAATGGCGTAATGATGGCCACGCTGTCTCCACCCGAGACTCAGTGAAATTGAAATCGCTGTGAAGATGCAGTGTACCCGCGGCTAGACGGAAAGACCCCGTGAACCTTTACTACAGCTTGGCACTGAACATTGAACCTACATGTGTAGGATAGGTGGGAGACTATGAAACCGCGTCGCTAGATGTGGTGGAGTCGTCCTTGAAATACCACCCTTGTAGTTTTGATGTTCTAACGTTGGCCCCTGAATCGGGGTTACGGACAGTGCCTGGTGGGTAGTTTGACTGGGGCGGTCTCCTCCCAAAGAGTAACGGAGGAGCACGAAGGTGGGCTAAACACGGTTGGACATCGTGTGGTTAGTGCAATGGCATAAGCCCGCTTGACTGCGAGAATGACAATTCGAGCAGGTGCGAAAGCAGGTCATAGTGATCCGGTGGTTCTGAATGGAAGGGCCATCGCTCAACGGATAAAAGGTACTCCGGGGATAACAGGCTGATACCGCCCAAGAGTTCATATCGACGGCGGTGTTTGGCACCTCGATGTCGGCTCATCACATCCTGGGGCTGAAGTCGGTCCCAAGGGTATGGCTGTTCGCCATTTAAAGTGGTACGCGAGCTGGGTTTAGAACGTCGTGAGACAGTTCGGTCCCTATCTGCCGTGGGCGTTGGAAAATTGAAAGGGGCTGCTCCTAGTACGAGAGGACCGGAGTGGACGAACCTCTGGTGTTCGGGTTGTCATGCCAATGGCATTGCCCGGTAGCTAAGTTCGGAATCGATAACCGCTGAAAGCATCTAAGCGGGAAGCGAGCCTTGAGATGAGTTTTCCCTGACGCTATAAGCGTCCTAAAGGGTTGTCGTAGACTACGACGTTGATAGGCAGGGTGTGTAAGTGCTGCGAGGCATTGAGCTAACCTGTACTAATTGCCCGTGAGGCTTAACCATACAACACCCAAGGGGTTTTGTGGACTCAAAGACAGACCTTGAATGAGTTTGAAGAGACACTTTTAGATTATAGCTTTCCGAATTTTAAAATTTGCTTGGCGACCATAGCATTGTGGACCCACCTGATTCCATGCCGAACTCAGAAGTGAAACACAATAGCGCCGATGGTAGTGTGGGGTTTCCCCATGTGAGAGTAGGACATCGCCAGGCTTTAATTTCGACTTTGTCTAGTTTCTAGACAAGTCACCATAGAGTTCTAAGTTTCTTAGAGTTTTATGTTGACTTTCAAAGTGGAAAGCGTATTATACGCGTCCTGCTTACGTGCTAAGGCACTGAAAGCAAAGCTCTTTAACAATTTAAACCTATCAATCTGTGTGGGCACTCGTTGATGAATATCAAAACGTTTTATCGTTAGATAAAACAGATTCTTCGGAATCAAAATTGATTTCAATGAACTGAGTGACCAATACGAATAACTTCGGTTATTTGGCACAGTCAATTCATTACCATTCTGTTGGAATGGTAATAGCTTTAAAATTACATAGTAGTTTTGAAGTCAGTATTCGTTGAGTCACAAAATCTTAAATTGAAGAGTTTGATCATGGCTCAGATTGAACGCTGGCGGCAGGCCTAACACATGCAAGTCGAGCGGAAACGACAACATTGAATCTTCGGAGGATTTGTTGGGCGTCGAGCGGCGGACGGGTGAGTAATGCCTAGGAAATTGCCTTGATGTGGGGGATAACCATTGGAAACGATGGCTAATACCGCATAATGCCTACGGGCCAAAGAGGGGGATCTTCGGACCTCTCGCGTCAAGATATGCCTAGGTGGGATTAGCTAGTTGGTGAGGTAATGGCTCACCAAGGCGACGATCCCTAGCTGGTCTGAGAGGATGATCAGCCACACTGGAACTGAGACACGGTCCAGACTCCTACGGGAGGCAGCAGTGGGGAATATTGCACAATGGGCGAAAGCCTGATGCAGCCATGCCGCGTGTATGAAGAAGGCCTTCGGGTTGTAAAGTACTTTCAGTTGTGAGGAAGGGGGTAGTGTTAATAGCGCTATCTCTTGACGTTAGCAACAGAAGAAGCACCGGCTAACTCCGTGCCAGCAGCCGCGGTAATACGGAGGGTGCGAGCGTTAATCGGAATTACTGGGCGTAAAGCGCATGCAGGTGGTTCATTAAGTCAGATGTGAAAGCCCGGGGCTCAACCTCGGAACTGCATTTGAAACTGGTGAACTAGAGTGCTGTAGAGGGGGGTAGAATTTCAGGTGTAGCGGTGAAATGCGTAGAGATCTGAAGGAATACCAGTGGCGAAGGCGGCCCCCTGGACAGACACTGACACTCAGATGCGAAAGCGTGGGGAGCAAACAGGATTAGATACCCTGGTAGTCCACGCCGTAAACGATGTCTACTTGGAGGTTGTGGCCTTGAGCCGTGGCTTTCGGAGCTAACGCGTTAAGTAGACCGCCTGGGGAGTACGGTCGCAAGATTAAAACTCAAATGAATTGACGGGGGCCCGCACAAGCGGTGGAGCATGTGGTTTAATTCGATGCAACGCGAAGAACCTTACCTACTCTTGACATCCAGAGAAGCCAGCGGAGACGCAGGTGTGCCTTCGGGAGCTCTGAGACAGGTGCTGCATGGCTGTCGTCAGCTCGTGTTGTGAAATGTTGGGTTAAGTCCCGCAACGAGCGCAACCCTTATCCTTGTTTGCCAGCGAGTAATGTCGGGAACTCCAGGGAGACTGCCGGTGATAAACCGGAGGAAGGTGGGGACGACGTCAAGTCATCATGGCCCTTACGAGTAGGGCTACACACGTGCTACAATGGCGCATACAGAGGGCAGCAAGCTAGCGATAGTGAGCGAATCCCAAAAAGTGCGTCGTAGTCCGGATTGGAGTCTGCAACTCGACTCCATGAAGTCGGAATCGCTAGTAATCGTGAATCAGAATGTCACGGTGAATACGTTCCCGGGCCTTGTACACACCGCCCGTCACACCATGGGAGTGGGCTGCAAAAGAAGTGGGTAGTTTAACCTTTCGGGGAGGACGCTCACCACTTTGTGGTTCATGACTGGGGTGAAGTCGTAACAAGGTAGCCCTAGGGGAACCTGGGGCTGGATCACCTCCTTATACGAAGATATTTACGATGAGTGTCCACACAGATTGATTAGGTTTAGAAAGTAAAAGAGACGATATTGGGTCTGTAGCTCAGCTGGTTAGAGCGCTCGCCTGATAAGCGGGAGGTCGGTGGTTCGAGTCCACTCAGACCCACCAATATCGACTAGAAACAAAGATGGGGCTATAGCTCAGCTGGGAGAGCGCCTGCCTTGCACGCAGGAGGTCTGCGGTTCGATCCCGCATAGCTCCACCATCTTTAAGTGTTTTTATCTGAAAATATTTAAAAATGGTTCTTTATGAATCAAGCTCTTTAACAATTTGGAAAGCTGACTGATTTGATTACTTACGAGTAATTCAAATCAAATTTAAAAGTTCTCAATGTTTATCTTTCATTAGATAAACACAACAAACACATTCAAGTGTCTTGTATTCGAATCAAATTTATTTGATTCACAATTGAGTCCGGCAAACAGTTATCAAGAATTAACCCTTCTTGATGACAACCAAAAACCTTGGTTAGTTGCCATACACTAAGACCCTTTCGGGTTGTATGGTTAAGTGACTAAGCGTACACGGTGGATGCCTTGGCAGTCAGAGGCGATGAAAGACGTAATAACTTGCGATAAGCCCAGATTAGGTAGTAATAACCTTTTGAGTCTGGGATTTCTGAATGGGGAAACCCACGTGCATAAGCACGTATCCTGTTGTGAATACATAGCAACAGGAGGCAAACCGGGGGAACTGAAACATCTAAGTACCCCGAGGAAGAGAAATCAACCGAGATTCCGAAAGTAGCGGCGAGCGAAATTGGATTAGCCCTTAAGCTTTTAATGATGCAGGTGAAGAGTCTGGAAAGTCTCGCAATAAAGGGTGATAGCCCCGTAACCGACACATCATAATCAGTGAAATCGAGTAGGGCGGGACACGTGATATCCTGTCTGAATATGGGGGGACCATCCTCCAAGGCTAAATACTACTGACTGACCGATAGTGAACCAGTACCGTGAGGGAAAGGCGAAAAGAACCCCTGTGAGGGGAGTGAAATAGAACCTGAAACCGTGTACGTACAAGCAGTAGGAGCACCTTCGTGGTGTGACTGCGTACCTTTTGTATAATGGGTCAGCGACTTAATTTTAGTAGCAAGGTTAACCGTTTAGGGGAGCCGTAGGGAAACCGAGTCTTAACTGGGCGTACAGTTGCTAGGATTAGACCCGAAACCAGGTGATCTAGCCATGGGCAGGTTGAAGGTTGAGTAACATCAACTGGAGGACCGAACCGACTAATGTTGAAAAATTAGCGGATGACTTGTGGCTAGGGGTGAAAGGCCAATCAAACCTGGAGATAGCTGGTTCTCCCCGAAAGCTATTTAGGTAGCGCCTCGGACGAATACTACTGGGGGTAGAGCACTGTTAAGGCTAGGGGGTCATCCCGACTTACCAACCCTTTGCAAACTCCGAATACCAGTAAGTACTATCCGGGAGACACACGGCGGGTGCTAACGTCCGTCGTGGAGAGGGAAACAACCCAGACCGCCAGCTAAGGTCCCAAAGTATAGCTAAGTGGGAAACGATGTGGGAAGGCTCAGACAGCCAGGATGTTGGCTTAGAAGCAGCCATCATTTAAAGAAAGCGTAATAGCTCACTGGTCGAGTCGGCCTGCGCGGAAGATGTAACGGGGCTAAGCTATACACCGAAGCTGCGGCTACGTACCTTAGGGTATGTGGGGTAGGGGAGCGTTCTGTAAGCCGTTGAAGGTGGTCTGTAAGGGCTGCTGGAGGTATCAGAAGTGCGAATGCTGACATGAGTAACGATAAAGGGAGTGAAAAACTCCCTCGCCGGAAGACCAAGGGTTCCTGTCCAACGTTAATCGGGGCAGGGTAAGTCGACTCCTAAGGCGAGGCCGAAAGGCGTAGTCGATGGGAAACGGGTTAATATTCCCGTACTTCTTACAATTGCGATGGGGGGACGGAGAAGGCTAGGTGGGCCTGGCGACGGTTGTCCAGGTTCAAGTATGTAGGCGGAAAGTTTAGGTAAATCCGGACTTTCTTTAACGCTGAGATACGATGTCGAGCTACTACGGTAGTGAAGTCATTGATGCCATGCTTCCAGGAAAAGCCTCTAAGCTTCAGATTGTAAGGAATCGTACCCCAAACCGACACAGGTGGTCGGGTAGAGAATACCAAGGCGCTTGAGAGAACTCGGGTGAAGGAACTAGGCAAAATGGTACCGTAACTTCGGGAGAAGGTACGCTCTTATCAGTGAAGTCCCTTGCGGATGGAGCAGACGAGAGTCGCAGATACCAGGTGGCTGCAACTGTTTATTAAAAACACAGCACTGTGCAAAATCGTAAGATGACGTATACGGTGTGACGCCTGCCCGGTGCCGGAAGGTTAATTGATGGGGTTAGACTTCGGTCGAAGCTCTTGATCGAAGCCCCGGTAAACGGCGGCCGTAACTATAACGGTCCTAAGGTAGCGAAATTCCTTGTCGGGTAAGTTCCGACCTGCACGAATGGCGTAATGATGGCCACGCTGTCTCCACCCGAGACTCAGTGAAATTGAAATCGCTGTGAAGATGCAGTGTACCCGCGGCTAGACGGAAAGACCCCGTGAACCTTTACTACAGCTTGGCACTGAACATTGAACCTACATGTGTAGGATAGGTGGGAGACTATGAAACCGCGTCGCTAGATGTGGTGGAGTCGTCCTTGAAATACCACCCTTGTAGTTTTGATGTTCTAACGTTGGCCCCTGAATCGGGGTTACGGACAGTGCCTGGTGGGTAGTTTGACTGGGGCGGTCTCCTCCCAAAGAGTAACGGAGGAGCACGAAGGTGGGCTAAACACGGTTGGACATCGTGTGGTTAGTGCAATGGCATAAGCCCGCTTGACTGCGAGAATGACAATTCGAGCAGGTGCGAAAGCAGGTCATAGTGATCCGGTGGTTCTGAATGGAAGGGCCATCGCTCAACGGATAAAAGGTACTCCGGGGATAACAGGCTGATACCGCCCAAGAGTTCATATCGACGGCGGTGTTTGGCACCTCGATGTCGGCTCATCACATCCTGGGGCTGAAGTCGGTCCCAAGGGTATGGCTGTTCGCCATTTAAAGTGGTACGCGAGCTGGGTTTAGAACGTCGTGAGACAGTTCGGTCCCTATCTGCCGTGGGCGTTGGAAAATTGAAAGGGGCTGCTCCTAGTACGAGAGGACCGGAGTGGACGAACCTCTGGTGTTCGGGTTGTCATGCCAATGGCATTGCCCGGTAGCTAAGTTCGGAATCGATAACCGCTGAAAGCATCTAAGCGGGAAGCGAGCCTTGAGATGAGTTTTCCCTGACGCTATAAGCGTCCTAAAGGGTTGTCGTAGACTACGACGTTGATAGGCAGGGTGTGTAAGTGCTGCGAGGCATTGAGCTAACCTGTACTAATTGCCCGTGAGGCTTAACCATACAACACCCAAGGGGTTTTGTGGACTCAAAGACAGACCTTGAATGAGTTTGAAGAGACACTTTTAGATTAGCTTTCCGAATTTTAAAATTTGCTTGGCGACCATAGCATTGTGGACCCACCTGATTCCATGCCGAACTCAGAAGTGAAACACAATAGCGCCGATGGTAGTGTGGGGTTTCCCCATGTGAGAGTAGGACATCGCCAGGCTTTAAATTAAATCTTTAGGTTGACCGACCTGGAGATATGGACGCTCACTTAGTGAGTTGACCACTGCGGAGTGGTAGTTCAGTTGGTTAGAATACCGGCCTGTCACGCCGGGGGTCGCGGGTTCGAGTCCCGTCCACTCCGCCACTTATTAAAAAAGCCCTGCTAGAAATAGCAGGGCTTTTTTACATCTAAATAATAGTAATTCCTCTCTTTGGCCGAACGAGTCCCGTGAGGGTTTACCTGAAGTCATAAACTTCAACTATTCTGCCTCTTATTAGAAAGCCTAGTCTTACAACTAGGCTTTCGTCGTTTCTGGGGTGTGAGTTTTAACTCTTGGCGACGACTTCCGCACAAAGGCTATTCATGGCCACTAGCTCTTGAATTTAGAATAGCAGGACTTTTTGTGTTTCTAGGTAGTCCCGCCCTTAAATGTGTTTACAGGTTGAAGACTCATTGTGACTATTCCAAATAAACCCTACGTTAATCGTACTCTGCGTAATGATTAAGCTTCGCTTTAAACTGCGGGGTTTTGTTGTATCTCAACACCGGTTTGATCTAGAGTTTGAAGTCTGCTGCAATACACTCCTTTCTTTAGGCTTGAATCAATAGCTTAACTACGAAGGTTGAGCAGGGGTACAAGATCTATCGCTTTGAGGTGTATTGCTGGGGTGTGGACTACAATAGTTAAGTCCACTGTAATATCGACCCCACTTCGATCAAGCGACAACTACCGCGAAACGCTTTTCTTTTTCTTTAGCTACAATCCTTCTAAGTTATCTGTTCCTTATTCCTTAGAGCCTATGCATAGGTTTCAGCCCACTCAAACGGCTTATACAGTGCTTGTTCACAATTGACTAAACACTTGTATACAGATTGACCTGAAGTACCTTTCGGTGTTTTTGTGATGCCTTGTGAGTGATTTCATGGTGATTTAACTCTGCGACTTAAAATAAGTACTTATAGAGCATTCAGAATATGTGAAAGCCAATGAGTAATATGTGTTCGTTGTAGGTGGTTAAGAGCTAGGTAGGTTTAATAAAGAATGGACTGTTTATGCGTAAGTTTTGGTCACTATTAAGTTGGACGTTTATAAGGGGGATGGAAGATTCTTGTTCTCATCCTCTAGTGTTGGCTTATCAGTTCTTAGGAAGTTATCTAGGGCAAACTGCAGACATAAAAAAGCCGATGCTTAACATCGGCTTCATTTTAGATGTATTAGATTAAGCTGGCTGAACTAAAGCGAGTGCTTTACGAGATACTTCGTGAGCTGCCTTGGTTAGATTCTGCTTCTCTAGTGCATCAGATAGGTATCCGTAATCTGAAACATTAGAGCGAAGTGCTAGTGCTTTTTCAAAATGACTTTGTGCTTCTGCCCATTTCTGTTCTCTTAGGTAGAACTGAGCCAATGCGCTATGTGCTTCGGCATTACTACCATCTTTACTGATAGCACGCTCTAGCATCACAACTACTGGGTGGTGATCGGCTAGGTTTAGCTCAGGAAGCAACATGTAGAGCTCATTTGAACCACTCTTCGCAATGTTCTCTTTAATTACTGTAAAGGCTTCTGAATCAGCTTTACGAGCGATCAGTTGCTTCACAAAACAGGAAACAAGGTGAGAGCTTTGTTTCTGCTTTCTTGAAAGCTTGTTCCAATGGCTGATTAAACCTTCACTACCTTGCTGCTGTGCCACGTCGTGAAGTAAGCCACACTGTGCTTTCTGTTCCAACTCAACTTGCTCTTCAGCTGTAAGAAGCTTGTTCTTAGCCAGCTTAGGCGTTAGCTCTAACAATGGCTGCCACAGCTTAAGCTGCATGTAAGTGGCTTTTAGCAGGCCAAGTACAGCGGTGTTATTCGGGTACGAACCTTTCAATGTTGAAAGTGTATCGAAAGCAGCCTCGTAGTTCGATTCACTGATCTGTTGTTTAGCTTTGGTTAGCTCAACGGCAAGTAATGAGTTGTCTTGCTTGCTAGCGAGCTCGATGTATTTGTCACGCTCACCTGTATTACCTTGTTCGTGTGCCGCTTGAGAAGCGACTAAATAACAAAGTAGCGGCATGTCGTGGTGGGCAGCCCAACGAGTTACCTTCTTCTCTGCGCCTTTCCAGTCACCTTCAAGAAGTTTGATGATGCCTTCATTAGTATAACGACGAGAGCGTTTCAGTTTACGAACACTGAACCAGTTCCAAGTGGTTGAACTTGCGTAAATAAGCTTCTTAAAGAGGTATTCTAAGCCGAACAAAGCCGCTAGAACCGCAATCACAAAAATAACTAGAGTTGTCACACTCATCTCAATCGTTTTGTTCGCAATTGAGATTAGGACATAACCTTGCTGACCTGAGAACTGGGTACCAACAACGAGTCCAGCACCTAGAACGAGAAAAAGAAAAATCCAACGAATCATTATTTTTCCTCCGTGGTCATAACGGTTACTTCACGACGTAGGCGTTCACGAATCACGTCAGACAACTCATTTTGAGACTCAAGTTTCACAGGATATTTCACAGAAATATTTTGCTCACTCAGCTGCTTAATTGCCTTCTCAAACTCAATCACTGAGTTGTTATCTTGGTTTAGGTACGACTTCGACCACTCGTTAGCTGTTTGCAGTGCTGCACTGTAGATATCGCCTTGCTCTTTGTAGACTGCGCGAATGGCTGTCTCTAGTTTGCCTTTGATATTTTCACGCAGGTAGAAGTGCTGCTCTGGTGATAGTAGAGGAATGACTTCACCATCACGACTGCGGAAGGTGATGAAGTTTTCTGAGAAGTCTTTCATCGAGGTCATCAGGTTGTTCTGCCAATCATTGATGTCTTGCGATACGGCTTTTTTCTCTACAACTGCAGCCTCTGGGAGAATCGCATTGGCAAGCGGCAGAGTATCGACTTGTTGTTGTAGGCTTGTGATACGCAGAACTAAGCCATCACGGTCGATCAGAGGGATAGTGCGAAGCTTAGTTATATCATTGGTCATGGATTGGCGTAGAGACACTAAGCTTGGGTCATTCAGTGCGGCGATACGTTGATCGGCGCTTTCCATTAGTTTGGTTGCACTAACGGCATCATGCTCGAGGAACAGTTTACGACCAGCAAGTTTCACAAGGTAATCGGCTTCAGCAAGTAACCAGTCATTCGGGCGGCGACCTTTAACGTCAGCAACGGCTAACTGAAGGCTTTGAATGCTCTTCTGTTGCTGGGATTGTACGACCTGAGTTTTCTCCACCGCGTGTGACGCTTCTTGGATGGTCTCTTGCTTGATGGTTTGTAGGTCTTTATTTACTGCAGATTGAGTATTTTGCAGTTGTGCTTGAAGAGCTGCGATCTGAGCTGAGTACTCGGCGCTCTTTTGCTGCATTTGAAATGCGATGCCGCCGCTGAAAATAATAGAGATAGCGATCGCAATAGCGCCTAGTTTGACTCCGCGCTTACCTTGCTTTTCTGCTTTCTCTATTTGCTCTTTATGTTCAGCTTGAGGCTGTTCATTTTGAGCGGTATTTGACGCAGAGGCATCAAGTTTTTGTTCAGGCTGTTTTGTCTCTGTAGATTCAGCTTTTTCGTTTTCAACAACTACTGGCTGAGTGTCTTGTTTCTGTTCAGGTTCAATATGCTCATTATTTTTTTTGCTTGTCATGCTTATTTCCTGTTTCTAGCTAAGGCCGGAGAGCAGCCAGTAATATTTGGTTCGTAGCACTTTGAGTATTGGTCACGTTAGAGAAGCCAAGTTGTTGTGCTCGTTCTGCTATGCGTTGGCTTGGGACAAATAGTTGTCTTGTTGAAAGCCAAGCCAAATACTCATCAGGGGTAATTGAGCAGAGATACTCCAATTGCTCCTGACTAGTGATGACAACTTTGGACGTGTTTTTGTTTATCCATGTTTGATAGGTATTGTGGTCGCTAATGGGAATATATTCTCTACGATAGGTCTCACAATAAGAGACTTGTGCACCTTGATTGAGTAAAGAATCTCGAATGAGCTCACGCCCACCATTGCCACGCAGTATCAAAATGGATTTATTATCTACGCCATTAAGTTCAGTAAGTTTAAGAAGGTGTTCACTATCACTAACTTGAGGGTAGTTTACTTTTTGTTTACAGACTTTGCTTAAAACGTGCGCAGTTTTTTGACCAACGCCAAGATAAAGCGGCGAAGTAGGCCAAATAGATGAGGTTTTCGAAAGGATGTTTTGGGCTGCGGTCACAGCATGGTGACTGACTGCAATAATGATATCGCTGTTATTAAGCTGGGTGCTTAAATCCACTGAGTCTGGATTATCAACGATACGAATCAGCGGATGATGGATTGCTTGAATCCCTTCATCCGCTAGTTGTTGGCAAAGCGATTGTCCCTCTGAACCGGGACGAGTCACCAACACTGTCATGATTATTCCTGGTCAGCGTAGAGCTTGGTCAAGATTTCTCTCGCACCGTCATCCAACAGTTGATTCGCCAGAGTAACGCCAAGCGCTTCAGCATCTTTACGAGAGCCAGAGATCTCGCCGCGAACCATTTTAGAACCGTCTGGTTCACCGACAAGAGCACGCAACCAGATGTTGTCGCCGTCTAATAGTGAGTAGCTACCGATAGGAACCTGACAGCCACCTTCCAGAGTTAGGTTCATTGCACGTTCGCATAGCACGCGATCAGCTGTATCTTTATGGTTCAATGGTTCAAGAAGCTTAATCAGACGCTCATCATCAAGACGACATTCAATACCAACAGCGCCTTGGCCTACAGCTGGTAGAGACTGTTCTGGTTCGATAAAGCTACGGATACGCTCTTCAAGTTCTAGACGCTTAAGGCCAGCTGCCGCTAGGACGATAGCATCGTATTGGCCGTCATCGAGTTTACCTAGACGAGTACCAACGTTGCCTCGTAGTTCCTTGATGATTAAATCAGGGCGATATTCCAATAGCTGACATTGACGACGTAGGCTACATGTTCCCACGACAGCACCTTGAGGTAGCTCATCAATATTGTTGTAAGTGTTTGATACAAAAGCATCACGAGGATCTTCACGTTCGCAGATTGTTACCAAACCTAGACCTTCAGGGAAGTCGACAGGTACATCTTTCATTGAGTGAACCGCAAGGTCAGCACGACCTTCTAGCATCGCCACTTCGAGCTCTTTAACGAACAGTCCTTTACCACCAACTTTAGCAAGTGGTGTGTCTAGGATGATGTCACCTTTGGTCACCATAGTTACCAACTCAACCTCTAAACCAGGGTGAGCAGCTTGCAGTGCATCCCTTACAAAGTATGCCTGCCAAAGGGCAAGAGGGCTTTTTCTGGTAGCGATACGGATTGGTGTTGAATTTGTCATGGTGTTTCCGATATAGGTTCTGTAATAGCCTAATCCTACCATTGTGAGGCGGAAATTCTTACTGTTTGATCATTCCATGCTTTGATAGCTGAGAGATTTTCATGAGTTCACCAAAATAGTGTGATTGGTATCTCATTTGAAACATGGGCTATTATTAGAAATAGTCAATAAAGAGGACACTACGGCGCAGTGAGTTTAACTTTTTGTCATTAATGAATTGGCCAGTATGACGGCTTCCTTTACTTTACCAGTAAGGGTAAAAGTGTTAAATTGATCACGTTTTGTTGCTGCTTTCGTTCAGTAACTAAACAGAAGTGCATTTAATCTCAAACCAAGGACTTACCTTGCAGGCTTACACTCAGACTTTGATTCAACGATTAGACAATCTAAATCAACAGCGTATTGATCGTGCGTTGGCGTTGATGAATGTCCAAGGCCAACGAGTTTTTAACCTTATTCCCGCACTTTTTCATTTCAATCATCCAATGATGCCCGGTTATTATGACCAACAAGTTCCTTTTGGAATACATAGCTTCATGCTTAATGAATTCCAAAAGCAATTTGTCTCTGATACCGAATTAACGTTGGGTGGCAAGCTAACCGAGTCTTCTGACCCCGCAATTCTTGGCCTGTATACCATGGGCAGCACTTCTTCTATTGGCCAAAGCACTTCAAGTGACCTTGATATATGGGTTTGTGTGTCACCAGATATGGACGGTGCCGCGCGCGATAGCTTAACTAATAAATGTTTGCTTATTACCGACTGGGCTGAAACCTTAGGTGTGGAAGCTAACTTCTTCTTGATGGATGAACAGCGTTTCCGTTCGAATCATTCAGAAGAAATGACCGGTGATAACTGTGGTTCCTCACAACACTTGTTACTGCTTGATGAATTCTATCGCTCTGCTGTTCGCTTGGCGGGGCAGCGCCTCTTGTGGCAAATCATTCCGCCAGAAATGGAAGAGTGCTACGACGAGTATGTTCAAGGCTTGTGTCAGGACGGTTATCTTGATTGCTCGCAGTGGATAGACTTCGGCAAGCTGAACCGCATTCCTGCTGAAGAGTACTTCGGGTCTAACCTATGGCAGCTTTATAAGAGTATTGACTCACCATACAAATCGGTTTTGAAGGCGATTCTGTTAGAAGCTTATTCATGGGAATACCCAAATACCCAACTGCTTAGTATTGATACCAAGCGTCGCTTCTTTGCGGATGAACCTGATCTATATGGCATGGATAGCTACTATCTGATGCTTGAGAAGGTGACTCGTTATCTCGAACGTATCAACGATCACACTCGATTGGATTTGGTGAGACGCTGTTTCTACCTAAAGACTCACGAGAAGTTGTCGCGAGAAGCGGGAATGGGATCGGTAGCGTGGCGTCGCGAAGCCTTAACCGAGATGACTCAATCTTGGAATTGGGGACATGACACTATTGCTGAGCTCGATAACCGCCGTAACTGGAAGGTTGAGCAGGTTAAAGTGGTGCACCATGCGCTGCTTGACGCCTTGATGCTGAGTTATCGTAATCTGATTCAATTTGCTCGTCGTAACGACATCACTTCTGCAATCAGCCCACAAGATATCAGTATCTTAGCGCGTAAGCTTTATGCTGCGTTTGAGGTCTTGCCGGGTAAAGTGACGTTGCTGAATCCGCAAATCTCACCGGATCTCCATGAGCCAGACTTGAGCTTTATTGAAGTTCGTCAGGGTCAGTCCAATAAAGCCGGTTGGTATCTGTATAAACAGCCGTTGGTTGCGCATCGTATTCTTGGTCAGCCTTCGCTTGAGCACCACGAATACTTGAGTAAGTTGGTTGCTTGGTCGTTTTTTAATGGCTTAATAACAGAGTCGACGCGTTTGCACTCTGTGGTTCGTGATGCTCATATTGATATCGATAAGTTCTATCAAATGGTCAGCGACCTGCGCAATACTTTCTCGCTGCGTAAGCGTCGTCCGAGCATGCAAGCTCTCGCAAGCCCATGTGAAATCAGCCAACTGGCGATGTTCATCAACTTTGAAAAGGATCCGACTTCTGAGTTAAGCAGTCGAGAGTTGAAAGTGGATCTGAAGAACGCTGATATCTTCAGTTTTGGTGAGGAAGGTAAGAGTTTAGTTGGCAGTGTTGATCTGGTTTATCGTAACTCTTGGCATGAAGTTCGTACGCTTCACTTCCAAGGTGATACTGCGATGCTAGACGCTTTGAAAACGGTTCTGGGGAAAATGCATCAAGATGCCTTACCGCCGGAATCTGTGGATGTATTCTGCTATAGCAAAAATCTGCGCGGTGTGATGCGTAATATGGTTTACCAATTGCTTGCTGAATGTATCGATTTGCGTTTGAAGCCAATTGAACCAGAGAAACGTCGTCGCTTTAAAGCTATCCGTTTAGCGAATAAGATGTTCGGTCTGTTCTTTGAACGTCGTGGTGTTTCGGTACAGATGCTGGAAAATTCTGTCGATTTCTACCGTAGTATCTCAAGCAATAAGTTGAAGGGTTCACCTTTATTGATGCTTGATAAAGAGCAAGAGTATCAACTACCAGAAGTGGTTGATGGTTTTGCCAGTGAGGGTTTAATCCAGTTCTTCTTTGAAGATACAGATAAAGGTTTCAATATCTATGTATTGGATGAATCGAATCAGGTAGAGGCGTATCACCAATACAACGGTGAGAAAGATGAGATGATTGCCAGCGTGAACTCTTTTTATACTTCAGTAAAAGATGAGTCGAAGTTGTCATCAAAGTTGATTAATTTCAACTTGCCTCAGTATTATCAAATCATCCATCCAGAAGAAGGCAACTCTTATGTTGTGCCTTATCGTAACGACTCTATTTTGTCTTCACGGAGTTCGAAGATAGTCAACATCTAGGCTAGTTTAAGTCGGTTGAGATTAAAAAAGGAGTGATTGATTCACTCCTTTTTAGTTTTGCTTACAAATATTAGACCCAATCGATCTCTTCACCTGCGTGCTTCACGCATTCTTCTTTGACCATCTCAAACAGTTCCATGCCTGTCTTAGAACATGTCCACTTGTCGTCGATTAGTTTGAAATGAAAGCCACCAGATTTAGACGCTAACCAGATTTCTTTCATTGGTTCTTGGCGGTTGATGATGATTTGGCTGCGGTTCTCAAACTCCAGCGTCATTACGTTTCCAGTCACTTCGTAATCAATATCTGCCTCTGATTCATCGATAGCTTCTTCGATGTTTTGCATCTGTATATCGACCAGTTGATGAAATTCAGTCTCGTTCATCCTTTCTATCCTATTGCTTTTCCTGAGTGTGGTGCGATTATAGGGGGCATTGAGTTAATAATCACGATATGCAAAATGAAAAAATTAATTACTGCTCTATTTATGGTGTCCGTTATTGGACTTTCTGGTTGTGGTCAAACGGGTCCTTTGTACGATCCTGATGAAGTTCAACAGACTGAACAATCACAATAAGTGAAACACGCAGAAATCGTTATTTATAAGGGATAAGAACTTTGGATTACTTCAACTATCAGGAAGATGGCCAGCTTTGGGCTGAGGACGTCGCACTTTCACAACTAGCAGAGCAATATGGTACACCGCTGTATGTATATTCTCGTGCAACATTAGAACGCCACTGGAATGCATTTGATTCATCGGTTGGCGATCATCCGCATTTGGTGTGTTATGCCGTTAAAGCTAACTCGAACCTTGGCGTGTTGAATACTTTGGCTCGTTTGGGATCTGGTTTTGATATCGTTTCTGGCGGTGAGTTAGAGCGTGTGGTTGCTGCAGGTGGCGATCCAGCGAAAGTTGTGTTCTCTGGTGTCGGCAAAACAGCCGCTGAAATGAAGCGTGCGCTTGAGTTGAACATTAAATGTTTCAACGTAGAGTCTGAGCCAGAACTAGAGCGACTGAATAAAGTAGCTGGTGAGCTTGGTGTTAAAGCGCCGATTTCACTGCGTATCAACCCAGATGTTGATGCTAACACTCACCCTTATATCTCGACTGGTCTGCGTGATAACAAATTTGGTATTGCCTTCGATCGTGCACCTGCCGTTTATGCCTTTGCAAAAACACTCGATAACTTGTCTATTCATGGTATTGATTGCCATATTGGCTCTCAGCTAACAGACATCGAACCTTTTATTGATGCGACTGACCGTTTGCTTGCTTTAATCGACCAACTACGTGCTGATGGTATCACCATCAAACACCTTGATGTTGGCGGAGGCTTAGGTGTGGTTTATCGTGATGAATTACCACCACAGCCTTCTGACTACGCAAAAGCCTTATTGGCTCGCCTAGAGAATCATTCTGATCTAGAGCTGATTTTCGAGCCTGGAAGAGCGATTGCTGCTAACGCTGGTGTATTATTAACGAAAGTCGAGTTCCTCAAGCCAACAGAGCATAAGAACTTTGCTATCATCGATGCAGCAATGAACGACCTAATGCGCCCGGCACTTTACCAAGCTTGGCAGGATATTGTTCCTGTGAGCCCTCGTCAGGGTGAAGCCGTGACTTACGATTTGGTTGGCCCAATCTGTGAGACAGGCGATTTCCTAGGTAAAGATCGTGACCTTGTTCTTGAAGAAGGTGATCTGTTAGCGGTTCGTTCTGCGGGTGCTTATGGCTTCGCGATGTCATCTAACTACAACACTCGTTCGCGTGCGGCTGAAGTGATGGTGGATGGCGATAAAACTCATTTGGTTCGTCAGCGTGAAGAGCTTACGAGTCTGTGGGAACTTGAAAACATTCTTCCGGAGTAATTTTAAGCGTTATGCACTTCCACTTTTCTAAAATGCATGGTTTGGGCAATGATTTCATGGTCGTGGACTGCATTACTCAAAATATTTTCTTTTCTCCAGATTTGATTCGTCGTTTGGCGGATCGTCACACTGGCGTGGGCTTTGACCAGTTACTTGTGGTTGAGGCTCCCTATGATCCAGAAACTGATTTCCATTACCGCATATTCAATGCGGATGGCAGTGAAGTGGAGCAGTGTGGCAATGGCGCTCGTTGTTTTGCACGATTCGTTCGCATGAAAGGCTTAACGAATAAGTACAGCATCAACGTGAGCACCAAGAAAGGAAAAATGGTTCTCAAGATTGAAGACAATGACCAGATCACTGTGAACATGGGCATTCCCGAGTTCGAACCAGGCAAGATTCCATTCAAGGCGAAGCAGCCAGAGAAGACGTATATTCTGAGAACAGATGTACACACCTTATTCTGCGGTGCAGTAAGTATGGGTAATCCGCATGTGGTTACTGTTGTTGATGATGTCGATACTGCTGATGTGGATACTTTAGGTCCGCTTCTTGAATCACATGACCGCTTTCCTGAGCGTGTTAACGCTGGCTTTATGCAAGTGGTTAACCGTGAAGAAGTTCGCTTGCGTGTTTACGAACGCGGTGCGGGTGAAACTCAGGCATGTGGCAGCGGTGCGTGTGGCGCAGTTGCCGTTGGTATCAATCAAGGCTTACTGGCTGAGAATGTGAAAGTTCGCCTACCTGGTGGTGACTTACACATTAGCTGGCAAGGTCCAGGTAAACCTCTGTTTATGACTGGCCCTGCAACGCATGTGTTTGATGGTCAACTTTCTTGCTAATAACGATTTATAACCAATAGATTCATAAAACATAAAGGATAGGTTTTGTCTTACGTTGAAGCCGACGCACTCACCGCAGAAGTGGTCGCGGAATATTTACGTGATAACCCAGATTTTTTTCAAGACAGAAGAAATTTGGTTGATCGCCTTGCTGTCAACAATGTTGAGCAGGGCGCGGTTTCTTTGGTTGAGGTTCAGCTTAAGCGTCAACGCCAGAGAATCGAAGAGTTAGAAGAAGAGATCACTGGCTTGATGTCACTGGCTGCGAATAACGACAAAACTTTTTATGAGTTTATGGATCTGCAAGCTCAGGTATTGAAATGCAGTGATTTCATGCAAGTCATTAAGGCGGTTGAACAAAAGGCGATTGAATTAGGTTTGAAAGCTCATATACGCGTGTTGTCTCAGCTGGGCTTTTACCAGCTTAATGGGGAGCGTTATTCGAAGTTTTCATTGAACCACTTCAACGGTAAAGATGCTTATTTAGGGCGCTTGAGAAAAACGGACAGACAAGATTTGTTTGGTGATTTTCCAGTTCCAGAGCTAGGCTCTTATGTAGTACTTCCGCTTGCTAAGCAGTCTCCATTGGGTTTGCTCGCCTTTTCTAGCGAAGATGGCGGCCATTTCCAACCCCATATGGATACGCTCTTTTTACGCCATTTAGCGCTTGTTGTTGCTCATTTGGCGGACACCTTACCTTGGCAGATAAATAATGAGCCTAGAGCCCAAAATACCTCTTCCTAACAGCCTTCAAAAGTCACTTTCTCGCTTCTATGAATATCTCAGAAGCGAGAAGGGACTCAGCCTACACACCCAACGCAATTACCGACAACAGCTCGAAACCATGGCCGCTCATTTAGTCACACTAGGGCTGAAAGACTGGACTCAAGTGGACGCTGCATGGGTAAGGCAACTTGCCAGTAAAGGCATGCGTGAGGGAATGAAAGCGAGCAGTATCGCGACTCGCTTATCTTCATTACGCAGCTTCTTTGATTTCCTTGTATTGCGTGGCGAGATGTCAGCTAACCCTGCTAAAGGTGTCTCAGCACCTCGCAAACAACGCCCTTTACCTAAAAACCTTGATGTCGATGAAGTGGGTCAACTGCTTGATGTGAATGAGGATGATCCGTTATCGATTCGTGACCGAGCGATGATGGAAGTGATGTATGGCGCGGGATTACGATTGGCTGAATTGGTTGGTATCAACCTGAGAGATGTGTTGGCTCGACAGGGTGAAATACGAGTGATTGGTAAGGGTGACAAAGAACGCAAAGCACCGTTTTCCGGTTTAGCGAAAGAGTGGGTCGATAAATGGTTAAAAGTACGTGGTGAACTCGCTTCGCCGGGTGAGCCTGCACTGTTTGTCTCTAAACTCGGCACTCGAATTTCTCATCGTAGCGTGCAAAAACGCATGGAAGAATGGGGCAAGAAGCAGTCTGTCGCGAGTCATATCAGCCCGCATAAACTGCGTCACTCATTTGCAACGCATGTGCTTGAGTCGAGCCAAAACCTTCGTGCTGTTCAAGAATTACTAGGGCATGAAAACATCTCGACGACCCAAGTGTATACCCACTTAGACTTCCAACACTTAGCACAAGCTTATGATCAGGCTCACCCGAGAGCTCGTAAGAAGAACAAAGATTAGATTAAAGGTTTTACTATGCGAATTTATCGAGGGTTAAAGCCCATCAAAGCCATGACCTTTGATTTGGATGACACCTTGTACGACAACTGGCCTGTGATCATGAAGGTTGAGAAAGAGATGGCGCAGTGGCTTTTCCAAAAGCACCCAGTGTCCGCTTCTTTATCACTAGAAGAGTGGCACGGGATCAAGCAGCAAGTCGCATCTGAAAACCCAGCTTTAAAACATGATGTCACTGTATGGCGTGAAACACAGATTAAGTGTGGCTTACTGCAGTTAGGTTATTCTGCTGATCAAGCAGATAAAGCGGCTCGAGAAGGTATTGAGCATGCCTTGTGGTTGCGGAATCAAGTCGATGTGCCTCAAGAAACGCATCGCGTGATGGCTGAGCTTAGCCAACGGATTCCTTTGGCAGCGATTACTAATGGCAATGTCGACCCACATAAAATTGGCTTGGGGCAGTACTTCCAATTGATCCTTAAGGCCGGCCCTGATGGCAGAGCTAAACCTTACTCTGATATGTTTGAAAAAGCTCAGCAACACCTAGATTGTGATGCTGAAAATATTCTTCATGTTGGTGACCACCTCAAAACGGATGTCTATGGAGCCAAGCAAAATGGCTTCCAAGCGTGCTGGTTTAATGACACTGGTTCCAATTTATACCTCTCCCCGAAGGCGAGTGTGCTCCCTGATGTTGAAATAGAGCAACTTAGCGATCTTATGCGACTAATTTAATGGCTACGGTAAGCTATTGGGTCGCATTTATGATATTGAATTGTTACATTAGTCGTAATTAACTGCCTGTTTAGGCTAGGATAATTGGCGACTACTTTTTATCGATTCATTTCAATCATAGCAGTGGTTGCGGGTTCTCACTTCACTCGATTTTGAACAAGGGTTGGCATGCAAACATTTACATTTCTCGCAAATACTGAGGAGTTATTTAAATCTCAATTTGAACAGCGAGAATGGTGTGACCGCAAGCAATACCTAATTCAACTCTTCTCTGCCCAATCTCCAGACGTAGCTCGACGCATCGCGAGTGTTGCTCTCAAGCATCTAAATCATTCCATATTGATAGGTCAAAGCGCGCGTCATGTTATTTGTAATAACTGCCTTGAAAGCGCTTGTACGTTGGTGATTATCAGTGAGTTTGATGAAACACACTTAACCTCTGCTGTGCAGCCTTTTACGGGTAACCCTAACCATGATAGCCAAGCTCTGGTGGCTCAATTATCTCTTTCTAAAGATACTAAAACCGTGATTAGCTTGTGCGATCAGGTTGAAGGGCGTGATTATCCAATTTATGGTGCCTTTGAAAATCTGCCTTATGCCTTGCCGGTTGCTGGTGGGCTATGCCATGAGAATGACTTTGGGCGTTGGGTTATGCATAACGAAGAGACCTATCAGCACGCCTGTGTTGCAGTTGCTTTGACCAACCCAAGGTTAAAGGTTTGGTCGGATGCTTATTCTGAATGGAACCCAATTGGGATGAAGCTGATAGTCACTCAAGCTGAGGGCAATCGCTTATATGCATTGAATGATAAGCCGGCTATTGAAGTGTTCAAACATTACCTTGCTGATGGTAAAGATCTGCCATTTAGTCAGTTGATGAGTTTCCCGCTTTATCGTGAGCTTGGAAGAAAGAAGGGGATATCAACGCCTCTTCGAATCAATGACGATGGCAGTATTGAATTTGATAGCCCTTGGCATGTCGGAGAGGAAGCACAATTCTGTTATAACCACCCATCTTTAACAGCAGAGAAAGTGCGTCATGGTGCCGAGGTGCTCGCTATGCACCAACCAGAATCTGTGATCATTTATAACTGTGTCTCTCGACTTGAATTCATCGATAGTAAGCTCGAATTGAAGCCATTTGAAGGTATTGTGAAGGCCTGTGGGGTTTACTGCATGGGTGAGCTTTACCGAAACGAGGATCGTCAAGATATCTTGCACCACAGTCTCACTTACATTGCGATGAGAGAGTCGGATGAAATTGACGAGTTTCGTTGTGATGATTTCCATTGCGATTCCACGGTATCACCACTGCTCAATTTAGTGAGAAATGCGGTTGCGGACTTAGACAGTATTAATATTCAGATGGAGAAGAAACTTCATCAACAGGCGCGTCGTTTAACTGAGAGTTACCGAATTGACTCTCGTACCGGCCTGCCAAATCGTATTGTGTTAAAAGAGCGCCTTAATACGATTCTGTTCAGTGAACATCTACTGACTTTAAAGCTGACTAACTTTCATCAGGTGAACGAGAAGTATGGTTATCAAGTCGGCGATAAGCTGTTACTCGACCTTTCTAACCATTTTGTTGAGCGATTACACCTTCGGGTCGTGAAGGAGTTCAATGTGCAAGTTGAACTGTTCAGTATTGGTGTTGGTGAGTGGGCGATTATCTTTAACGCGAGTATCGATAGCGAGAAGATAGAGCAACGCTTCATTGAGTTTGCTGATGACATTGAACACATTAATTTTGAGCCGTATGGATTAACCGATATTGATTACCTGTCGGTTTCGCTGTGTGGTGGCTTTGCCAGTCGTTGTGATTTCTTAACTGACAGCGGCGATGAAATCTTATTGAAAGCGATTGAAGCTCGACGTTATGGAGTGCGTAATAACACTCACATTACTAATGCCAAAGACATTCAGGTAAGCGAGGAAGATCGTAAAGAGCAGCTCGGTTGGTTGAGCTGTGTAAGCCGAGCAATCTTAGATCAGAACATCATCACTTACTCTCAACCTATTGTTGCAGCGAGTACTCATGAAATGATTGGCCAAGAGTGCTTGGTTAGAATTATGGAATCAGACGGGACGATTGTACCACCAGGTAAATTCTTACCCATGATTGCCGATACGCACCTTTATACTCGCCTTAGTCGACACATGATTAAGAACACCATTGGTTATATGGCGGACAAGCAGAGCCCGTTCTCGATCAACCTGTCTCCACAAGACCTATTGAGCGATAAGACGCTAGAGATTCTCGAAACTGCCATTAGTGGAATGAACGATCCCACTCGGCTTGGCTTAGAAGTTCTCGAGTCTGAGCAGATCAAAGATTACGGTCGCATGATTGAGGTGTGTGATCACTTCCGCGCACTCGGGGCGAGAATCATTGTTGATGACTTTGGTTCGGGTTATTCGAATATTGATGAAATTATCAAGCTTGAGCCACAGATTATTAAGCTCGACGGCAGCTTGATTCGCAACATCGACAAAGACCTTAAGCAAAGAAATATTGCTTCTCAGCTTGTTCGCTTGTGCCAAGTGTTTAATGCTAAAACGGTCGCTGAATTTGTTCATAACCAACAGGTTTGTGAAATAGCGGAGCAAATGGGTGTCGATTACCTGCAAGGCTATTATTTTGGTGAGCCTAAGCGATTGTTTTAGTTGTTAAAGCCCATGAAATTCTACAACTCCTTACTTTGAAAGTGTTCAGCCACCATTAATGACTGTTTTTTAGTGGAATGAATGATGTCTAACTAACGTCACATTATTTATAAGACGATAGTAAGTAATTCGTGCAAGCCTTATCTATAATAAGCACAATAACAAATCATTAACGCAACGATTAATGTGAATATGCAGTCGACCTCTCTCCTGATACAAGACATAGAACAAACCCAAAGTGAATTGGAAAAGCTAGATTTTCATCGTCATGAACCTCTACTGATTCAGGTGTTTTCGTCTTTCGAGAAAGATTCGGTTTTGGCTGCCTGCCAAGTAATTCAATCAACATTTCCTAACGCCAAGCTGATTGGGTGTAGTGCCAACCACTACATAAACCAAGGTGTCATCCTGCATCAAGGTCTCTATTTGGTTGCCACACGCTTTGATGCGATGTCTTATACCTGTGGTGTTGTGGAATACAGTAAGCAGCCACTGCTGGATAGCCAAGCGATGTGGCAGCAGCTTGAGTGTAATGCGGATACTCAAAGCATCATCTGCTTTGCCGATCGCTTGCAGATAAATAACAGATCCTTGTTTTCTGCGTTTGAGCAATCCAGATATTCACTGCCTATTTGTGGAGGTGCATCCACCATTACCGACAGTGGACGATGGGTGATGCTGAACGGCCATTGCTACGAAAATGCTTACGTTATGTTGGCCTTACACAGCTCTGAGTTAGTCGTAACTAAAGGTTATTACACGGAATGGAACCCGATAGGACGTACCTTTCGAGTCACTGGCGCCGAAGGGAGTCGCTTGGCTGAATTAGACGGTATGCCCATTCGCGACTTGTATAATCGTTATTTAGCCGATGGGCTCGAGGTCCCGTTCGAGCAACTGCATAATTTCCCCTTAATGGTCGGCGACCCGAAAGCCCAAAATATCCACTTACCACTCAAGGTAACGGAGTCTGGAGAGATAGAATTTAGTGGTCCGTTCCAAGTGAGTGATGAAGTCAGGTTTTGCTATGACCATCCTTCACTTACCTTAGAGCAGGTACGACTTGGCGTTCAACAGATCGCCTCTCATCGACCGGAACAGTTCTTTATCTATAATTGTACTTCACGCATCGACTTTATTGATGGCAACCAAGAAGTTGAGATTTTCCAAAACCTAGCAGATACCTACGGTGTGTATTGTATGGGCGAGCTTTATCAAGATGATGACCAACAAAGAATTTTGCATCATAGCCTAACGTATATCACTTTAAGAGAAGGCCCGGTTGAAGGTTCTGTTCCGCTTGTGACCCAACCGGCCACAAATATATCGCCCTTATTCTCATTGATTCGTAATGCTCTACTCGATGTTGATGACATGAACAACAGCATGGTGAGCAAGATTCAGCAGCAAGCTACTGCACTTACAGCCAGTTATCGAATTGATAGTCGTACCGGTTTACCTAATCGAAGTGTGTTGCGTGAAAAATTGTCAAAAATGAACGCTGATAGTCACTTATTGGCGCTGAAGGTTACAACATTCGGGCAAATCAATGAAAAGTACGGTTATCGAGTCGGTGACAAGCTGCTTCGTGATTTGAGTGAGTATTTTCAAAAGGCGTTATGGCAATTTTTTGATGAAGGGTGTCAGCTTTACAGCATCGGTATTGGTGAGTGGGCGGTAGTTTTTAAAAGCTGGGCCAGTCACGAACACATTCATCAGCGCTTTTCTGAGTTTGCCGACAAAACCGAACATGTAAACTTTGAGCCAATGGGCTTACCTGATATTGATTACCTCTCGGTTTCAATTTGTGCCGGCGTGGCGAGTCGTCGTGATTTTCCAACTACATCGATTGATGACTTGTTACTCAAGGCCATTGATGCTCGTCGCAGTGCGGTGAGTCAGAACAAGCACCTCGTGAGTGCTAAAACATTAATCCAACTAGAGAAGCATCGCCAAGAGCAGTTAGGTTGGTTGTCTTGTGTTAGCCGCGCGGTGTTGAATCAAAACGTAGTTGCGTGTTCTCAGCCCATAGTGTCCGCGCACAGCCATCAAGTCGAAAGCTATGAGTGCTTAGTTCGAATTGAGGAAGATGGCCAGCTGATTGCTCCAGGTAAGTTTTTATCGATTATCGAAGGCACCCATCTTTATACGCGCCTTAGTCGCCAGATGATTACGCGTACCTTTGATTTTATGAGTCAAAGGACCGATTCGTTTTCGATTAATTTAGCGCCACAAGACTTCAACAACGAGAAAACCATCCTTCACCTAGAACAAGCCATCAAACAAATTAGTCATCCGCAACGTATCGGCTTGGAAGTGTTGGAAACGGAACAGATTCAAGATTACGGCAGGCTGATTGAGATATGTAATCACTTTCGTGATTTGGGCGTTAATATCATCGTTGATGATTTTGGTTCGGGTTATTCGAACATTGATGAGATATTGAAGCTTGAGCCACAGGTGATAAAGCTCGATGGCAGCCTGATTCGCAATATCGACCAAGATAAGAAGCAGCGTAAGATTGCCCAACAGCTTGTTAGCTTGTGCCAGATACTCAATGCCAAGACAGTGGCGGAGTTCGTACATAATGAACAGGTGTGTCGAATCGCAGAGGATATGGGTGTCGATTACCTGCAGGGTTATTACTTTGGTGAACCGCAGCGTTTATTTTGATAGAGCGAGTTAAATTTCTTTTCAGCGAACAGCTAGAGTGTGGGTTTCACGTGAAACACCGAACGATTCAATAGGTTCAATAGATTAATGTTAGATGTGAAAAGGGTGAGCTTATGGCTCACCCTTTTGTTTTACGTTATTTACCACAAGCTTGTACGTGGCTTTATCTATTTGAGTGAATGACCACATTTATCCGCTTGAAACACCTTTAGGTAGTGCTGGTAATAATCGTTGATCAGCCTAGCCGGTTCGGTTTCACTCAATGTTTTTAGCAACTCAATACCGACTTCGCAAGTACATAGGTGCCCGCTGTCTTGATTGCGGCGCAAGGTGTATGACGATTCTGTCGAGATATTGAGATGGATTTGAGGAATGGTGTTTAACCACGCGCTCTTGTTGAGCATTTTCTTCGCTTCCTGCCATGTGCCATCCAAGATGATGAATAATGGCTTACGATCTCCGGTTACAGATGACACGGCCTGCTGGCACTCAACACTGTTGTCACTTGGAAACAGCAAAAAAGGCTGCAATGCCTCGTCTTCGAGTAAGGCAATCAGCTCTTCTGGCGGTGTTTTTCGTTGCCATACGAAGGACTGACATTGCTGAATAGATTGCTCAAGTAACTTTCCGGTATTGGTGTCTCGCGACAGTTCGTTCTCATGAGTCAGCAGTACAAGATCAGTTTGGCTTTCAACACTTGGT
This sequence comes from Vibrio bathopelagicus, assembly GCF_014879975.1. Classification (NCBI taxonomy): domain Bacteria; kingdom Pseudomonadati; phylum Pseudomonadota; class Gammaproteobacteria; order Vibrionales; family Vibrionaceae; genus Vibrio; species Vibrio bathopelagicus. The sequence goes on along the minus strand of NZ_CP062500.1, from coordinate 3,503,103 downwards.
ATACGATGACAAATACATTGATGAGTGAAGCCACAACCACCGCAAGCTTGTTGATTACTCATGGTTATAGCTTAACTCCGCTTTGTGCTGGTGATATGCCATCAGCAAACAGAACCACATCGCTGATATCAGCGTCATCTGCGACCGGAGCAACGCTTGGGTTTAGTGGATAGCTAACACCGGTGTAAGACAGTGTGTGCTTCGCAGGTGTTGCTCCACCGCCGCTGACATTGAAGATCAGATCCTGCCAGCCATGATTTTGCGATTTACCTAAGCGTATATCGCCCTTGACCAGTGTCACTCGGCTATTGAAGCGCCAGTTGTCTTGGTGGTTTTCAAATATAAGCAACGTACAGCCACCCGAACCACACCAGTCGAGTTGAGCAAATAGTTCTTCTTTGCCATCGCCGTTCAGATCGTAGGTTAGCCAGCGGTACTTAGTATTGTCTGGTGCGGTGTTGTTGATCTTAAAATACTCGCGGATCGCTTGGTCGACTTTTTGATCAAGTTGATCGCTCGAGTTTATCTGCTTTGAGGCTAGATCAACGTTGGTGGTCGTATTCACCAGTGCCTGTTCACTCTTAGCTTCAAATAGCACTAGACCGCCATTGGCAATAGGGTAGACAACATTGCCCACTTTTTCCTTCTCTGCGACCAGTTTACCGTTATCGAGCGTGAAGATGCGCTCAGAGATTAAGTACTGTTGCTGGTGGCGAGTCATTACCACTTGTACCTGATTTTGGTTAAGTTGCTGCCAGAAGCCCTGTTCAACAATAGAAGGATCGCCATTGCTGTACGAGTAAGTCGTAATAGCGCTGTGGTCATCGTTGAGTTCTAGGTTGATAGAGAAGCCAGTGTTCTGCGTTGAGCTTGCAAAGTAGAGGCCGCTCCAGTCGAGGGTTGGGTCTTGATTGGCCACCATTGCACAGCCATTGTAGCTGCTGTCATTGAGATTAAGTTTGGCGTGCCAGCCATAAATAGAGTCACTCATGCCATCGCTGCAGCTCTCTTTTTTAAGATTTAGTTCACCTTGTGCCTGGTTACCTTTCAGCTGGTAATCACGAGCGCTTGGTGTGGTGCGGCTAGATTCGATATTGAGGCGCTGAGGTTCTTCGCCCATCTTAGAGTATTTGAGTTGGTCTTTATCGAAGGTTGCTGACCAGTATGGTTCATTACCAAAAGCCCGTGTTGCGCGAAGTGGTTGGTCACAACGATCAGGATTCTCTGCCGTTAGCACATTAACTTGGTCAACCACGAAGCGTGCAGTGAAGTCGGCATTGTATCCAGTTTGGCTAGGCACGGTGAGATGACCGATAAGCTCGCCGTATAAGGTTTGATAAGGTCTGGTTGCCAGCCCTTGTGCTTCTAGCGCTAACTCTGGTGATAAATCTAACCAGTATTGTTGTTGGCTGCCGCAAGGAGTGAAAGTTCGGCTTTCATGACCAACCACAACCTGACCACGCATGATGAAAGTTTGCGGTTGAATACTCAGTGGTTCATCTAGGGTTGCTGGTGGTAATTCAGGTTGTTGCGGCGTATCTGGTGCCGTTACACAGCCTTGTAAAGCGAATGCGACTAGCCATGTCACTGGGTTTTTCATTACCTTCATGTTATATCTTCCTCGGAGCAACCGTTAATTGGATTTATTATGGCATATTGGTTATTTAAAACAGAACCCGACACCTTCTCTATTCAGACTCTTAGAGTGCAAAAAACCTCTTGTTGGGAGGGTGTACGCAACTATCAGGCTCGAAACATGATGCGTGATGACGTCAAGCTTGGAGACTTGGTGATGATATACCATTCATCATGCAAAAAAGTTGGCGTAGCAGGGATCGCAAAGGTAACCAAAGAAGCCTACCCAGACCATTTTCAATTCGACCCAGGGAGTGATTACTACGATCCTAAGTCTTCACCAGATAACCCTCGCTGGATTATGGTTGATGTCGAGTTTGTACGAGTAACGGAGCGCTTGATCCCTCTGGCAACGCTTAAAGCTATGCCTGAGCTCGCAGAAATGCCGCTGGTTAAACGAGGCAATCGCTTATCCATCATGCCGGTTACCGAACAGGAGTGGCAGGCGATCTTAGGAAAAGAAGTACTCGGCTCTCGTTAGCTTTAGAGGAAGCTTTTAGCGTAAGGTTCAAAAAAGGCAGCCACTGGCCGCCTTTTTATTTATTCAGATTTTTTTGATTAGATTAAAGCAGGTGCTTTTCTAAGTAGTGCGCAACCGCATCGTCGGCGTTGCTGCCAATCACTTCATTATTAGGCAGCGCTTTAAGTACTTTTTCATGCGATGTACCCATCACTAAGCCTTTACCTGCCATTGATAGTAGCTCGACATCGTTCATGCCATCACCAAAAGCAATACAGTTTTCTAGCTCAAGGTCGATAGATTGAGCTACGGCTTGTAGCGCGTCGCCTTTAGACACTTCTGCAGCCATCACTTCCAAACACCAAGGTGTTGAGAAAGCGACATTCAACTTTTCACCAAACAGAGCATTGAGCTCATCTTCAAATGGAACAAGGTGTTCATGTGATTTATTTGGGTGAGTACAGAAGATTTTAGCAATGCCTTCACTTGGTGCATTATCTGCATCGTACAAGCGGTATGTGAAGCCTGTTTGATCGTGAAACGTCTTCATTGTTTCGTCATCACGATTCAGTAACCATTCATCGTTCATATAGACATGGATGAAGATCTCAGGATCTTTCTTAAACACATCCACAACACTTTGCACTAATTCGGCAGGGATGTTTTTGGCATACATTAGATTGTCGTCTTGGTCATGCACGCGAGCACCATTCGAGGTGATCATGTAAGCAGGAATGCCCGTTTGCTTGCGAATACCGGCAACATCAACATGGTGACGACCTGTTGCGAAGATAAAGGTATAACCTTGTCCGTGTAACTTCGTGAGTGTTTGCTTGGTAAAATCGCTTAACTGATGGTTGGGAGCCAAAAGCGTACCATCTAGATCAGAGGCAACAATTTTCACGGAATCTTTTAGTGCAGGAATAGTCATTTAACCCTCATTGCAAAATGCTTAACCAATATCGACACCAGCCAATGCCAGTGCCCTTTAAAATACAATATCTCTATCTAGAAATTGTATGCCAAATTCATGCAAGAAAAGAGGGCAAAGCTCACTTACTTCTCTTCCTCTTTAGCGCTTATCTTATTTGGTCGTTACTTTCTATTGATGTGCGAGCGTTAAACAAAAAACTGATTAATGGCATCCAGTGTTTGATTACGATATTCATCCTTCTCAAACAACACCTCATGTCTAGATCCTTCAATGGCCTTAAACTGGCTGGCTGAGTTGGTTTTCTTCAGCTTATTGATGAACTTCATTTGAGCATCGTTACTTACAATCTTCTCTTCCCCAGCCTGAATCAATAGCAGAGGGATTTTGATTTGACGAGTTTGCTGGATTGCCTGCTTGGCCGCCATTAATCCTTGCCATACCCAGCGAGTACTTGGTCCACCCACTTGCAAAGAGGGTGACTCGTCATACAGACGGCGGAACCATTGGTAACGTACCTTGCTGTGGCTTAATAAATTATTTTCGAAGGGCTTAGAGTAATACGCTTGTTGGCCTGGGGCATAAGTCGGCTTGGCATAACAAGCCGTGAGTACCTGTCCAACAATCATTGCGATGGGCTTGAAGTACCATTCAGTATTGATCCCAAACATTGGTGCGCACAGCGTGACTTTGTCAAACGGGTGGTCTGGATGAGTTTGCAGGTAGCGAGTGGCTATCGTGCTGCCCATTGAATGAGCGAGCAGATAACGATTGGAATATCGGCTAAGGTCAAAACTGGTAATGATGTCGGACATATCTGACGCATAATCATCAAACTCATGAATGTGACCGATGTCAGAGTCTGTTACCATACGTTCCGACTGGCCTTGACCTTGGTGGTCAAATGAATAAACGTCATAGCCTTGTTGATAGAAATCATAAAAGAGTTCTTGGTATTTCAAGCAACATTCGATGCGACCATTTGATATTACAATGGCTTTGGTGTGCGTCGATGAGGTTAGGCTACACCAGTACAGCTTCTTTTTACCAGATGATGTGACATACCCATCTTTTCGTTGTTGCCAAAGGGCAGGGATCGGGTGTTTAATCGCTTGCTCGAACTCAGGTTCTTGCGTGTACGAAAACGGGGCGGCACTGTGGTTTTCCATGGGAAACTACCTGAACTGATGCATGTGAGAGCGTTATCGCTACTAATGTTGTTAGATTAAAGAACTAGTAAGGAAATGCAAATGGATACTCATGTTTGGCTTGCTTATGTCGTCACGGCGATTTTGTTTAGTTTGGCTCCGGGCTCAGGTACCGTTAATTCAATCAGCAATGGGCTAAGTTATGGCACCAAGAAGTCACTCGCGTCGATCGCAGGCTTACAGCTCGGTCTTGCATTCCACATCATGCTGGTGGGTGCGGGTATTGGTGCGTTAGTCGCTCAATCCGCGTTGGCGTTCACTATCATCAAATGGGTCGGTGTGGCTTATCTTTTGTGGTTGGGTATTCAGAAGTGGCGTGATAATTCTAGCTTGGTGGCTTCAGAAGAGAGCACGACATTATCGAGCGGAAGATTGCTGAGAAATGCCGTGCTGATTAATCTAACCAACCCGAAATCTATCGTGTTTTTGGTGGCTCTGTTTCCTCAATTTATCGATCCGACACAGCCTCAGGCTCCACAGTTATTAGTGCTTGGTGTAACCACAGTATTCATTGATAGCGTGGTTATGTTGGGTTACACCTCATTAGCTTCACAAATGGGACGTTTTATTCGTTCTGATCGCGTAATGGGTAAGATAAATAAAATATTTGGTGGTATGTTCATGGGCTGCGGTGCTTTGCTGGCTGCCGCAAAAGCTTAGTTTAGGCAATAGAGTTATCGTTAAACCAATAGAGTTATCAATAAATGACCGCTACCTACGTTGCTAGACAGCCTATCTTAAATCGCAAGAAGAACACGCTTGGTTATGAGTTGTTGTTTCGTGATGGAGAAAGGAATGCCTATCCTGCGCATATTGAGTCTAATCGAGCAACGTATCGTCTGATTGTTGAGAACTTCTTATCGGTTGGGCTTAACCCCTCGATCCCATCTTCACGCTGCTTTATTAACTTCCCGTATCAAAGCCTGCTCCGTCGGTTGCCTTTGAGCTTGCCTAAAGACAAGGTCGTGGTTGAGATCCTTGAAACTTGCCAACCGACCGACGAGCTATTAGAAGCCGTTAAAGAACTTTACCAAGCGGGCTACATGATTGCCCTAGATGATTTTACTTCGACGCCAGAATGGGAACGTTTCCTAAAATACACGCATATTGTAAAGCTCGATATTATGCAAATGGGCTTGGATGAAGCGTGTGAGTTAGTCAGGGCTCACCAAGGGCAGAAGTTTAGCTTTCTTGCTGAGCGAGTCGAAACCGAGCAAGAATTCCAACAAGCCAAAGACGCGGGCTTTCGATTTTTTCAGGGTTACTTCTTCAGTAAGCCTGAGATAGTCAAAACCAAGTACATTAGCCCAGAGCAGGTAATTGCTATGGAGCTATTTCAAGAGGTGTGTAAAGCCAATGTCGATTTTCAACGAGTTGAAAATATCGTGGCCAAAGATGTGGCGTTGTCATACAAGCTTTTACGCTTCGTAAATTCCATGTCTCCGCGTCTTGAGGTGACAATTTCTTCTTTCCGTCAGGCCTTGGTTTATTTAGGGCAAGAAAAACTCAAAATGTTTGTTTCGTTGGCGGTGGCTTCTTATGTGTCAGATAAGAAACCGAAAGAGTTATACAGCTTATCGCTTCAGCGAGCCCAGTTCTGTCAGCGTATGTCTCGCTATCAGCCATTTTCAGGGCATGCTGAACAAGCCTTTATGATTGGCTTGTTTTCGTCGCTCGACGCTCTGTTAGATTTATCGCTAGAAAATCTTGTTGAACAACTCCCATTATCTAAAACCATCAAGGTCGCTTTGCTACGCAGAGAAGGACCATATGGGACGCTTTTAGCGCTTGAAGAGAGCTTTGAACATGCTGACTGGCAACAGATTGATAAGCACTGTGCTCATTTGGGACTGAATGTTGAGCAGGTCAAAACCGAGCTCACTGAAGCTCAGCGCTGGAGTCATAACGTAACCAATCAGCTCTGATTTCTCTTCGTCAAACTTTATGACAATTAAAACGCACGCCTTGACGTGCGTTTTTTTATAGCTAATATATACGCATATCCACATATGAGTATGTAGCTATGCTTCCTCACCAATTTTTTAAATTACTGTCTGATGAAACGCGAGTGCGTTGCTTAATGTTGATAGTGCGCAATGAGTGCTTATCTGTTGGTGAGCTCACTCAGGCATTGCAAGAAAGTCAGCCAAAGGTTTCTCGTCACCTAGCGCAGTTGCGCTCAAATGGCATTTTGACGGATGTTCGCCAAGGGCAGTGGGTTTTCTACCGCCTGTCACAAGATTTACCGGGTTGGATGCTAAAGTTAATCGATGATCTTATCGCATCGAACTGTTTGAAAACTGAATACCAACAAGATATTGAGCGTTTAGAAGCAATAACTTCACGCCCTCAATGTTGCGTTTAAATACATTAAAACTTATTGCCGAAATAGTTGGAGTTGCAGCTAGGCGACAAGTGAACTTATCCCTATGAGCATAGATGTCCTATGTGATTAGGGTAAGTGAACGCAGTCAACAACGCTGCGGCTTCAAATATGAAAGCAATTAACTGAGAGAACAGAAAATGACAGTCAAAGTAGGTATTAATGGTTTTGGCCGTATCGGCCGTCTAGCACTTCGCGCAGCATTCGATTGGGCTGAGCTAGAGTTTGTTCAAATTAACGATGTTGCTGGCGATACAGCGACATTGGCTCACCTTCTCGAGTTCGATTCAGTTCAAGGTCGTTGGAACCACGAAGTGTTTGTGGAAGGCGATGAGATGATCATCAACGGTCAACGCATCAAAACCACCAAAGAGCGCGACATCGATGCGATCGATTGGTCTGGTTGTGATGTGGTAATCGAAGCGACTGGTGTTCACCGTAAGACATCCTTCCTAAACAAATATCTTGAGCAAGGCGTGAAGCGCGTTGTGGTATCAGCGCCAGTGAAAGAAGAAGGCATTGCAAACATCGTTGTCGGTGTGAACGACAATATCTTCGACCCAGCTGTACACAAAATCGTAACCGCAGCGTCCTGTACAACTAACTGTCTCGCACCTGTGGTTAAAGTGATCAACGAGAAGTTAGGTATCGAAAACGCAGCCTTCACTACTATTCACGATCTAACCAACACGCAAACTATTCTTGATGCACCCCATAAAGACTTACGCCGCGCACGTGCATGTGGCATGAGCCTTATCCCGACAACAACGGGCAGCGCTAAAGCGATTGTTGAGATCTTCCCAGAGCTTGAAAACCGTATTAACGGCCACGCGGTTCGTGTACCACTAGCGAATGCTTCTCTGACCGATATCATCTTTGAAGTGAAGCAAGACACCACAGCAGAAGAAGTCAACGCGATGCTGAAAGAAGCGTCTGAGAACGAACTGAAAGGCATTCTTGGTTTTGAAGAGCGCCCATTGGTTTCTATCGATTACAAAGGCGACCAACGTTCAACCATCGTAGATGCACTATCAACCATGCTAGTCGGTAAGCGCATGGTTAAGATCTACGCTTGGTACGATAATGAAATGGGCTACGCAACGCGCACAGCTGAGTTAGCACGCACAGTCGGCCTCGCTTAATACTCTTCATACTTGAAGCTGCAAGAGTTGTTAACTGCGTAAGTTCACCGGAACGCCGGCTGCCCTAATCACATAGAACCCCTATGCTCATAGGGCTGAACTTACTGGTTGCCTAGCTGCAACTCCAATTATTTTGAGTATCGGTCTATATATAAAAGAATTTTAAGAGATTGATGACGATGACAAATTCTCAAGTACACCCAACATGGCAACTAGATTTAGAAACGGGTGCGTTAGTGCTTACTCCGTGCCCAGGCACTAAAAACGCTGACTTAGATGTATCTCTAGCGCAGCTTAAAGCGCAAGGCGTGGAAGCGGTTGTGACGGCTCTAGACAGTGAAGAACTAGCGAGCAAGAACGTTTCTAAGTTAGGCGAGAAAGCGCAAGCACTAGGTATGCAATGGTTCCAAATCGAAATTGAAGACGATTGTGCACCGGGTGCTGATTTTGCTGTGAAATGGCAGGCGGCTAGCCCAGCGCTACATCAAGTCGTGGATAACGGCGGTAAGGTAGCAATGCATTGCATGGGCGGTTCTGGCCGTACTGGCTTGCTGGCTGCACACCTGCTGTTAGAGAAGAGTTGGGATCTGAGCAAGATTGTTCAAGAAGTACAATCACTTCGTCCGGGCGCCTTCACTAAACCGATCCAGGTTGAGTATATCAATGGCGTAGCTTCTGCGTAGCTCTTCATACTTGAACCTGCAGCGTTGTTAACTGCGCAAGTTCACCCTAATCACATAGAACGCCTATGCTCATAGGGCTGAACTTGCTTGTTGCCTAGCTGCAACTCCAATTATTTTGAGTATAAGTTAAGTGGAAAGTAAGGAATGAGAGCTTTTGGACACCTATGATCTAAAAGCTCTTTTTGTTTAGATTGCAGAGATAGCGTTATGTTTTCAAATCTAAGTAAGAGCGTTCGCCAATACATGTTGGTGACTTTCAACTACTGGAATTTCACCATTACGGATGGTGCACTTCGTATGCTGGTGGTCCTGTATTTCTACGACCTTGGTTATAGTTCGTTAGAGATCGCCTCACTGTTCCTTTTCTATGAATTTTTTGGTGTGGTGACTAACCTAATCGGTGGTTGGTTAGGGGCTCGTCTTGGACTCAATAAGACCATGAACATCGGCTTAGGGATGCAGGTTGTCGCTTTGGGTATGCTAGCGGTACCAAGCGCAATGTTGACTATCCCTTGGGTCATGGCCGCGCAGGCGTTGTCTGGTATCGCTAAAGACCTCAATAAGATGAGTGCCAAGAGCTCAATCAAAACCTTGGTGCCGGATGAACAGCAAGGCGCACTTTATAAGTGGATTGCGATTCTAACCGGATCTAAGAATGCACTGAAAGGTGCTGGGTTCTTTATCGGTGGCTTACTGCTTTCGACGATTGGTTTCCAATACGCAGTGCTAGCGATGGCTGCCGTGCTGACATTGGTCTTCATTGGCAGTTTAGTGAGCTTGGAAGCGGACATGGGTAAAGCGAAAACCAAACCCAAGTTCAAACAGATTTTCTCTAAGTCTAAATCCATCAATATCTTGTCGGCAGCGCGTATGTTCCTATTTGGTGCTCGTGACGTGTGGTTTGTGATTGCTCTGCCGATTTATCTAGGCAGCGTGTTTGGTTGGGATCACTCATGGGTTGGTGGCTTCTTAGCGGCTTGGACCATCGCTTACGGCTTTGTACAGGGCATTGCACCTAAGATTACCGGTAAAGCGCAAGGCAAGGTACCTGATGGCCATGCAGCGCTATTGTGGGCGGGTGCATTGGCTATCGTGACCGCTGGTATTGCTTATGCGGTACAGATAGGTTGGCAACCCGAGCTGGTTATCGTCGGTGGTTTGATGGTATTTGGTGCCATATTTGCGGTGAACTCATCACTTCACTCATACCTGATTGTCAGTTATGCGAAGGGCGATGGTGTGTCGCTTGATGTCGGTTTTTACTACATGGCGAATGCGATGGGCCGCCTGATTGGCACTATTCTGTCGGGCTTGATATTTCAAATGGCCGGTTTGTCTGCGTGTTTGTGGGTATCGTTCGCGTTCCTAGCCATAACGACGGTGATCTCTTTGCGTTTACCTAAGGTGCCGCAAACGTCAGCTGCATGATCCTTATTCGCAAGAGCTAAAGTCGCATAATCTAAAGTCGAACGATCTTAATTCGCGATATGCTTCTCCTTTAACAATAAGCTGACTTGGTATTTATTCCGGTCAGCTTTTTTATTGCTATAGTAGAATGATTGAATATTAATCAGGCGTTTACATGAAGCAGCGAATTCTCTTTTTTGATTTAGCACGATGTGTCGCGGCCGTAGCGGTTATCGCGATTCATGTTTTGGCACCTTATCGCAACGAGCTAGGAACCATTCCTTTCGGTGAGTGGCTAACGGCGATCACCGTCAATGGTTTCAGTCGTTGGGCTGTGCCAGTGTTTATCTTGATTAGTGGTGCATTGATGCTGAGCGATCAGCGTCCGTTTGACGCCAAATATTATCTCAAGCGCCGCCTAGGTAAGGTACTGATACCTTTTATTGTGTGGTCGCTTTTCTATACCTACCTGTCTGGTTGGTCTGCGATGGGCTTTGATGCCGACGTGAGTTGGGAGGTGTTGCTCAATAGCTACCATCATTACACCTATTACCACCTTGGTTTCTTCTATTACTTTATCCCGCTCTACTTCGTGATTCCTTTCTTACAGATCATGGTCAGAAAGTATGGGGATAAGGCCGTTTATGGTTTCACTGCGGTCTGGTTATTTACGACTTTGCTGTTCTTACTCAGGATCGATGGCCCATGGAGTCATGAGTTGTGGCTTTACACTGGCTACTTGCCATTGGGTTATCTGTTGTACAAGAAGATACCACTTAACAAGTTAACCGTTGGTGTGAGTGTGGGGCTTGGCGCTCTGGCCTTGTTAACCACAGTCTACATGGTGGTTGATGCGAGCTTAATTGCCGAGGAGTACACCGTTGGTCGTTGGTTATCTTACAAAACGCTGAATACCGTATTAGCCGCGAGCATGGTGTTTATGCTGTGTCGTTACTACGGAGAAGGGTTATCTGAGAAAAGTAACCAAGTGGTTGGCTTTATCAGTAAACACAGCTTAGGTATCTATCTGCTGCACCCTATCTTCTTGTGGCCAATGAAAGAGTTTGGTTGGTACCAAGGACACCCGGCATGGGTGATTCCATTATGGATAGTGATCAGTGGTGCAGGGGCGTTATGGATGAGCTGGCTGGTTTCTAAATCAGAGAAAACGAGTTGGTTATTGCCTTAGTTCTGCTGAGGATGGTTGTATTGAAGTGATTAACGTTTCAATGCAAAGTGTAAGAACTTATCGCCCTGGTAGGTTAGAGTTCCTTTATCGCCAGGGTTAAGAGCATGAAAGTAATGGATACCGACTTGGAATTCTCGCTTCGGTCCAACAACACCACGTTGAACGTAAATCCAGTACTCTTGATCTTCTTGGCCAGGCTCTGCATCAGGAAGGTCGATCGACTGTTTGTCTAGTACAGTGACATTCACTTTCTTTTCTGGCGCGTTATCACCTTGCATGTGTTTTCGATAGAAACCAAGAAATACCCAAGCAGCAAGGCCAGCGAGTGCAAAGATGGCAAAAAAGAGTGAATTAGGCATAGAACCTCCATGTAGTCGTGATGGTTATTCTAGTCTTTCGGGCAATAGGGATATGTGTTTAAAGCCGCTATTCGTGAACTGCTGTAAGCTAAGCTGATTATTTTTCGGCTGATATCACATTTAATGGCAATATTGGGATAAAGCATTGTTATTTATTGTCTCTTTCTTAAGTAAATAGCAATGATTTTGTATAAAAATAGGGAAATGCTCGACTAGAATTATAGTGTGGAGTGGGAGGGCTAAGATGACCGATATTGAAAAAGTGGTGACAAGAACTCGCAATATTGAAAAATTATTGAGACTTCAATACCACGCTGAAGGCGAAGGATTGCACGAGCTTGTGACAAGCTGTGAAGAAAGGCTACCGCACGATATGGTAATCAAACTGCGTTATATCGCAACGTGTCGTAATAAGGTAGTGAATGAACATGACGCTCAACTGGAAGACCAGCATAAATTTATCATGATGTGTAACGACTGTGAGAAGGAACTGACTCCACGAAGCGGTCGTTTTATCTGGCGAGTTGCGATTTTACTGATGATGGCAATGACTTTAGCTGCAGCGGGTTTCTATTATGCGAACTGGGATGTGTTAACACTGCATCTGTTTTCGAAGTGAAAAAATTGAACAAAAAAAGGGACGCTCATGGCGTCCCTTTTTTTATCTGTAACTTGCTTAGTACATCATCGGTAGTGTCATAAGACCTACAACTACCGCGATCATTACAAGTCCTTGTCTTTGCGAAGATGAAATCATAACACTACTCCTAAATTTGGTTGTCTCTCGCTATGTTTTAAAGAATAGCCCACTTATAGGTTTAGATCAAGAATTACTTTCGAAAGCTCCAAAAGTAGCAGGAAACTATTAGTTTTTGGCTTGTTTGGCTCTGTTTAACTGTGTGTTTTGGTGTGTTCTTATTTTGTTCGTTGTGATTCATGTTTGTTCTTATTTGTTTTAAGTTGCTGTTTTATAATGGTTGTTATGTGTAATTTATATTGTTAAAGGTTGTTAAACTGTATTAATGGGGGTTGGTGGTGGTGAGGTTTGATTTGGTTTTGTTTCTGAGTTTTTAGCTCGGTTTTGGTGGCTATTTTGACACGAAGCTTGGGAAACTCTGACAATTCTAGGTATGAGGGAAACAAGTTGCTCACTTTACAAACCTAGAGTTATCTGGGGTTTTTATTTGCTAGTTAACTCTGATTTTTTGTTTTTAAGTATTTGTTTTTAAGGTTTTTTTTGTGGTCTGGTTTTTAACTTTTGGTTGTGGTTTTTGGCGGTATTTAGTGGTTTATTAGGATTTCAATGATCTAGAAGTATCTAAAATTAAAATCTGAGTCGTGTAATGCCGTTTTAAATGAGTTTCATGGCGAATCGCTCTAGTTTTAAACGAATCACCGCTATCTCCACGTAATTGTCATAGCTTTAACTGAAAGGGGCTCTTTTTAGTGGAAGCGTAATCAAGATCCAATTTTGAGGGGCTTAAGCTTTACATCAACACTCGTGTGCCTAGACTGGCGACGTTTTAAAGCAATAGGGCAATTGGTATGTGGAGTTGGTTAGCGGTTTCTTTATCTGGTATCGGAGCGATAGCAGGGACGAAACATGGACATATCGGTCAGGCCTTAGTGTATAAGGTGTTTACCTTTGTTTTGTTGGCGGTAGTGGCGGTAACTCAATCGCTCATTGCTGAATATACTTATTGGATTGTCGCTGGCTTAGCTATCTCGGCTGTGGCTGATGTTCTACATACGGTGACTCAAAAGCGACCGCTTCATTTTGTCTGTTTTTTATTGGCTCAACTCTGTTATAGCAAGGCATTTTGGCTACAGCTCTCAGGAGAGATGGTTTGGTGGTTGTTTGCGTTATTGTTGGCTGCCTGCGTTGTCGCTTTCTTCTTACTTCTTCCACGATTAGATAGATTGGTTTTTCCCGTGGTCATTATGGGCATTGTGCTTATCCAGCTGGCTTGGGCCTCTGGTGAGGTTTGGTTGCTTGAACCTCAGCTATCACATGCGGTTGGTTTTGCTGGCTGTAGCGTGCTGCTGCTTTCTGCACTGGCGTATGCTCTAAATTGTTATCGTAGTCCAATCAAGGGCGCTTATCTGTGGGTAACGGGCAGTTACTTCCTAGCTCATGCTCTTATCGTGGCATCTCTAACCATTTAGGATAGAGCACTCTCAACTCTGAGCTACATCAAGGCAGCGTTGCTGAAAATCGGTACTCTACGTTTGATTCATTAAACATGAGATAGAGCTATGACGACTGAAATTCACGCACACAACGTTTTAAACCTGCTTAGTGAGAAGCCACTGACTCGCGAAGAGCTAACACAAGAACTTGCTCAAATGTATGGTGCAGAAGCTCGTTTCCATACTTGTAAGCTAAATGGTTTAGATTTGGATGGCCTGCTTAAGTTTTTCCTGAAGATGGAAAAGGTTGTGGTTGTCGATGATAAGCTTTGCACCAATCGCGAACGTGTGTGTAATCACTAATTCTCAGTGACTTGGTTTTTAGAGCCTTTTGGCTTTTATAGATAAGAGGAGTGGATACGATGTTTCGCTTCACTCCTTAAATTATCTGTTCTATTTGCTCTCGTTAAATTCCTTTCTAATAGCATAAGTTAACTCGTTTATTACTGCGTTCGAAAATCAATGTTGAGGCTGCTATACTCCGCGCACTTACGCTTTTCGAGACAAACTTATGGAAATTTTATCTGCAGCAACCATGCTGTTTCTTATTATGGACCCGCTTGGCAACCTGCCAATCGTGCTCTCAATCCTTAAGCATATTGATCCTAAGCGTCGTCGTATTGTTCTCGTTCGTGAGCTGATGTTTGCACTGGTTATCCTGTTGCTGTTCTTGTTTGCTGGCCAAAGCATCATGAACTTCTTGCACGTTCAGCCTGAAACTTTGAGTATTTCTGGCGGTATCATTCTCTTTATTATTGCGATTAAGATGATTTTCCCAAGTGCAGGCAGCATCACAGGCCTAGCCGCGGGTGAAGAGCCGTTTATCGTACCTATGGCCATTCCAATGATTGCGGGACCATCGGTTATCGCTGCGCTGATTCTTTTGGCAACTCAAAACCCAGACCAAATGTTTGAGTTGTCTCTGTCGGTTTTACTGGCATGGGGCGTAACCTTCTTCATTCTTATGTTTAATGGTTTCTTCCTGCGTATTCTTGGTGAGAGAGGCTTGAAAGCCATAGAGCGTCTCATGGGCTTACTGTTGGTTATGTTGTCGACTCAAATGTTCCTAGATGGTGTGAAAAGCTATATGTCTTAGCATTTTCTTATCGTTCTATTTCTTCTCGAACAATAAAAAACGCCGCTCAAATGAGCGGCGTTTTTGTATTTATCTTTCTCGTAACTAGGCTTTCTGCATCGAGTACTGTGTACTGAAATTTGTATATCTAGGCTCTAGCTCAATTACATCATGTGCTTGCGTCGGATATCGAGGAGGGCAAAGACTCCGAAAATCAATATTGACCACTTCTCCCAACGTGACATTTCGATCTTATCGCCGAAAGCACCGATAAAGATCAGCATCTGCAGGCCGTGCATGAAGAACAAGAATGCTGTCATGATATAAAGCGCGATCGCAGCATTACCCGGGAATGGGTAGAAAATATTTACGATTAAGATAAACCAAACAAAGGCGATGGCTGCTTTTGCTAGTGGAAGTAAGAACTTCATTCAATAACTCCTATTCTTCAGTGGTTCGATTAAACAGACGGTAGCTCGACTGCCCCGTGGTCTTATCGCGATGCAACTCCCAGTTCTCTGGCATTGCTTCGAGTTGTAATTCTTTTTCTGTCTCAACGTAAATGATGGCATTGTCGGCAAGCCAGCCATTGCTCTCAAGAAGCTCTACAGTTTCAGCTAATAAGCCTTTACGAAATGGAGGATCAAGAAAGACCATATCGTAAGGAGTCCCCGGTTTTTTGAGGAAAGAGATCGCATCGGTGTTCACCACGTTGATGTTGTCTGCTTTGAGCTCTTTTGCATTATCAGCAAGCTGCTTGGCGGCTTTCTGGTTCATTTCTAGTAGCGTCACTAATTTTGCTTGGCGAGAAGCCGCTTCAAAACCTAGACCACCAGAACCAGCAAATACATCCAAGCAGGTCGAGTGTGGGATATCTTGTGCTACCCAGTTAAAGAGAGTCTCTTTTACTCGATCAATGGTCGGGCGTAAGCCTTCTAAGTCATGAACGGGCAGTTTTCTACCTCTCCATGAGCCACTAATAATTCGAACAAAG
Source organism: Vibrio bathopelagicus (assembly GCF_014879975.1). Taxonomy (NCBI): domain Bacteria; kingdom Pseudomonadati; phylum Pseudomonadota; class Gammaproteobacteria; order Vibrionales; family Vibrionaceae; genus Vibrio; species Vibrio bathopelagicus. The sequence continues at coordinate 3,487,447 of NZ_CP062500.1, read as the reverse complement.
CCTCCGGATGGCTTTTTTTGTGATGTGTTTTGCTGGCGACGTCTTACCATAGATTTTTTGACCGCTAATAAAGTGATACTATACCGAGCCCAATTTAGTTGGGTTCGGGTATTAAATAAATTTGCAATGACAAAGTGTATCAAGCTAAAAGCAAACTTATCACTGCTTTGTCATTTTTCTTTACTATTCGTTTGTACAAGCTTGTATTGTATAACAATAGCAAAGAGTCGACGTGCATTAAGTCAATGCAGTTAATTAGTAGATCTAGGAAACTCCTCTGATGACGGAAAAAAAGAAGCGCGGATTATTATCGTGGCTTGGTTTTGGTGAAGAAGAACAAAGCCCAAAAACTCAGAATGAAGCGAACGTAGAAAACGTTGAAGAGCAAACTGAAGTTGAATCACAAGTCGAGGCTGAAGCTGAAGTAGCTAAGCCAACTGAAACTCAGTCAGTTGAATCTGAGCTTGCTGAATCAGATCAAGCGCTTGAAGAGACTCAAGAAGAGCAGCAGCCTGTCCTAGCAGAAGCAGAAGCAGAAGCAGAAGCAGAAGCAGAAGCAGAAGCAGAAGCAGTTGTTGTTTCTCAAGCTAAGATTGAAGAAGTTCAAGAAAAGCCAACAGAAAGCTTTTTTGCGCGTCTTAAGCGCAGCCTAAGCCGTACTAAAGCGAATATCGGTGCTGGCTTCTTTGGTTTGTTCAAAGGTAAACAAATCGATGATGATCTGTTTGAAGAGTTAGAAGAGCAACTTCTGATCGCTGACGTGGGTATGAATACCACCGTTAAGATCATTGAAAACCTGACAGAAAAAGCATCTCGCAATGACCTAAAAGATGGTGAAGCTCTATATGGTCTGCTCAAAGAAGAGATGGCAGAAATCCTAAGCCAAGTTGAACAGCCTCTTGTGGTTGATACAACGAAAACGCCTTACGTTATTTTGATGGTGGGTGTGAACGGTGTGGGTAAGACGACCACTATCGGTAAGCTGGCGAAACAATTCCAAGGCGAAGGCAAAAAAGTGATGTTGGCGGCAGGTGATACCTTCCGTGCGGCAGCTGTAGAGCAACTTCAAGTTTGGGGGCAACGTAATGACGTTCCTGTGATTGCTCAACACACTGGCGCAGACAGTGCTTCTGTTATCTACGATGCCATTGAAGCCGCTAAAGCGCGCGGTGTTGATGTCGTGATTGCTGATACTGCGGGTCGTTTGCAGAACAAGAGCAACTTGATGGAAGAGCTACGCAAGATTGTTCGTGTAATGAAGAAGATTGACGACTCTGCACCGCACGAAATCATGCTTACGCTAGATGCAGGCACTGGTCAGAATGCGATCAGCCAAGCGAAACTATTCAGTGAAGTAGCGCCGGTAACGGGTATTACGCTAACTAAACTAGATGGTACGGCGAAAGGTGGTGTGATTTTCTCAATTGCTGACCAGTTCCAGATTCCAATTCGTTACATTGGTGTGGGTGAAGGCATTGATGATTTACGTCCATTTGAGTCAAAAGACTTTATTGAAGCACTATTTAGTCGTGAAGAGTAACTCGTGTAGTAAAGTGGTTTATCCTTAACCTGCTACCGTTTTAAGTTTGATATGAGTGATCGTAAGAGGAATTTTCGGTGATCAAATTTCAGCAAGTGAGTAAAGCCTACCGAGGCGGACGCCAGGCGCTCCAAAAAGTGGACTTTCATCTCAAACGTGGAGAGATGGCATTTTTAGGCGGGCACTCCGGTGCTGGTAAAAGTACCTTGCTGAAGTTGATTTGCGCCATTGAGCGCCCAACTGATGGCCGCGTTTGGTTTAACGACCACGATATCACTCGTATACCAACCAAAGACATTCCCTTTTTACGCCGTAATATTGGGATTGTCTTTCAAGACCATCGTCTGCTGATGGATCGCTCTATCTTTGATAACGTCGCACTGCCTATGCGCATTGAATCTATTTCTGAAAATGAAATAAAGCGCCGAGTCAGTGCTGCGTTGGATAAAACCGACTTATTAGATAAAGCACGTTGTTTGCCAAGCCAGCTTTCTGGTGGTGAGCAGCAACGCGTGGGTATCGCTCGCGCTGTGGTTAACCGTCCAACTCTGCTTTTAGCGGATGAACCAACTGGTAACCTAGACCCTGAATTGTCGAATCGTGTCCTGCGCTTGTTTGAAGAGTTTAACCGCGCGGGTGTAACGATCATCCTAGCGACGCACGATATCGGGTTAGTGAACACTCGCCCCCAATACCGTCATCTTGAATTAAACCAAGGCTTTTTGAGTGAGGTTGAAGATTATGGCCGCGAATAAGCGCATCAAGAAACCTCAATCTAACCGAGCCGCGAGCCGCGCTGCCAGTGACGGCTTTTTTGTTGTTCATTGGAAACAAGCCAAATCGTCTTTCTCGCAAATGTGGCAGCGTCCACTCGGTAATTTACTGACGTTGGCTGTTATCTCAATGGCCTTGGCGATGCCTGCTTGTTTGTACCTATTAGGTAAAAACGTTGGAGAAGTGGCGAAAGACGTCACCAGTCCGTCACAAATCAGTGCTTATGTAGAGGATGGAATTCCTGAACCTCGAGTGATAGTGCTGAAAGATGAAATAGAAGGTTGGGATCAAGTCGAGTTGGTTGAATACATTTCACCACAGCAAGGCCTTGCTGATTTGAGTAAGTATTCTGGTTTTGATGACGCACTGACGATTTTAGATGATTACTCGTTGCCTGGTGTGTTGGTGATTACGCCAAGTGTACACAACGACACGCAAATCAAAGAATTGGCGAGCAAGGTTAAGAAGCAAGATCTCGTGACCGATGTTCGTTTAGACGAAGATTGGCTTGCAAGGCTGGATGCGATCAAAGCACTGGCGGCTGTCATCGTGATTACATTAACCGTGCTTATGCTGGGCGCTGTGTTTTTGATTATTGGCAATACATTACGATTTAATGTGTTGGCGCATAAAGAAGAGATTCAAACCATGAAGCTGATAGGTGCCACCGATAGCTTCATCCTACGGCCATACCTATATTCTGGAATGTGGTTTGGCGTGTTGGGCGCGATTTGCGCTTGGGTAATGACGGCATTGATTACTGTTTTACTTAACAGTGCGGTTGATGATTTAGCTCAGCTTTACGATAGTCACTTTAGACTGATTGGCTTAAGTTGGGATGAATCGTTACTGCTTTTGATCGTTGGAACCCTATTAGGCAGTGTAGCTGCGAAGCTTTCCGCACAGCGCCACCTAAAAGAAATTGAACCTGTTTAGTTGAATAGAGTCATATTTAGACGATAAATAGGCACTTTTTAATCAGTTTTTACCTTGTATAGACGAATTGATTATGCATAATTACTTCCCCCTTCTTGAATCCTGTTCATTTTAGGTTCAAGATTGTCGGGTTTTAATAGATATATTACTCCAGATCAGAGATTGATGAGGAACCGAATGGCAAACCAATCGTATCAAATGGCTTTAGTCACACAAGATAGTTTAGATAGCTATATCCGATCAGCGAACAGCTACCCAATGTTGACGCCTGAAGAGGAACGTGGACTTGCAGAGCGATTACATTACAAAGGTGAGATCGATGCTGCGAAAGGTTTGATCCTTTCACACCTAAGATTCGTGGTGCACGTTGCAAGAGGCTACTCTGGCTACGGGCTGCCAATGGCTGATCTCGTCCAAGAAGGTAACATCGGCCTAATGAAGGCGGTGAAGCGCTTCAACCCTGAAGTGGGTGTTCGACTGGTTTCTTTTGCTGTTCACTGGATCAAAGCTGAGATTCACGAATATGTACTGCGTAACTGGCGTATCGTTAAGATTGCGACAACCAAAGCACAGCGCAAACTGTTCTTTAATCTGCGTAAATCTAAGAAGCGTTTAGGCTGGTTCAATAATGGTGAAGTTGAGACTGTTGCGCGTGAACTGGGCGTTGAGCCTTCAGAAGTTCGTGAAATGGAATCTCGCTTAGCGGCACAAGATGCGACCTTTGAAGCTCCGATGGATGACGACGAAGGCGGTTCTGCTTACACGGCTCCGGTTTACTACCTAGAAGACAAAGCGTCAGACGTTGCTGAAACGGTTGAAGCGGCTAACTGGGAATCTCATACCAATAATCGCTTAGGGCTCGCATTGAAGAGCTTAGACGAACGCAGCCAGCACATTGTGCGCTCACGTTGGTTGGATGATAACAAGTCGACCCTGCAAGACTTAGCGGATACCTACAGCATCTCAGCTGAGCGTGTACGTCAGTTAGAGAAGAATGCCATGAAGAAGTTGAAACAAGCCGTTGGCGACTTCTAAGCACTAAACTAACAGCACCATAAAAAGTTAGAATTTGAAAAGGCCGAGATCGAGAGATCTCGGCCTTTTTGTTTTGGATCGAATTCTCAACTTTTGCGATCGATATTTGCATTGTGATTTTGTGGATAACTCTGTGAGAAGTTTATTCGTCAGCTGTCTAAAAGCAGGGTGTAGTAAGGCTTTGGAAGGGTTTTAGGTGTGGGGATATGTTTTAAGTAACCCACAGCTAGATCAGGATCATTACTATATGTTGTGGATCCATTTTTCAAAAACCACTTTATTCACGCAATTCACAGGTTTATCCACAATCGGTGTAAAAGTGATCGCTGGTGGATAACCTTATTAAGTGGATGTGATTGTTAGCCTTGGGATAGGTTACAATGGCAGCAAAGTAAATCTGCATAAAAGAGAAAGTCATGGACCAGTTTAAACATATCGATGTTAAAGGTGCTCAAGCCCTTATAGAGCAAGGTGAAGCTCGACTTGTCGATATCCGCGATCCGCAGTCTTTTGCGGTCGCTCACTCAAAAACCGCTTATCACCTAACGAACGATACGATGGTGTCGTTCATGGATGAAGTTGAGTTTGAACAGCCTATTTTGGTGATGTGCTATCACGGCATTAGTAGCCAAGGCGCAGCACAATATTTAGTGAACCAAGGCTTCGAAGAGGTATATAGTGTTGATGGTGGGTTTGAAGCCTGGCATCGCGCAGAACTTCCAGTGAACGCTGGTTAGTTGCGTCAAACGTTTCTCAGTAGAATGAATAGGAAGTGATAATGATTAGACTGATGGTGTTAGATAACCCGCGTCTTGCTCAAGCATTTATTGATTACATGGCTTCTCGCCAGATCCCTATTCAAATGTCTCCTGAAGGTGAGGGGCGTTTTGCTCTTTGGCTGACGGATGGTCAGTATCAGGTCGAGACGGAATCAGAGCTCAATCGTTTCCTGTCTGAGCCAAACCATAAACGCTACCAAGCAGCGTCTTGGGATATGGCAGAAACCAGAAATAGCAATTTTCATTATCACACTCCGAGTTTCATGGGCATGATAAAAGCAAAAGCTGGCCCAGTGACGCTCAGCATCATGCTGGTATGTGTCGTTATTTTTGCTCTGCAGCAGATAGGTTTTGGTCAGGCTATTTTTAACGCCTTACATTTTCCTGCGGTTGATGGACAACAATGGCAGCTTTGGCGCTGGTTAAGTCACGCTGTTTTGCATTTCTCTGTTATGCACATCGCATTCAATATCTTGTGGTGGTGGCAACTGGGCGGAGATATAGAGAAAAAGTTAGGCGGCCTCAAACTGCTTCAGATCTTTGCTGTGTCTTCTGCACTTTCAGGTGCTGGACAATACTGGGTTGAGGGAGCGAACTTTGGTGGTCTTTCTGGCGTGGTGTATGCGTTGGTCGGTTACTTGTGGGTAGTGGGTGCTAAAGCACCTCAGCTTGGCTTAGGTATCCCAAGACAAATCGTGGGCTTTATGTTGGTGTGGTTAGTCTTGGGTTATATGCAGCCGTTCATGGCCATCGCCAATACTGCGCATCTAGCTGGTTTAGCGGCTGGTGTGGTAATTGGTTTGATTGATGCAATGAAAGCGCCTAACTCAGCAAGAAGCTAAATGATGCTCTCTCGTTGGTAGAGAAACGATAAAAACAAAAAAAGCGGCTACTGGCCGCTTTTTTATTGGGAATCTATTGGCAATGACTGTTACTGGTAGAGGTATTTAGTAAACAGTAAGTCAGCAATGATCGTTTTGCCTGTTTCCGGAAGCAGAATCTTGTTGAGGTGCTCAACTAGGTTTTTTCTTAAATCTTCACGCCCAGACAGTGATTTAATGGTTTCTTCGTTTTGTTTGCCAAGTAATTCAATCACCGCATCACGAATCAAAGGTTGGTGATGCTCAATGGCCGCTAGGTCATCACTGTTTGCTACCATGATGTCGAGACGTACCTGAATATAGCCAAGATTTTTACCTTTAGTGTAAAAATTGGTAGTGAGGTCTGGCTCTAGTGTGAAGTAGGCGAGTTTAGGTCCAGACTCTTCCTCTGCAAAACTTGATGCTGAAAAAAGAAGGCTAATCGCAAGAAATATTTGGGCTACATAACGTTTGTGCATATTTGTGACTTTTCTTTAGTTTATTCGCGATATTCGAAACGCGTTTGTCTTGTTACAATGAGCGGTCTAAATCTAAATACGTTTACAATTCGAAGAACGCTTTAATTTTGTTCGAAAGTTGAAGCTTTATTGTACGTGTAAAGTCACCTATTGAATACTAGTATGAATCAGCCAATATCGCTGTATCTTAATTCGTTAATGAATGTAGATTGGCAAAGTACAGAAACATTTGATTTTCCTAATGAAACCACCAAAGAGTGGCTGATGGAGCAAGGTTCTCTTTCCCGAAAGTTAGGGGAGTGCTGTCAGCATTTATCTGTTGAGTTGCTTCATAACCAAGTTGTCGAGCGCTCAATGCTCCAACCTGACGAGGAACATCTTTTATCATCGTTTGATTGCTTGCTGCGTAAAGTGATTTTAAAGGGTGATGATACCCCGTGGGTGTTAGGTCGTACCTTAATTCCCAGAGTCACGCTAGACGATCAGCATTCTGACCTCTCTCAACAAGGTAATGTCCCGCTTGGTTTAACGGTTTTCAGTGCTGAGAACGTGAAGCGAGATGCGTTGCAAGTCGGTTGGGTTATTGCAGGCGATGAACGATTGCTCGCACGTCGCTCTCGATTATGGATGAACCATAAGCCAATGCTTGTGGCAGAGTTGTTTTTACCTACAGCCCCAATTTACTCTAAGGAGAATGTGTAAATGCTGGCCACCAAAGCGAAGGCGTATTGGCAGTTAACGCGAATGAATCGCCCAATTGGTACCTTATTACTCCTTTGGCCGACCTTATGGTCTTTGATTATTGCTGCGCAAGGCATACCAGACTTTGATGTCTTAGTTGTTTTCGTACTCGGCGTCGTGCTGATGCGTTCGGCGGGCTGTGTGATCAATGATTTTGCCGATCGCAAAGTCGATGGTCATGTAAAACGTACCAAGCAGCGTCCATTACCTTCTGGTTTAGTTTCCAGTAAAGAAGCGATATTACTCTTCTTAGTATTAGCGGTGGTTTCATTCCTGTTGGTGTTAACCATGAACCCGCTGACGATTAAGCTTTCTGTTATCGGTGTTGGCTTAGCCTTTATCTATCCTTTCATGAAGCGTTTTACGCATCTTCCACAACTGTTTCTTGGGTTAGCTTTTAGTTGGGCGATTCCAATGGCATGGGCTGCTCAAACCAATGAACTGCCAAGTGTTGTGTGGTTTATTTTCGTGGTTAATGCGCTTTGGACGATAGCCTACGACACGCAATATGCGATGGTTGACCGAGATGATGACCTGAAAATTGGTATCAAATCGACAGCTATTTTATTTGGCCGCTTCGACAAGCTTATCGTTGGCTTCTTACAATTGGTGACACTGGCGATGCTGATTGCGCTAGGCATGCATTACCAGTTGGGTGATACCTTCTATTGGGCATTGTTGGTGGCAGGCAGCTTGTTTGTGTATCAACAACATTTAATGCGTCATCGTGACCGAGACTTATGTTTCCAAGCTTTCCTAAACAACAACTACGTTGGAATGGCAGTGACAGCAGGCTTATTCATTACCTTCTGGTAAGTTTGGGTCATTGGAACTGCTCCAAATAAAAAAGGCACCTATTGGGTGCCTTTTTCGATCGTGTTCAATCAAACCTCGAACAGAGATTCATGGTATGCACAGAGATTACTCTGCTTGGTGAATACTCTCTTGAATAGTCAGACGTACTTCTGGGTAAAGCATCGAGTAAAGAAGCTTAGCGAATTGCTGAGTCTTTTCTAAATCACAGTTACCATCGTTATCAAGGTATTGCTGCTGTTTCAGTGTTGCAAACATCGATGCGAATACTCCTTTGTCGAAGAACTCTGGAGCATTGATACCATGCAAACGCCCCAGTCGTTGCGCGATATCTTGGCTCTTCTGTTCAAGATCGGATTTATCAAGATCAGGGTTCTCTGCCAACAGATTCAACGCAATTGAGTAACGCTGTAAAGTCTCTGAAATCGTGCGACCTAACAGCATCAGTGCTTGGCTGTTTGATTGATTGATCGTTACTTCACCGTCAGAAACGACAATCATGCCTTGGCTGACTAGTTCATTAATGATGTTCGCAACCACGTCTTCCAGCTGATCTTCGTCATAGCTTAAGAACAGTTCCTTCTTCAAGAACGGGTAGATCGCCGCGACATTCTTCTGAATCGTCGCAATTGATATGCCACGTTGGCGAATTGTCATCTGAGCAATCAGTGATGGTAGTGCAAACAGGTGGATGATGTTATTGCGGTAGTAAGTCATCAGAATAGATTGGTGACGATCAAGTGAAATGATGTCGCCCATCGTGTCTGATTCAATCAAGAACTTGTTCAATGACTCTGCGTGTTTTACTAAATCTTCAGCGCTGTCTTTAGGTACAGTGAATGTATCCGAGTAAGGTACGTTCTTAAGTAGAGACAGGTAGCAGTTGATTTGAGAAACCAAAGAATCACGAGACAATGCACGCTGTCGAGAAGCGAGTAGCGCGGTAGCACACAGTGTCAGTGCATTAGTCGCTGCTGCATCGTTAATGTGCGTCATCATCTTAGTCGCCAGCTCGTTAACCACAGGGTTCATCCATTGTGGTTTGCTGGTACCCATTGGATCGATGTCTTTAGTCCACTCTGGCGCGTGCTCGTTCAGATATTGGTTAAGTTGGATTGGCTCACCGAAGTTCACATAACCTTTACCAAAGTTGCGCAGCTTACGCAGAGTACGAATCACAAGGCTCGCATTCTCTTTCTCTTTGCGCTTACCACGAAGCTCTTTGGCGTAAGTAGCCACTTCCATTACGTGTTCATAACCGATGTACACAGGAACTAAAGTAACAGGGCGGTTCATGCCGCGCAGCATTGCTTGAATGGTCATCGCTAGCATGCCCGTTTTCGCTTGCAGTAGACGACCTGTACGAGAACGGCCACCTTCACTGAAGTACTCTACTGAGTAACCTTTAGCGAACAATTCCGCTAGGTATTCACGGAAAATAGTCGAGTAAAGCTTGTTGCCTTTGAAGCTACGGCGAATAAAGAACGCACCGCCGTGACGGAAAATAGGACCGGCAGGGAAGAAGTTGAGGTTGATACCCGCAGCGATGTGCGGAGGCACCATGCCTTCATGATACAGCACATAAGAAAGCAGTAAGTAATCCATGTGGCTACGGTGACAAGGCACGTAAACAATTTCGTGGCCGTCTTGAGCTAGCTTACGAACCGTTGAAGCGTTGCTAATATGCAGACCTTGGTACAACTTGTTCCACAGCCAACCAAGAATCTTCTCACCGCGTTTAATTAACGAGTAAGAGAAGTTGGCTGCGATCTCATCCATGATGTCTTGAGCTTCTTTGCTCGCTTTCTCTATGGAAATATTTTTTGCTTCAGCTTCGTCTTCTATCGCCTTCTTGATTGCTTCTGATTTTAACAGGCGGTCGAACAGTGCTTGGCGGCTTGGCAGGTTAGGACCTGATGCTGCAAGTTTTTGACGTGAGAAGTGAATGCGTGCCACGCGAGCAAGCTTGTGCGCGATAGTGCTATCAGTACCGTGTGAATTGGCCATGTAGCGTAGAGATACAACCGGGCTAAAGCGAACCAGACAGTCACGACCAGCCAGTAATACGGCTTTTGATTTTTCTAAGCCGTTCATTGCTTGTAGGTAAGGTTTCTGGTTATTCTCTTTACCTGGTTTACGTCCCCACAAGACGGTTGCTGGGATAACTTGAACATCAAGCTCTGAGTCTTCAGCATGCAGTGAAAGCAGCTCTGAGAAAACTTCAATTGAAGAGCTTGGAACATAGTCATCATCTTGCAGCAGTGTTTTGCGTGAAGAGATGAACACGAAGCGTTGCAGTGATTTGCCGTTTATTTCAAGCTTGCTAAAAGGATCGGGTAAGCCCAATTCCAGCGCATGCTTTTGCAGCGTAAGTAGGTCGACACTTGAGCGAAATGGTAAGGCGTATACAATCGGTTTGCCTAAATCAATGTTCAAATCCTCAACCGGATTCGAAGGTATTGATGTGCCCTTTACCAAAACGGATAAAGGTAGCTTCATTAATGAACGTGAAAAAGATTGTCCAGAAGACATATAGGTTCACTGCCTCAATAGTTATTTCAATGTGCTTAAGCGTATCTCTATTTCTATGATGAAAGGATAAATCCTGTGAGTGAAATAGGGATAAGCCTAGGCGTAAATTTAATCGATGCAAGAATACCAGAAACTGGTCTAACCTTTTAATGGAAATAGTCATATTGCCGTTAAGTTTGTTTAAAATCATTCATCGACTGATTGAGTATAGGGTTAAAAATGAGCAAAAAATCAAACACCGGATTCAAACGCATAGTGAAAGCAGCAGGCTTTTCATGGCAAGGCATCACTAGCTCATTTAAAAACGAGGCGGCATTTCGCCAAGAAGTATTTATGGCAGCGGTGTTAATCCCACTGGCGTTCTACTTAGATGTGAGCCAGGTAGAGCGCATCTTAATGATTGCTGCCGTTGTATTAGTGGTCGTGGTCGAGTTGATCAATACCGCGATTGAAGCGGTCGTAGATCGGATTGGCACTGAACATCATGAGCTAGCGGGCATGGCTAAAGATGCCGGTTCTGCTGCTGTTTTTGTCTGTTTAGGCTTGGCGGGTTATGTTTGGCTAGACATTTTATTTTTGTGATTTTTGAAAAATGAACTAAAAACAACCAATTGCTTTGCTTTTGTTCGGTTACTGGATATACTCACAGTCAACTGTATAAAAAGACAGGTGAATCATGAAGCCGTTAACGCCCCGCCAACAACAAGTTTTCGATCTTATCAAAAGTAAGATTGACGATTTCGGTATGCCACCGACACGCGCAGAAATTGCACGTGAACTAGGCTTCCGTTCTGCTAATGCAGCAGAAGAACATTTGAAAGCTCTTGCTCGTAAAGAAGCGATTGAGATTATCCCGGGTGCGTCTCGCGGTATTCGTATTTTGCTTGAAGATGCAGCGAACGAAGAGCAAGGTTTACCATTAATCGGTCAGGTTGCTGCTGGCGAGCCTATTTTGGCTCAAGAGCATGTAGAAATGCATTACCAAGTTGACCCAGGTATGTTTAAGCCACAAGCTGACTTCTTACTTCGCGTAAATGGCGAAAGTATGAAAGACATCGGTATTATGGATGGTGATTTACTGGCCGTGCATAAGACACAAGACGTGCGTGATGGACAAGTTGTCGTTGCTCGTGTCGATGATGATGTAACGGTAAAACGTCTAGAACGTAAAGGTTCTACCGTTCTGTTACATGCTGAAAATGAAGAGTTTTCTCCAATTCACGTGGACTTAGAATCCCAACACTTGTCTATTGAAGGGCTTGCGGTTGGTATTATTCGCAACACGGACTGGATGTAGTCATTACAAGCAGCTTATTGATATTTATTCTCAATAACTTGTTATTGTAATTGATATTCATTATCATCTTCTTTGTCGAGATACAAGGAAGATGATGATGCCAAACCCAACTAAACCTCAAATGAAGCCGCTTGTTCGTAAGCCGCGCTCCTCTGATCAAAAGGCTTCTTCTGATCGAGGGTCTGCACATCAAGAATTTCAAGTTCCGACCAACCTCGTCCAACACCTTTGGTTTCGCAGCCGCGAAAGTCTTGCCGATGATGGTCTAGTTTATGATCCTATTGCAGCTCAAGCCTGTAAGCGTTGCCAACTCGCGCCTGAATGTCTTACTGGTGAACTTGACCAACAACAACTTCTCTATGCCACATTGACTCAGCTTTGTGATTCTCAGGTACAGCAGTTTTTATCTCATAACCCAGACGCTTGGATCATTAATGTGGGTGCCGGGCTCGATACGCGTTTCTACCGTTTAGATAATGGCCGCTGTCATTGGGTTGAATTAGATGTCACAGAGAACCTAGTTTGGCGCCAACGCTTGTTCCACAAAAATGAACGCTATCGTTTGGAATGTGGCTCGGTTGACGATCTAACGTGGCTCGATGAACTGAACATCCCAGAGCAAGCCTCAGTAATGGTGGTGTGTGAACATGCTTTGCTTGATTGCAATGAACAGCAGACGGCCCATTTTATTCAGTCTCTCAGTCGTTATTTTACTCACGCCCACGCCTGCTTGGTCTTGGCCGGAGATAAGAGCTCAAGTACGTTGGGGCAGAAGCTAGGATCTGGTGAATATGCTCACGGGTTGTCTTCTCCAATAGACAGTGTTCTTAATTGGTTGCCATGGGCGCAATGGGTTAAGTCGTTTTCACCATTAGAACAGCAATGTAATCGTTGGAAGTTGTGGCAGCGATTGTTGTGTAAAATTTCTCAGTTTAAAAAGCGTTTAACTCCTCAATTAGTACTCGTTAAATGGTAGCGCTAGCTTCTTCTATCAACAGATAGTTTGGTAAAAGAAAAGCTAACCAATACACAAAGTACACAACGTAGTGAAAGCACACTCACTAGGTTAAACTATCGCCTCTAATCAAAGAGGTGATCGTGAAGCTATTTAATCCCCAAACTATTTTTCAAACTTTATCTAATCAGGCGATGCACAAAAAAGTGCTGTTGCTCGCGATCCCGATGGTTCTTTCCAATATTACGGTTCCTCTACTGGGTTTAGTCGATGCTGCGGTTATCGGTCACTTAGAGCATTCTTGGTACTTAGGTGGTGTGGCCTTAGGTGGCACTATGATCAGCGTGACTTTTTGGTTGCTTGGTTTCCTGCGAATGTCGACGACTGGACTCGCCGCGCAATCTTATGGGGCGAACGATGGCAAGCAACTTGGTTTAGTCTTTGTGCAAGGTGTGACCATGGCACTAGGGTTTGCTGGTGTCTTTTTGCTATTGCATAGCTTCGTTGCGGATGCGGTTTTCTCGCTGAGTAGTGCCAGTGATCAAGTGAAACATTATGGTCAGCAATATTTCTCGATCCGAGCATGGAGTGCGCCTGCTGCGTTGACTAACTTTGTGCTGTTAGGTTGGTTACTCGGGACCCAGAATGCCAAAGCACCCATGTGGATGGTGATCATTACTAATATCACCAACATCGTTTTAGATATCGTATTTGTCATTGGCCTCGGCTGGCAAGTTGAAGGCGCTGCGTTGGCATCGGTGATAGCGGACTATGCAGGTTTAACGTTTGGCTTAATTTGTGTGTATCGAATCTGGATGAAGAGGCAACTGCCATCGCCATGGGGTCTGCTTAACAAAACTAGCCAAGGCTTGAGCCGTTTTGTAAAACTGAATCGCGACATCTTTCTGCGTTCCTTATGCCTACAAGCCACTTTTACTTTTATGACTTTCCAGGGCGCAAGCTTTGGTGATGATGTGGTAGCAGCCAATGCGGTACTGATGAGTTTCTTGATGATTATCTCTTATGGGATGGATGGTTTTGCTTACGCCATGGAAGCCATGGTCGGTAAAGCGATCGGCGCGAAAGATAAAGATGAGCTCAATCAGTCGTTGATTGGTACTTTCTTCTGGAGCTTCAATATTTGTTTGGTGCTGACCATAGTGTTCGCGATTGCGGGGTCTAGTTTGATTAATATGATCACCACAATCCCAGAAGTTAAAACTCAGGCTGAAGTTTATTTACCGTGGTTGATTGCGATGCCGCTCGTTTCTATGTGGTGCTTCTTACTGGACGGTATTTTCGTGGGCGCTACCAAAGGCAAAGATATGCGTAACAGTATGTTTGTGGCCACCTGCAGTTTCTTTGCGATTTTCTACTTAGCATCAGGTTTAGAAAACCATGCGCTGTGGCTAGCAATGTTGAGCTTTATGGCGATGCGTGGGATTGGTCTTGGTGTTTTATTTGTTTCTCAGTGGAAGAAAGGAGAGTTTCTCGCTTAGCTTAGATAGCTTAGTTCAGGGAGTGATAAATAGAAGCTGTCCAGGTAAGAGGGTATTTAGAACATCATGATCTAATTACTCATATAGCTATATAACTCAGTGATTTAAATAAAAACAGCAAGCTCATGGCTTGCTGTTTATGTATTTGGCCTACAGGTGGTCAAATAGTCCTATTGGTTCTTTGTTTAGAACAAACGGTTAAGTCCGTTAAGCGCTGCGACGCGATAAGCTTCGGCCATTGTTGGATAGTTGAAGGTAGTATTCACAAAGTACTCGATGGTATTTGCTTCGCCTTTCTGTTCCATGATCGCCTGACCTATGTGGATGATCTCAGCAGCACGCTCACCAAACACGTGGATACCTAAAATCTCTTTGGTTTCACGGTGGAATAGGATTTTCAAGCTACCAATGTCTTTGCCTGCGATTTGTGCACGAGCGAGGTGTTTGAATGAAGAACGTCCCACTTCGTAAGGAACCTTCGCGGCGGTAAGCTCTTGCTCTGTTTTACCAACGGAGCTGATCTCCGGAATTGTGTAGATGCCCGTTGGAATGTCTTCAATCAGATGGCCTTCCGCTTCGCCTTTCACTATTGCTTGAGCCACGAAACGACCTTGGTCATAGGCAGCACTTGCCAGGCTAGGGTAGCCAATCACATCACCCACTGCATAAACGTGGCTGATACTGGTTTGGTAGTTGCTGTTAACCGACACTTGACCACGTGAATCGGATTCTAGCCCCACAGCCCCAAGGTTGAGCTTGTCTGTGTTACCCGTTCGGCCATTGGCATACAGTAGGCAATCAGCACGCATTTTCTTACCTGACTCTAGGTGAATGATTACACCGTCATCAGTGCCTTCAATTTTCTCAAAGGTTTCATCGTTACGAATTACTACGCCACTGTTCCAGAAGTGGTAAGAAAGCGCATCTGAGGTTTCATTATCGAGGAATGACAGCAAGCGGTCTCGAGTATTGATGAGATCGGTTTTTACGCCTAAACCACGGAAGATCGATGCGTACTCACAACCGATAACGCCAGCACCATAAATGATGATGTGTTGAGGGTCGTGTTTAAGAGAAAGAATAGAATCGCTGTCGTAGATACGTTCGTGTAGGAAGTCGACGTTGTCTGGCTGGTAAGGACGTGAGCCTGTCGCAATTACAAACTTGTCTGCGCTGTAATGTTCTTCAGTACCATCGCTTTGTAAAACAGAGATGGTGTTGGTATCGATAAAACGAGCAGTACCAAATACCAGTGTGCATTGGTTGCGATCGTAGAAACCTTGGCGCAGTCGAGTTTGTTTATCGATGACTGATTTAGCATGACCCAGTATGTTGGAGAAGGTTGAGTGAATGCTTTTGTTGTTCTGACAAAATAGCGGGTTGCTGTTGAATTCAATAATACGACTCACGGCATGACGCAGTGCTTTTGAAGGAATGGTTCCCCAGTGAGTACAACCACCACCAACGCTGCTCTCTTTTTCAATGATTGCAACGTTCAACCCGGCTTTGGTTAATCCCATCGCTGCCCCTTCGCCTCCGGGGCCACTACCAATTACGATTACATCAAAGTGGTTGGAGTGTGGCATAGATATCTTCCTTGTTATATTTGATTAACATTGCTTTAGCGAGATTTTAACTGATTCTGTTCTTGGGTACATGAAAAGGGCATCAGAGAGTCGGTGGGATCACGCAGTGTTATCGAAAAAATAATATTTGGTATGTCGTATGTCTCCAAATGACAGTGTGGAGATTGAAATTTTTTCTTCGAACGTATTTACTTCGGTACGTGAACAAAGAGGTATGTTGAGTGTCTTATATAACTAGAGTGCCTTATATAAATAAGTGATTCGCGTTATATTGAAGAGAGTATTAGACATGCCTGTTTAGGCTGTAAAAGAAGATGTTGATAAAGTATGAAACCAATGGGCATTCGCGCACAGCAAAAAGAAAAAACTCGTCGTAGCTTGATCGATGCGGCATTTAGCCAACTCAGTGCTGATCGTAGTTTTTCCAATCTAAGCTTGAGAGAAGTCGCTCGTGAGGCTGGAATAGCACCGACTTCCTTTTATCGTCACTTTAAAGACATGGATGAGCTTGGCTTAACCATGGTTGATGAAGGTGGCTTACTATTGCGCCAGCTAATGCGACAAGCGAGGCAGCGCATAGTAAAAGAAGGCAGCGTGATTCGCACATCGGTTGAAACCTTTATGGAATTCATTGAAAGCAGCCCAAACGTATTCAGACTGTTATTACGAGAGCGCTCAGGAACGTCATTTGAGTTTCGTGCAGCGGTAGCTCGTGAGATACAGCACTTCTCTGCTGAGTTAACCGAATATTTAATAACGACTGGCATGACACGAGATGAAGCTTTTACTCAGGCCGAAGCCTCCGTCATTTTGGTCTTCAACTCAGGGGCAGAAGCATTAGATTTAGATCGACGTCAGCGAGATGAATTGGCTGATCGCTTGATCATGCAATTGCGAATGATGGCCAAAGGGGCTTTTTGGTATCGTAAAGAACGTGAACGTAACCGATTAAAAGGCGGGATTGAATAATGTCGAATGAAAATAATACTGTAAACCGTGGTTCTGAAAGAAAGACACTCGTACTTGCTGTTGTTGCAGGTGTGTGTGGTGATGCACTGTTATCTTGGGTAACAATGAGCGAAGTGGGCTTCTCTATTTTCCCGCTGATTGCTTTAGTCTTGGCTGTACAAGCGCTTTACCAAGAATACCTAACTAATCCAGTATCTGAAGATATTCCATTAGTGGGTTTAGCTTGTTTCTTTGTAGGTGCATTTGGCCATTCGGCTTTTGTGAAAGCACAACACCCGGATGCAGGTTCAAACTTCTTTGCGATTATTGTCGCTATGTTACTGCTCGCTTGGGTAGGTAAGAAGTTAGGCTTTATCGGTAAAACCGCTTAAACCAACGTATAAATAAAAAAACGAGCCAATTGGCTCGTTTTTTTGTATCTGCGGTTTAGCTTAAAGCTTTGACCTAGGAGCGAGATTTACGCTTTACGCTCTAGGAATACACCGGCTTCCATGTGGTGCGTATAAGGGAACTGGTCAAATAGAGCAAAACGAGTGATGTCGTGTGTTTCGTTTAGAATGTCTAGGTTCTCTTTTAATGTCTCAGGGTTACAAGAGATGTACATGATACGCTCGTAGCCTTGTACCATCTTACAAGTATCAACATCCATACCTGAACGCGGTGGATCAACAAAGATAGTGTTGCAGTTGTAGCTCTTCAGATCGATGTTTGCTTGTTGTAGACGGCGGAATTCACGCTTACCTTCCATTGCTACGGTAAAATCTTCCGCAGACATACGAATGATCTGAACATTATCGATCTTGTTCGCCGCAATGTTGTATTGAGCAGACTCTACAGATGGCTTCGCTAGCTCGGTTGCGAGTACACGCTCAAAGTTTTGTGCCAGTGCTAATGAGAAGTTACCGTTACCACAGTAAAGTTCTAGCAAGTCACCTTTGCTGTCTTGGGTACAGTCGACAGCCCATTCCAACATTTTCTCTGCTACTTTGCCGTTTGGTTGGGTAAAGCTGTTCTCTACTTGTTGGTAGATGTAGCTGTCACCATTCACGTCTAGCTTTTCAATTACGTAGTCGCGATCAAGGACGATTTTCATCTTACGCGCACGGCCAATCAGGTTTAGGTTAAAACCTTCATCATTCAATTGTTGCTTCAGTGCTTTAGCATCTTGAATCCATTGCTCACCCAATTGACGATGGTAAAGCAGTGATACCAAAATCTCACCACTCAGCGTAGAAAGAAAATCTACTTGGAATAGCTTGTGACGTAGAGAGTGGTTCTCTTTCATTGCATCTGTTAGTAGAGGCATTAAGTCGTTGATAAGACGGCTAGCCGCTGGGAACTGGTCTACACGGTATTTTTCTTTGGTCTCTTGATTGAACATGACGTAATACATATCGTCACCTTCATGCCACACGCGAAATTCAGCACGCATGCGGTAGTGTTGCTCTGGAGATTCATACACTTCCAACTCAGGCACATCGTATTGTGAGAACATCTCAGTAAGACGCTCAGTCTTTTCTGCTAGTTGTTCTTGGTAGCGTTGCGGGTTTACATCTAAATTCGCCATTGTTATGCCTTTTTGCTGTCGTGCTTTTAAATCAAGAGCGCAGATTTTATTCAATCACAGGCGCTTGTCCAGTGTTGAGAGCTATTCAATGTAAATCGAGCATGAAAACTATAGCTTATAACTATCTTAGACTAGACAAATGATTCATAGGTTAATACTATCTCCCGCAAGCTGGTGCCATTTAGATGTATAGATGGCTGAAGAGGGAATCTGGTGTGAATCCAGAACTGACGCGCAGCGGTGAAAGAGAACGAATATTCATAAGACACTGCAAATAGCTTTTTGTGGGAAGTCGAATATGAGGTAACCATAAGGTTGTGCTCTTGAGTCCGAATACCTGCCAGTAGCTAAACCATACAATGTGGTTTGGTAGGAATTTACGCGATTTAGGATCACAACATGAACAAATCCCTTTTAGCGGTCGCTGTAGCATCGCTGCTTTCACCTATCTCCAATTTACACGCCCAAGAAGCATCTACCGACGAAACCATGGTGGTTACGGCTAACCGTTTTGAGCAAGTTGACGGTGCTGTATTAGCTCAAACTGTTGTCGTTACCAAAGAAGATATTTCAAAACTTCAAGCAAATAGCCTTATTGAAGTTTTTCGAACGTTGCCAAGCGTTGAAGTTGCTCAATATGGTGGTCGTGGGCAAACAGCCTCGTTCTATGTGCGAGGAGGTAGTTCTTCTCAAGTACTAGTTCTAATGGATGGTACCCGCTTACCAAGAGCTATGATGGGTGGTGTTGATTTTAACTCTTTGCCAGTTAACTCAATTGAAAGAATTGAATTCATTCGTGGTGCTCGTGCCTCTATCTATGGTTCAGAAGCTATTTCTGGTGTCATCAATATTATTACCAGAGCAGATGTGAATGAAGATGCCGTTAAAGTGTATGGCGGATATGGTACAAACAATCATTATGTAACCTCTTTAGCTGCTCTGCATAAGATTGATGACAGCCAACATATTAAAGCTGTTATTGGTTATGAAAAAGATGATGGGTTTAATGTTAAACCTGTAGCCGGTGTTAACGATGGCGATGAGCACGGTTTTGAGTCATACAATGTAAATATCGGCTACCAAAATCAGCTAACCAAGACAGTTAATGCTTTTGTTAATGTTGTGGCTTACGACAATGAAGGTGAGTACGACAATACGTATGGAACAAATCATGAAGAAAAAGTCGGCCGAACTGAGTTCCGTTCAATTAATACAAACTTGGCTTACAACGAAGACAACCTCACTTCAACTTTAGATCTTACTTATGCAGAACAAGATAACTACGATTATGTCGTAGGTAAGAGTAAGAAAAGTGGTGGCATCACATCTATTAACCAGATCAATGCTGCTTGGTTAAACTCTTACCGAGTAAATGAGCAGTTGGCTTTAGGTGGTGGTTTAGATTACCGACGTGAAGAGTTAGATGAAGGCTACACAGGCTTTAGTTACTATAAGCCAGAAGATAACCCTCGTGAAAACTATGGTGTAAGTGTTATTAGTCAATACACCATAGATAACTGGACACTTGAAGCAAGTGCTCGAAATGATGAGAACAGCCAATATGGAAACAACACCACGTGGCAAGCAGCAGCGGGTTGGACGTTCCTTGATAACTATGAAATTAAAGCAAGCCATGGTACAGCCTTCAGAGCACCTACTTTTTTAGACTTATATTACCCGGGTTACGAAGCACCTAATCTAAAAGCAGAAGATTCTCAAAATACAGAGCTAACGCTAGAAGGTTCACATTCTTATCTAGATTGGTCGATTACTGGTTTCATCAACAAGATTGATAACATGTTGATGTGGCAAGGCTCAGGCATGACTAATATTGGAGAAGCTGAAATAAAAGGTGTTGAACTGGGCTTAGGTTTTGACACCTCAATTGTTACACATCAGTTCTACTTAGACTGGAAAGATCCAGTAGATAAATCTAATGGTAAAGAACAACAATTAGCATACCGTTCCAAACAAGGTGCTAAGTGGAATGCTTTTGCTGAATTTGGTGATTGGATTTTAGGCTCTCAGTACCTTTATCAAGGTGAACGTTTTAACGGGACGACACGATTGGCAAGTTACAGCCTTTGGAACTTTACTGCTGAGTACGCAGTTTCGGCAGACCTAAAGGTGAAAGGAAAACTGAGTAACGCATTCGACAAAGACTATGAAATGTATAGCGGTTACGCGACGCCTGGTCGTGAATACTTCGTATCAGCCTCTTACCAATTCTAGTTTGCACCTAAACCGCCTCCGGGCGGTTTTTCTTATTGGGTATATCAATGAAAAAGAAAGTCGTCATAAGTTGGTCGTCAGGTAAAGACTCCACATTAACGCTAGAGCGTCTACTTGAAAGCTCCGAATATGAAGTTGTTGCTCTCTATACTACGTATGTTGGAGGTGAAGTTCCTTTCCAAGTGACTCCGATTGATGTTGTTGCGATGCAGGCGCAATTAGTCGATTTACCATTAATCACGATTGAGCTTCCAGAAGTGTTTCCTAGTAATGAGATTTATCAAAGTACTATTGTCTCTGCACTTAAAGGTTCTGGCTTATCAATTGATGCGGTCGCGTTTGGAGACATGTTTTGCAATGGCATTGCCGATTATCGAAGAAGCTATATAGAACCAGCGGGTTGGGAGTGTGTGTTTCCCCTAATGGGAGAGAGCAGTCAGGCACTTGCGAGTGAAATAATCGACAGAGGAATCGAAACCTTTCTCGTCACGGTCGATAGCGATGTATTAGACATGAGCTATTGCGGGAAGAAATACACACTTGAGCTAATAGGCAGCTTACCGAGTCATGTCGATCCATGTGGCGAAGATGGCGAGTTCCATACCTTAGTGACGTCAGCGCCATGCTTTAAAGGTAAGCTCAAGATAGATCTAGAAAATGTAGAGCAAGGTGGGCGCTTTGTTCATCAACGTTATCAAGCTTGCATTATATAGAGTGAGGATTGGCGAAAACTAAGTGAAGGAGTATCATTGCAGCGAAACTTATTATAGGTAATCGTTGTGTCGGATAGTCTGCAAAAAAATATATTGGTCTTTGATTCTGGAGTGGGTGGCCTATCTGTATATAAGGAGGTAAGCCAGTTACTACCGAATCATAACTATACTTATGTATTTGATAACGAGGCTTACCCATACGGTGAACTCGATCAGCAAGTCCTTGTTCGCAGAGTCCAAAGCATCGTCGCCAGCTTTGTGGCTAGCCACGCGATTGATATCGTAGTGATAGCCTGTAATACCGCAAGTACGATTGTCTTGCCCACACTACGTGCTAATAATCTAATCCCAATTGTTGGCGTTGTTCCGGCAATCAAGCCTGCATCCCTACTTGCCAATAAAGCGGTGGGTCTCATTGCTACTCCCGCAACGATTACTCGTGAATACACACACGAGCTCATCAAAAACTTCTCGAGTAATAAAAGAGTCGAACTTTTAGGTTCTACTAGGCTGGTGGATATGGCCGAAGATAAACTCAGGGGGGAGACGATTGACCTTGAAGAGTTGCAGCAGATTCTTCAACCGATGATCAACATGGTTGATGTGGCCGTATTAGGATGCACTCATTTCCCACTGATCAAATCAGAGATTCAACAAGTACTAGGTGAAAGCGTAGTGCTGATAGATTCTGGTAAAGCGATAGCTAAACGGGTTCAAGATTTGTTGGGTTTGGAAAGTATTAATAAAGAAGGGGGAGTGCGTGAGGTTTTTTGTAGTGCACTTCCTAAGAAAGAAAGTGCACTAAATAGCATGTTGAAGCAGTTAGGATTTAGCTCAGTTCAGCTTCGTCCGTTTCTGGATGTTTAGGATCGTTTGCAACTCGCACTTTTAAAGTTCGTTGCATGTAATCTTTATCGTTAAGTTCTGAAATAGCATGATTCACATCATTGCTAGCCATTACGACAAATCCAAAGCCTCTTCTTTTACCAGTACGTTTGTCTTTCATTAAGCGTACTGCAAATACTTCACCATACTCTGAGAATAATTCACGTACGTGTGACTCATTCGCTTTGTATGGAAGGTTACCTACATAAAGTGTTTTTGTTGATGCCTTAGGTTCTGAATCTGATTTTGAGTCGGTGCTTGAAAAGTTAACAACAAAAGCGGAAGCCAAGACACCAAGGATAAAGGTAATTGCAGGCGATATATCTACCTGAGAGAAAACAATGCCACCTAGAACAGCTAGTGCGACAATTAACAACATCGATTTTTTTGAGTTCATATCGGAATACTACATATTAATAAACGAAATAGACGCATCTACTCTTAACAAAATAGATACATGAATCTTACGTTCATGGTTTCCATTTTGCCAATGTATTGCTGTGATACGTCTCAAATGTTTAGTTTTTATTCGAAAAATGCGGATCTGGTGGCTTTTTAGGCGAACAAAACTTTTATTCAAAAAAGCCCTTGTGCTCTATGTCGATCTCTCTAT
Organism: Vibrio bathopelagicus; assembly: GCF_014879975.1. NCBI lineage: Bacteria > Pseudomonadati > Pseudomonadota > Gammaproteobacteria > Vibrionales > Vibrionaceae > Vibrio > Vibrio bathopelagicus. The sequence continues at coordinate 3,464,642 of NZ_CP062500.1, read as the reverse complement.
AATGCCGCCTCACCGACACGGAGTGAGACGAAAGTCACACAGCGAAATCGGTAGAGAAAAAGGAGTTGAAAATAACTCTTGACTCTCTAAGTGGTGCAGGTATAGTACGCACCCCTAGCGACTGAGATGTAAATCACAAAACGCTAGCGCTCTTTAACAATTTAAACCTATCAATCTGTGTGGGCACTCGTTGATGAATATCAAAACGTTATTGGTTCTTTTTCGAAAGAGCGTAATAGCAGTTACTTCGGTAACAAATTGATTTCAATGAACTGAGTGACCAATACGTTTAACTACTTGTAGTTAATCGGCACAGTCAATTCATTACCATTCTGTTGGAATGGTAATAGCTTTAGAATTACATGTTTCTGTTCTTTTTTGAAAGAGCGGTAAATATTAGTTTTGAAGTCAGTATTCGTTGAGTCACACCTATTAATTTAGGTAATCAAAACTTTAAATTGAAGAGTTTGATCATGGCTCAGATTGAACGCTGGCGGCAGGCCTAACACATGCAAGTCGAGCGGAAACGACACTAACAATCCTTCGGGTGCGTTAATGGGCGTCGAGCGGCGGACGGGTGAGTAATGCCTAGGAAATTGCCTTGATGTGGGGGATAACCATTGGAAACGATGGCTAATACCGCATAATGCCTACGGGCCAAAGAGGGGGATCTTCGGACCTCTCGCGTCAAGATATGCCTAGGTGGGATTAGCTAGTTGGTGAGGTAATGGCTCACCAAGGCGACGATCCCTAGCTGGTCTGAGAGGATGATCAGCCACACTGGAACTGAGACACGGTCCAGACTCCTACGGGAGGCAGCAGTGGGGAATATTGCACAATGGGCGAAAGCCTGATGCAGCCATGCCGCGTGTATGAAGAAGGCCTTCGGGTTGTAAAGTACTTTCAGTTGTGAGGAAGGGGGTAGTGTTAATAGCGCTATCTCTTGACGTTAGCAACAGAAGAAGCACCGGCTAACTCCGTGCCAGCAGCCGCGGTAATACGGAGGGTGCGAGCGTTAATCGGAATTACTGGGCGTAAAGCGCATGCAGGTGGTTCATTAAGTCAGATGTGAAAGCCCGGGGCTCAACCTCGGAACTGCATTTGAAACTGGTGAACTAGAGTGCTGTAGAGGGGGGTAGAATTTCAGGTGTAGCGGTGAAATGCGTAGAGATCTGAAGGAATACCAGTGGCGAAGGCGGCCCCCTGGACAGACACTGACACTCAGATGCGAAAGCGTGGGGAGCAAACAGGATTAGATACCCTGGTAGTCCACGCCGTAAACGATGTCTACTTGGAGGTTGTGGCCTTGAGCCGTGGCTTTCGGAGCTAACGCGTTAAGTAGACCGCCTGGGGAGTACGGTCGCAAGATTAAAACTCAAATGAATTGACGGGGGCCCGCACAAGCGGTGGAGCATGTGGTTTAATTCGATGCAACGCGAAGAACCTTACCTACTCTTGACATCCAGAGAAGCCAGCGGAGACGCAGGTGTGCCTTCGGGAGCTCTGAGACAGGTGCTGCATGGCTGTCGTCAGCTCGTGTTGTGAAATGTTGGGTTAAGTCCCGCAACGAGCGCAACCCTTATCCTTGTTTGCCAGCGAGTAATGTCGGGAACTCCAGGGAGACTGCCGGTGATAAACCGGAGGAAGGTGGGGACGACGTCAAGTCATCATGGCCCTTACGAGTAGGGCTACACACGTGCTACAATGGCGCATACAGAGGGCAGCAAGCTAGCGATAGTGAGCGAATCCCAAAAAGTGCGTCGTAGTCCGGATTGGAGTCTGCAACTCGACTCCATGAAGTCGGAATCGCTAGTAATCGTGAATCAGAATGTCACGGTGAATACGTTCCCGGGCCTTGTACACACCGCCCGTCACACCATGGGAGTGGGCTGCAAAAGAAGTGGGTAGTTTAACCTTTCGGGGAGGACGCTCACCACTTTGTGGTTCATGACTGGGGTGAAGTCGTAACAAGGTAGCCCTAGGGGAACCTGGGGCTGGATCACCTCCTTATACGAAGATACTTACGATGAGTGTCCACACAGATTGATGGTTTAGATTTAGTTAAAGCCAGAGCTTTAATTAATAACGTAAGTTATTGATTAAAGCTTTTTGCTTTATGCTCTTTAACAATTTGGAAAGCTGACTGATTTGATTACTTACGAGTAATTCAAATCAAATTTAAAAGTTCTCAATGTTTATCTTTCATTAGATAAACACAACAAACACATTCAAGTGTCTTGTATTCGAATCAAATTTATTTGATTCACAATTGAGTCCGGCAAACAGTTATCAAGAATTAACCCTTCTTGATGACAACCAAAAACCTTGGTTAGTTGCCATACACTAAGACCCTTTCGGGTTGTATGGTTAAGTGACTAAGCGTACACGGTGGATGCCTTGGCAGTCAGAGGCGATGAAAGACGTAATAACTTGCGATAAGCCCAGATTAGGTAGTAATAACCTTTTGAGTCTGGGATTTCTGAATGGGGAAACCCACGTGCATAAGCACGTATCCTGTTGTGAATACATAGCAACAGGAGGCAAACCGGGGGAACTGAAACATCTAAGTACCCCGAGGAAGAGAAATCAACCGAGATTCCGAAAGTAGCGGCGAGCGAAATTGGATTAGCCCTTAAGCTTTTAATGATGCAGGTGAAGAGTCTGGAAAGTCTCGCAATAAAGGGTGATAGCCCCGTAACCGACACATCATAATCAGTGAAATCGAGTAGGGCGGGACACGTGATATCCTGTCTGAATATGGGGGGACCATCCTCCAAGGCTAAATACTACTGACTGACCGATAGTGAACCAGTACCGTGAGGGAAAGGCGAAAAGAACCCCTGTGAGGGGAGTGAAATAGAACCTGAAACCGTGTACGTACAAGCAGTAGGAGCACCTTCGTGGTGTGACTGCGTACCTTTTGTATAATGGGTCAGCGACTTAATTTTAGTAGCAAGGTTAACCGTTTAGGGGAGCCGTAGGGAAACCGAGTCTTAACTGGGCGTACAGTTGCTAGGATTAGACCCGAAACCAGGTGATCTAGCCATGGGCAGGTTGAAGGTTGAGTAACATCAACTGGAGGACCGAACCGACTAATGTTGAAAAATTAGCGGATGACTTGTGGCTAGGGGTGAAAGGCCAATCAAACCTGGAGATAGCTGGTTCTCCCCGAAAGCTATTTAGGTAGCGCCTCGGACGAATACTACTGGGGGTAGAGCACTGTTAAGGCTAGGGGGTCATCCCGACTTACCAACCCTTTGCAAACTCCGAATACCAGTAAGTACTATCCGGGAGACACACGGCGGGTGCTAACGTCCGTCGTGGAGAGGGAAACAACCCAGACCGCCAGCTAAGGTCCCAAAGTATAGCTAAGTGGGAAACGATGTGGGAAGGCTCAGACAGCCAGGATGTTGGCTTAGAAGCAGCCATCATTTAAAGAAAGCGTAATAGCTCACTGGTCGAGTCGGCCTGCGCGGAAGATGTAACGGGGCTAAGCTATACACCGAAGCTGCGGCTACGTACCTTAGGGTATGTGGGGTAGGGGAGCGTTCTGTAAGCCGTTGAAGGTGGTCTGTAAGGGCTGCTGGAGGTATCAGAAGTGCGAATGCTGACATGAGTAACGATAAAGGGAGTGAAAAACTCCCTCGCCGGAAGACCAAGGGTTCCTGTCCAACGTTAATCGGGGCAGGGTAAGTCGACTCCTAAGGCGAGGCCGAAAGGCGTAGTCGATGGGAAACGGGTTAATATTCCCGTACTTCTTACAATTGCGATGGGGGGACGGAGAAGGCTAGGTGGGCCTGGCGACGGTTGTCCAGGTTCAAGTATGTAGGCGGAAAGTTTAGGTAAATCCGGACTTTCTTTAACGCTGAGATACGATGTCGAGCTACTACGGTAGTGAAGTCATTGATGCCATGCTTCCAGGAAAAGCCTCTAAGCTTCAGATTGTAAGGAATCGTACCCCAAACCGACACAGGTGGTCGGGTAGAGAATACCAAGGCGCTTGAGAGAACTCGGGTGAAGGAACTAGGCAAAATGGTACCGTAACTTCGGGAGAAGGTACGCTCTTATCAGTGAAGTCCCTTGCGGATGGAGCAGACGAGAGTCGCAGATACCAGGTGGCTGCAACTGTTTATTAAAAACACAGCACTGTGCAAAATCGTAAGATGACGTATACGGTGTGACGCCTGCCCGGTGCCGGAAGGTTAATTGATGGGGTTAGACTTCGGTCGAAGCTCTTGATCGAAGCCCCGGTAAACGGCGGCCGTAACTATAACGGTCCTAAGGTAGCGAAATTCCTTGTCGGGTAAGTTCCGACCTGCACGAATGGCGTAATGATGGCCACGCTGTCTCCACCCGAGACTCAGTGAAATTGAAATCGCTGTGAAGATGCAGTGTACCCGCGGCTAGACGGAAAGACCCCGTGAACCTTTACTACAGCTTGGCACTGAACATTGAACCTACATGTGTAGGATAGGTGGGAGACTATGAAACCGCGTCGCTAGATGTGGTGGAGTCGTCCTTGAAATACCACCCTTGTAGTTTTGATGTTCTAACGTTGGCCCCTGAATCGGGGTTACGGACAGTGCCTGGTGGGTAGTTTGACTGGGGCGGTCTCCTCCCAAAGAGTAACGGAGGAGCACGAAGGTGGGCTAAACACGGTTGGACATCGTGTGGTTAGTGCAATGGCATAAGCCCGCTTGACTGCGAGAATGACAATTCGAGCAGGTGCGAAAGCAGGTCATAGTGATCCGGTGGTTCTGAATGGAAGGGCCATCGCTCAACGGATAAAAGGTACTCCGGGGATAACAGGCTGATACCGCCCAAGAGTTCATATCGACGGCGGTGTTTGGCACCTCGATGTCGGCTCATCACATCCTGGGGCTGAAGTCGGTCCCAAGGGTATGGCTGTTCGCCATTTAAAGTGGTACGCGAGCTGGGTTTAGAACGTCGTGAGACAGTTCGGTCCCTATCTGCCGTGGGCGTTGGAAAATTGAAAGGGGCTGCTCCTAGTACGAGAGGACCGGAGTGGACGAACCTCTGGTGTTCGGGTTGTCATGCCAATGGCATTGCCCGGTAGCTAAGTTCGGAATCGATAACCGCTGAAAGCATCTAAGCGGGAAGCGAGCCTTGAGATGAGTTTTCCCTGACGCTATAAGCGTCCTAAAGGGTTGTCGTAGACTACGACGTTGATAGGCAGGGTGTGTAAGTGCTGCGAGGCATTGAGCTAACCTGTACTAATTGCCCGTGAGGCTTAACCATACAACACCCAAGGGGTTTTGTGGACTCAAAGACAGACCTTGAATGAGTTTGAAGAGACACTTTTAGATTATAGCTTTCCGAATTTTAAAATTTGCTTGGCGACCATAGCATTGTGGACCCACCTGATTCCATGCCGAACTCAGAAGTGAAACACAATAGCGCCGATGGTAGTGTGGGGTTTCCCCATGTGAGAGTAGGACATCGCCAGGCTTTAATTTCGACTTTGTCTAGTTTCTAGACAAGTCACCATAGAGTTCTAAGTTTCTTAGAGTTTTATGTTGACTTTCAAAGTGGAAAGCGTATTATACGCGTCCTGCTTACGTGCTAAGGCACTGAAAGCAAAGCTCTTTAACAATTTAAACCTATCAATCTGTGTGGGCACTCGTTGATGAATATCAAAACGTTTTATCGTTAGATAAAACAGATTCTTCGGAATCAAAATTGATTTCAATGAACTGAGTGACCAATACGAATAACTTCGGTTATTTGGCACAGTCAATTCATTACCATTCTGTTGGAATGGTAATAGCTTTAAAATTACATAGTAGTTTTGAAGTCAGTATTCGTTGAGTCACAAAATCTTAAATTGAAGAGTTTGATCATGGCTCAGATTGAACGCTGGCGGCAGGCCTAACACATGCAAGTCGAGCGGAAACGACAACATTGAATCTTCGGAGGATTTGTTGGGCGTCGAGCGGCGGACGGGTGAGTAATGCCTAGGAAATTGCCTTGATGTGGGGGATAACCATTGGAAACGATGGCTAATACCGCATAATGCCTACGGGCCAAAGAGGGGGATCTTCGGACCTCTCGCGTCAAGATATGCCTAGGTGGGATTAGCTAGTTGGTGAGGTAATGGCTCACCAAGGCGACGATCCCTAGCTGGTCTGAGAGGATGATCAGCCACACTGGAACTGAGACACGGTCCAGACTCCTACGGGAGGCAGCAGTGGGGAATATTGCACAATGGGCGAAAGCCTGATGCAGCCATGCCGCGTGTATGAAGAAGGCCTTCGGGTTGTAAAGTACTTTCAGTTGTGAGGAAGGGGGTAGTGTTAATAGCGCTATCTCTTGACGTTAGCAACAGAAGAAGCACCGGCTAACTCCGTGCCAGCAGCCGCGGTAATACGGAGGGTGCGAGCGTTAATCGGAATTACTGGGCGTAAAGCGCATGCAGGTGGTTCATTAAGTCAGATGTGAAAGCCCGGGGCTCAACCTCGGAACTGCATTTGAAACTGGTGAACTAGAGTGCTGTAGAGGGGGGTAGAATTTCAGGTGTAGCGGTGAAATGCGTAGAGATCTGAAGGAATACCAGTGGCGAAGGCGGCCCCCTGGACAGACACTGACACTCAGATGCGAAAGCGTGGGGAGCAAACAGGATTAGATACCCTGGTAGTCCACGCCGTAAACGATGTCTACTTGGAGGTTGTGGCCTTGAGCCGTGGCTTTCGGAGCTAACGCGTTAAGTAGACCGCCTGGGGAGTACGGTCGCAAGATTAAAACTCAAATGAATTGACGGGGGCCCGCACAAGCGGTGGAGCATGTGGTTTAATTCGATGCAACGCGAAGAACCTTACCTACTCTTGACATCCAGAGAAGCCAGCGGAGACGCAGGTGTGCCTTCGGGAGCTCTGAGACAGGTGCTGCATGGCTGTCGTCAGCTCGTGTTGTGAAATGTTGGGTTAAGTCCCGCAACGAGCGCAACCCTTATCCTTGTTTGCCAGCGAGTAATGTCGGGAACTCCAGGGAGACTGCCGGTGATAAACCGGAGGAAGGTGGGGACGACGTCAAGTCATCATGGCCCTTACGAGTAGGGCTACACACGTGCTACAATGGCGCATACAGAGGGCAGCAAGCTAGCGATAGTGAGCGAATCCCAAAAAGTGCGTCGTAGTCCGGATTGGAGTCTGCAACTCGACTCCATGAAGTCGGAATCGCTAGTAATCGTGAATCAGAATGTCACGGTGAATACGTTCCCGGGCCTTGTACACACCGCCCGTCACACCATGGGAGTGGGCTGCAAAAGAAGTGGGTAGTTTAACCTTTCGGGGAGGACGCTCACCACTTTGTGGTTCATGACTGGGGTGAAGTCGTAACAAGGTAGCCCTAGGGGAACCTGGGGCTGGATCACCTCCTTATACGAAGATACTTACGATGAGTGTCCACACAGATTGATGGTTTAGATTTAGTTAAAGCCAGAGCTTTAATTAATAACGTAAGTTATTGATTAAAGCTTTTTGCTTTATGCTCTTTAACAATTTGGAAAGCTGACTGATTTGATTACTTACGAGTAATTCAAATCAAATTTAAAAGTTCTCAATGTTTATCTTTCATTAGATAAACACAACAAACACATTCAAGTGTCTTGTATTCGAATCAAATTTATTTGATTCACAATTGAGTCCGGCAAACAGTTATCAAGAATTAACCCTTCTTGATGACAACCAAAAACCTTGGTTAGTTGCCATACACTAAGACCCTTTCGGGTTGTATGGTTAAGTGACTAAGCGTACACGGTGGATGCCTTGGCAGTCAGAGGCGATGAAAGACGTAATAACTTGCGATAAGCCCAGATTAGGTAGTAATAACCTTTTGAGTCTGGGATTTCTGAATGGGGAAACCCACGTGCATAAGCACGTATCCTGTTGTGAATACATAGCAACAGGAGGCAAACCGGGGGAACTGAAACATCTAAGTACCCCGAGGAAGAGAAATCAACCGAGATTCCGAAAGTAGCGGCGAGCGAAATTGGATTAGCCCTTAAGCTTTTAATGATGCAGGTGAAGAGTCTGGAAAGTCTCGCAATAAAGGGTGATAGCCCCGTAACCGACACATCATAATCAGTGAAATCGAGTAGGGCGGGACACGTGATATCCTGTCTGAATATGGGGGGACCATCCTCCAAGGCTAAATACTACTGACTGACCGATAGTGAACCAGTACCGTGAGGGAAAGGCGAAAAGAACCCCTGTGAGGGGAGTGAAATAGAACCTGAAACCGTGTACGTACAAGCAGTAGGAGCACCTTCGTGGTGTGACTGCGTACCTTTTGTATAATGGGTCAGCGACTTAATTTTAGTAGCAAGGTTAACCGTTTAGGGGAGCCGTAGGGAAACCGAGTCTTAACTGGGCGTACAGTTGCTAGGATTAGACCCGAAACCAGGTGATCTAGCCATGGGCAGGTTGAAGGTTGAGTAACATCAACTGGAGGACCGAACCGACTAATGTTGAAAAATTAGCGGATGACTTGTGGCTAGGGGTGAAAGGCCAATCAAACCTGGAGATAGCTGGTTCTCCCCGAAAGCTATTTAGGTAGCGCCTCGGACGAATACTACTGGGGGTAGAGCACTGTTAAGGCTAGGGGGTCATCCCGACTTACCAACCCTTTGCAAACTCCGAATACCAGTAAGTACTATCCGGGAGACACACGGCGGGTGCTAACGTCCGTCGTGGAGAGGGAAACAACCCAGACCGCCAGCTAAGGTCCCAAAGTATAGCTAAGTGGGAAACGATGTGGGAAGGCTCAGACAGCCAGGATGTTGGCTTAGAAGCAGCCATCATTTAAAGAAAGCGTAATAGCTCACTGGTCGAGTCGGCCTGCGCGGAAGATGTAACGGGGCTAAGCTATACACCGAAGCTGCGGCTACGTACCTTAGGGTATGTGGGGTAGGGGAGCGTTCTGTAAGCCGTTGAAGGTGGTCTGTAAGGGCTGCTGGAGGTATCAGAAGTGCGAATGCTGACATGAGTAACGATAAAGGGAGTGAAAAACTCCCTCGCCGGAAGACCAAGGGTTCCTGTCCAACGTTAATCGGGGCAGGGTAAGTCGACTCCTAAGGCGAGGCCGAAAGGCGTAGTCGATGGGAAACGGGTTAATATTCCCGTACTTCTTACAATTGCGATGGGGGGACGGAGAAGGCTAGGTGGGCCTGGCGACGGTTGTCCAGGTTCAAGTATGTAGGCGGAAAGTTTAGGTAAATCCGGACTTTCTTTAACGCTGAGATACGATGTCGAGCTACTACGGTAGTGAAGTCATTGATGCCATGCTTCCAGGAAAAGCCTCTAAGCTTCAGATTGTAAGGAATCGTACCCCAAACCGACACAGGTGGTCGGGTAGAGAATACCAAGGCGCTTGAGAGAACTCGGGTGAAGGAACTAGGCAAAATGGTACCGTAACTTCGGGAGAAGGTACGCTCTTATCAGTGAAGTCCCTTGCGGATGGAGCAGACGAGAGTCGCAGATACCAGGTGGCTGCAACTGTTTATTAAAAACACAGCACTGTGCAAAATCGTAAGATGACGTATACGGTGTGACGCCTGCCCGGTGCCGGAAGGTTAATTGATGGGGTTAGACTTCGGTCGAAGCTCTTGATCGAAGCCCCGGTAAACGGCGGCCGTAACTATAACGGTCCTAAGGTAGCGAAATTCCTTGTCGGGTAAGTTCCGACCTGCACGAATGGCGTAATGATGGCCACGCTGTCTCCACCCGAGACTCAGTGAAATTGAAATCGCTGTGAAGATGCAGTGTACCCGCGGCTAGACGGAAAGACCCCGTGAACCTTTACTACAGCTTGGCACTGAACATTGAACCTACATGTGTAGGATAGGTGGGAGACTATGAAACCGCGTCGCTAGATGTGGTGGAGTCGTCCTTGAAATACCACCCTTGTAGTTTTGATGTTCTAACGTTGGCCCCTGAATCGGGGTTACGGACAGTGCCTGGTGGGTAGTTTGACTGGGGCGGTCTCCTCCCAAAGAGTAACGGAGGAGCACGAAGGTGGGCTAAACACGGTTGGACATCGTGTGGTTAGTGCAATGGCATAAGCCCGCTTGACTGCGAGAATGACAATTCGAGCAGGTGCGAAAGCAGGTCATAGTGATCCGGTGGTTCTGAATGGAAGGGCCATCGCTCAACGGATAAAAGGTACTCCGGGGATAACAGGCTGATACCGCCCAAGAGTTCATATCGACGGCGGTGTTTGGCACCTCGATGTCGGCTCATCACATCCTGGGGCTGAAGTCGGTCCCAAGGGTATGGCTGTTCGCCATTTAAAGTGGTACGCGAGCTGGGTTTAGAACGTCGTGAGACAGTTCGGTCCCTATCTGCCGTGGGCGTTGGAAAATTGAAAGGGGCTGCTCCTAGTACGAGAGGACCGGAGTGGACGAACCTCTGGTGTTCGGGTTGTCATGCCAATGGCATTGCCCGGTAGCTAAGTTCGGAATCGATAACCGCTGAAAGCATCTAAGCGGGAAGCGAGCCTTGAGATGAGTTTTCCCTGACGCTATAAGCGTCCTAAAGGGTTGTCGTAGACTACGACGTTGATAGGCAGGGTGTGTAAGTGCTGCGAGGCATTGAGCTAACCTGTACTAATTGCCCGTGAGGCTTAACCATACAACACCCAAGGGGTTTTGTGGACTCAAAGACAGACCTTGAATGAGTTTGAAGAGACACTTTTAGATTATAGCTTTCCGAATTTTAAAATTTGCTTGGCGACCATAGCATTGTGGACCCACCTGATTCCATGCCGAACTCAGAAGTGAAACACAATAGCGCCGATGGTAGTGTGGGGTTTCCCCATGTGAGAGTAGGACATCGCCAGGCTTTAATTTCGACTTTGTCTAGTTTCTAGACAAGTCACCATAGAGTTCTAAGTTTCTTAGAGTTTTATGTTGACTTTCAAAGTGGAAAGCGTATTATACGCGTCCTGCTTACGTGCTAAGGCACTGAAAGCAAAGCTCTTTAACAATTTAAACCTATCAATCTGTGTGGGCACTCGTTGATGAATATCAAAACGTTATTACTTAGGTAATGACAGTTACTTCGGTAACAAAATTGATTTCAATGAACTGAGTGACCAATACGTTTAACTACTTGTAGTTAATCGGCACAGTCAATTCATTACCATTCTGTTGGAATGGTAATAGCTTTAAAATTACATAGTAGTTTTGAAGTCAGTATTCGTTGAGTCACAAAATCTTAAATTGAAGAGTTTGATCATGGCTCAGATTGAACGCTGGCGGCAGGCCTAACACATGCAAGTCGAGCGGAAACGACAACATTGAATCTTCGGAGGATTTGTTGGGCGTCGAGCGGCGGACGGGTGAGTAATGCCTAGGAAATTGCCTTGATGTGGGGGATAACCATTGGAAACGATGGCTAATACCGCATAATGCCTACGGGCCAAAGAGGGGGATCTTCGGACCTCTCGCGTCAAGATATGCCTAGGTGGGATTAGCTAGTTGGTGAGGTAATGGCTCACCAAGGCGACGATCCCTAGCTGGTCTGAGAGGATGATCAGCCACACTGGAACTGAGACACGGTCCAGACTCCTACGGGAGGCAGCAGTGGGGAATATTGCACAATGGGCGAAAGCCTGATGCAGCCATGCCGCGTGTATGAAGAAGGCCTTCGGGTTGTAAAGTACTTTCAGTTGTGAGGAAGGGGGTAGCGTTAATAGCGTTATCTCTTGACGTTAGCAACAGAAGAAGCACCGGCTAACTCCGTGCCAGCAGCCGCGGTAATACGGAGGGTGCGAGCGTTAATCGGAATTACTGGGCGTAAAGCGCATGCAGGTGGTTCATTAAGTCAGATGTGAAAGCCCGGGGCTCAACCTCGGAACTGCATTTGAAACTGGTGAACTAGAGTGCTGTAGAGGGGGGTAGAATTTCAGGTGTAGCGGTGAAATGCGTAGAGATCTGAAGGAATACCAGTGGCGAAGGCGGCCCCCTGGACAGACACTGACACTCAGATGCGAAAGCGTGGGGAGCAAACAGGATTAGATACCCTGGTAGTCCACGCCGTAAACGATGTCTACTTGGAGGTTGTGGCCTTGAGCCGTGGCTTTCGGAGCTAACGCGTTAAGTAGACCGCCTGGGGAGTACGGTCGCAAGATTAAAACTCAAATGAATTGACGGGGGCCCGCACAAGCGGTGGAGCATGTGGTTTAATTCGATGCAACGCGAAGAACCTTACCTACTCTTGACATCCAGAGAAGCCAGCGGAGACGCAGGTGTGCCTTCGGGAGCTCTGAGACAGGTGCTGCATGGCTGTCGTCAGCTCGTGTTGTGAAATGTTGGGTTAAGTCCCGCAACGAGCGCAACCCTTATCCTTGTTTGCCAGCGAGTAATGTCGGGAACTCCAGGGAGACTGCCGGTGATAAACCGGAGGAAGGTGGGGACGACGTCAAGTCATCATGGCCCTTACGAGTAGGGCTACACACGTGCTACAATGGCGCATACAGAGGGCAGCAAGCTAGCGATAGTGAGCGAATCCCAAAAAGTGCGTCGTAGTCCGGATTGGAGTCTGCAACTCGACTCCATGAAGTCGGAATCGCTAGTAATCGTGAATCAGAATGTCACGGTGAATACGTTCCCGGGCCTTGTACACACCGCCCGTCACACCATGGGAGTGGGCTGCAAAAGAAGTGGGTAGTTTAACCTTTCGAGGAGGACGCTCACCACTTTGTGGTTCATGACTGGGGTGAAGTCGTAACAAGGTAGCCCTAGGGGAACCTGGGGCTGGATCACCTCCTTATACGAAGATATTTACGATGAGTGTCCACACAGATTGATTAGGTTTAGAAAGTAAAAGAGACGATATTGGGTCTGTAGCTCAGCTGGTTAGAGCGCTCGCCTGATAAGCGGGAGGTCGGTGGTTCGAGTCCACTCAGACCCACCAATATCGACTAGAAACAAAGATGGGGCTATAGCTCAGCTGGGAGAGCGCCTGCCTTGCACGCAGGAGGTCTGCGGTTCGATCCCGCATAGCTCCACCATCTTTAAGTGTTTTTATCTGAAAATATTTAAAAATGGTTCTTTATGAATCAAGCTCTTTAACAATTTGGAAAGCTGACTGATTTGATTACTTACGAGTAATTCAAATCAAATTTAAAAGTTCTCAATGTTTATCTTTCATTAGATAAACACAACAAACACATTCAAGTGTCTTGTATTCGAATCAAATTTATTTGATTCACAATTGAGTCCGGCAAACAGTTATCAAGAATTAACCCTTCTTGATGACAACCAAAAACCTTGGTTAGTTGCCATACACTAAGACCCTTTCGGGTTGTATGGTTAAGTGACTAAGCGTACACGGTGGATGCCTTGGCAGTCAGAGGCGATGAAAGACGTAATAACTTGCGATAAGCCCAGATTAGGTAGTAATAACCTTTTGAGTCTGGGATTTCTGAATGGGGAAACCCACGTGCATAAGCACGTATCCTGTTGTGAATACATAGCAACAGGAGGCAAACCGGGGGAACTGAAACATCTAAGTACCCCGAGGAAGAGAAATCAACCGAGATTCCGAAAGTAGCGGCGAGCGAAATTGGATTAGCCCTTAAGCTTTTAATGATGCAGGTGAAGAGTCTGGAAAGTCTCGCAATAAAGGGTGATAGCCCCGTAACCGACACATCATAATCAGTGAAATCGAGTAGGGCGGGACACGTGATATCCTGTCTGAATATGGGGGGACCATCCTCCAAGGCTAAATACTACTGACTGACCGATAGTGAACCAGTACCGTGAGGGAAAGGCGAAAAGAACCCCTGTGAGGGGAGTGAAATAGAACCTGAAACCGTGTACGTACAAGCAGTAGGAGCACCTTCGTGGTGTGACTGCGTACCTTTTGTATAATGGGTCAGCGACTTAATTTTAGTAGCAAGGTTAACCGTTTAGGGGAGCCGTAGGGAAACCGAGTCTTAACTGGGCGTACAGTTGCTAGGATTAGACCCGAAACCAGGTGATCTAGCCATGGGCAGGTTGAAGGTTGAGTAACATCAACTGGAGGACCGAACCGACTAATGTTGAAAAATTAGCGGATGACTTGTGGCTAGGGGTGAAAGGCCAATCAAACCTGGAGATAGCTGGTTCTCCCCGAAAGCTATTTAGGTAGCGCCTCGGACGAATACTACTGGGGGTAGAGCACTGTTAAGGCTAGGGGGTCATCCCGACTTACCAACCCTTTGCAAACTCCGAATACCAGTAAGTACTATCCGGGAGACACACGGCGGGTGCTAACGTCCGTCGTGGAGAGGGAAACAACCCAGACCGCCAGCTAAGGTCCCAAAGTATAGCTAAGTGGGAAACGATGTGGGAAGGCTCAGACAGCCAGGATGTTGGCTTAGAAGCAGCCATCATTTAAAGAAAGCGTAATAGCTCACTGGTCGAGTCGGCCTGCGCGGAAGATGTAACGGGGCTAAGCTATACACCGAAGCTGCGGCTACGTACCTTAGGGTATGTGGGGTAGGGGAGCGTTCTGTAAGCCGTTGAAGGTGGTCTGTAAGGGCTGCTGGAGGTATCAGAAGTGCGAATGCTGACATGAGTAACGATAAAGGGAGTGAAAAACTCCCTCGCCGGAAGACCAAGGGTTCCTGTCCAACGTTAATCGGGGCAGGGTAAGTCGACTCCTAAGGCGAGGCCGAAAGGCGTAGTCGATGGGAAACGGGTTAATATTCCCGTACTTCTTACAATTGCGATGGGGGGACGGAGAAGGCTAGGTGGGCCTGGCGACGGTTGTCCAGGTTCAAGTATGTAGGCGGAAAGTTTAGGTAAATCCGGACTTTCTTTAACGCTGAGATACGATGTCGAGCTACTACGGTAGTGAAGTCATTGATGCCATGCTTCCAGGAAAAGCCTCTAAGCTTCAGATTGTAAGGAATCGTACCCCAAACCGACACAGGTGGTCGGGTAGAGAATACCAAGGCGCTTGAGAGAACTCGGGTGAAGGAACTAGGCAAAATGGTACCGTAACTTCGGGAGAAGGTACGCTCTTATCAGTGAAGTCCCTTGCGGATGGAGCAGACGAGAGTCGCAGATACCAGGTGGCTGCAACTGTTTATTAAAAACACAGCACTGTGCAAAATCGTAAGATGACGTATACGGTGTGACGCCTGCCCGGTGCCGGAAGGTTAATTGATGGGGTTAGACTTCGGTCGAAGCTCTTGATCGAAGCCCCGGTAAACGGCGGCCGTAACTATAACGGTCCTAAGGTAGCGAAATTCCTTGTCGGGTAAGTTCCGACCTGCACGAATGGCGTAATGATGGCCACGCTGTCTCCACCCGAGACTCAGTGAAATTGAAATCGCTGTGAAGATGCAGTGTACCCGCGGCTAGACGGAAAGACCCCGTGAACCTTTACTACAGCTTGGCACTGAACATTGAACCTACATGTGTAGGATAGGTGGGAGACTATGAAACCGCGTCGCTAGATGTGGTGGAGTCGTCCTTGAAATACCACCCTTGTAGTTTTGATGTTCTAACGTTGGCCCCTGAATCGGGGTTACGGACAGTGCCTGGTGGGTAGTTTGACTGGGGCGGTCTCCTCCCAAAGAGTAACGGAGGAGCACGAAGGTGGGCTAAACACGGTTGGACATCGTGTGGTTAGTGCAATGGCATAAGCCCGCTTGACTGCGAGAATGACAATTCGAGCAGGTGCGAAAGCAGGTCATAGTGATCCGGTGGTTCTGAATGGAAGGGCCATCGCTCAACGGATAAAAGGTACTCCGGGGATAACAGGCTGATACCGCCCAAGAGTTCATATCGACGGCGGTGTTTGGCACCTCGATGTCGGCTCATCACATCCTGGGGCTGAAGTCGGTCCCAAGGGTATGGCTGTTCGCCATTTAAAGTGGTACGCGAGCTGGGTTTAGAACGTCGTGAGACAGTTCGGTCCCTATCTGCCGTGGGCGTTGGAAAATTGAAAGGGGCTGCTCCTAGTACGAGAGGACCGGAGTGGACGAACCTCTGGTGTTCGGGTTGTCATGCCAATGGCATTGCCCGGTAGCTAAGTTCGGAATCGATAACCGCTGAAAGCATCTAAGCGGGAAGCGAGCCTTGAGATGAGTTTTCCCTGACGCTATAAGCGTCCTAAAGGGTTGTCGTAGACTACGACGTTGATAGGCAGGGTGTGTAAGTGCTGCGAGGCATTGAGCTAACCTGTACTAATTGCCCGTGAGGCTTAACCATACAACACCCAAGGGGTTTTGTGGACTCAAAGACAGACCTTGAATGAGTTTGAAGAGACACTTTTAGATTAGCTTTCCGAATTTTAAAATTTGCTTGGCGACCATAGCATTGTGGACCCACCTGATTCCATGCCGAACTCAGAAGTGAAACACAATAGCGCCGATGGTAGTGTGGGGTTTCCCCATGTGAGAGTAGGACATCGCCAGGCTTTAATTTCGACTTTGTCTAGTTTCTAGACAAGTCACCATAGAGTTCTAAGTTTCTTAGAGTTTTATGTTGACTTTCAAAGTGGAAAGCGTATTATACGCGTCCTGCTTATGTGCTTATGTGCTTATGTGCTAAGGCGCTGAAAGCAAAGCTCTTTAACAATTTAAACCTATCAATCTGTGTGGGCACTCGTTGATGAATATCAAAACGTTTTATCGTTAGATAAAACAGATTCTTCGGAATCAAAATTGATTTCAATGAACTGAGTGACCAATACGAATAACTTCGGTTATTTGGCACAGTCAATTCATTACCATTCTGTTGGAATGGTAATAGCTTTAAAATTACATAGTAGTTTTGAAGTCAGTATTCGTTGAGTCACAAAATCTTAAATTGAAGAGTTTGATCATGGCTCAGATTGAACGCTGGCGGCAGGCCTAACACATGCAAGTCGAGCGGAAACGACACTAACAATCCTTCGGGTGCGTTAATGGGCGTCGAGCGGCGGACGGGTGAGTAATGCCTAGGAAATTGCCTTGATGTGGGGGATAACCATTGGAAACGATGGCTAATACCGCATAATGCCTACGGGCCAAAGAGGGGGATCTTCGGACCTCTCGCGTCAAGATATGCCTAGGTGGGATTAGCTAGTTGGTGAGGTAATGGCTCACCAAGGCGACGATCCCTAGCTGGTCTGAGAGGATGATCAGCCACACTGGAACTGAGACACGGTCCAGACTCCTACGGGAGGCAGCAGTGGGGAATATTGCACAATGGGCGAAAGCCTGATGCAGCCATGCCGCGTGTATGAAGAAGGCCTTCGGGTTGTAAAGTACTTTCAGTTGTGAGGAAGGGGGTAGTGTTAATAGCGCTATCTCTTGACGTTAGCAACAGAAGAAGCACCGGCTAACTCCGTGCCAGCAGCCGCGGTAATACGGAGGGTGCGAGCGTTAATCGGAATTACTGGGCGTAAAGCGCATGCAGGTGGTTCATTAAGTCAGATGTGAAAGCCCGGGGCTCAACCTCGGAACTGCATTTGAAACTGGTGAACTAGAGTGCTGTAGAGGGGGGTAGAATTTCAGGTGTAGCGGTGAAATGCGTAGAGATCTGAAGGAATACCAGTGGCGAAGGCGGCCCCCTGGACAGACACTGACACTCAGATGCGAAAGCGTGGGGAGCAAACAGGATTAGATACCCTGGTAGTCCACGCCGTAAACGATGTCTACTTGGAGGTTGTGGCCTTGAGCCGTGGCTTTCGGAGCTAACGCGTTAAGTAGACCGCCTGGGGAGTACGGTCGCAAGATTAAAACTCAAATGAATTGACGGGGGCCCGCACAAGCGGTGGAGCATGTGGTTTAATTCGATGCAACGCGAAGAACCTTACCTACTCTTGACATCCAGAGAAGCCAGCGGAGACGCAGGTGTGCCTTCGGGAGCTCTGAGACAGGTGCTGCATGGCTGTCGTCAGCTCGTGTTGTGAAATGTTGGGTTAAGTCCCGCAACGAGCGCAACCCTTATCCTTGTTTGCCAGCGAGTAATGTCGGGAACTCCAGGGAGACTGCCGGTGATAAACCGGAGGAAGGTGGGGACGACGTCAAGTCATCATGGCCCTTACGAGTAGGGCTACACACGTGCTACAATGGCGCATACAGAGGGCAGCAAGCTAGCGATAGTGAGCGAATCCCAAAAAGTGCGTCGTAGTCCGGATTGGAGTCTGCAACTCGACTCCATGAAGTCGGAATCGCTAGTAATCGTGAATCAGAATGTCACGGTGAATACGTTCCCGGGCCTTGTACACACCGCCCGTCACACCATGGGAGTGGGCTGCAAAAGAAGTGGGTAGTTTAACCTTTCGAGGAGGACGCTCACCACTTTGTGGTTCATGACTGGGGTGAAGTCGTAACAAGGTAGCCCTAGGGGAACCTGGGGCTGGATCACCTCCTTATACGAAGATATTTACGATGAGTGTCCACACAGATTGATTAGGTTTAGAAAGTAAAAGAGACGAAGAACTCCCAAGTTCTTCAATATCCAGTGTCCCGTTCGTCTAGAGGCCTAGGACACCGCCCTTTCACGGCGGTAACAGGGGTTCGACTCCCCTACGGGATACCATTGGGTCGTTAGCTCAGTTGGTAGAGCAGTTGACTTTTAATCAATTGGTCGCAGGTTCGAATCCTGCACGACCCACCATTCTTTCTCCGCGAAGGAATTAAAACTATCGTGGGCGATTAGCTCAGTTGGGAGAGCACCTGCCTTACAAGCAGGGGGTCACTGGTTCGAGCCCGGTATCGCCCACCATTCTCTAAATATTCTTGGTTATAGTCATATCCAAACCACTTCTTTTGTCGTTGGTTGGTGTGTTTGACCCTGAGAGTCTTTAGAAAATGTGAATTTTAGAACACTGGTTCTTAAAGTCTCATGCTCTTTAACAATTTGGAAAGCTGACTGATTTGATTACTTACGAGTAATTCAAATCAAATTTAAAAGTTCTCAATGTTTATCTTTCATTAGATAAACACAACAAACACATTCAAGTGTCTTGTATTCGAATCAAATTTATTTGATTCACAATTGAGTCCGGCAAACAGTTATCAAGAATTAACCCTTCTTGATGACAACCAAAAACCTTGGTTAGTTGCCATACACTAAGACCCTTTCGGGTTGTATGGTTAAGTGACTAAGCGTACACGGTGGATGCCTTGGCAGTCAGAGGCGATGAAAGACGTAATAACTTGCGATAAGCCCAGATTAGGTAGTAATAACCTTTTGAGTCTGGGATTTCTGAATGGGGAAACCCACGTGCATAAGCACGTATCCTGTTGTGAATACATAGCAACAGGAGGCAAACCGGGGGAACTGAAACATCTAAGTACCCCGAGGAAGAGAAATCAACCGAGATTCCGAAAGTAGCGGCGAGCGAAATTGGATTAGCCCTTAAGCTTTTAATGATGCAGGTGAAGAGTCTGGAAAGTCTCGCAATAAAGGGTGATAGCCCCGTAACCGACACATCATAATCAGTGAAATCGAGTAGGGCGGGACACGTGATATCCTGTCTGAATATGGGGGGACCATCCTCCAAGGCTAAATACTACTGACTGACCGATAGTGAACCAGTACCGTGAGGGAAAGGCGAAAAGAACCCCTGTGAGGGGAGTGAAATAGAACCTGAAACCGTGTACGTACAAGCAGTAGGAGCACCTTCGTGGTGTGACTGCGTACCTTTTGTATAATGGGTCAGCGACTTAATTTTAGTAGCAAGGTTAACCGTTTAGGGGAGCCGTAGGGAAACCGAGTCTTAACTGGGCGTACAGTTGCTAGGATTAGACCCGAAACCAGGTGATCTAGCCATGGGCAGGTTGAAGGTTGAGTAACATCAACTGGAGGACCGAACCGACTAATGTTGAAAAATTAGCGGATGACTTGTGGCTAGGGGTGAAAGGCCAATCAAACCTGGAGATAGCTGGTTCTCCCCGAAAGCTATTTAGGTAGCGCCTCGGACGAATACTACTGGGGGTAGAGCACTGTTAAGGCTAGGGGGTCATCCCGACTTACCAACCCTTTGCAAACTCCGAATACCAGTAAGTACTATCCGGGAGACACACGGCGGGTGCTAACGTCCGTCGTGGAGAGGGAAACAACCCAGACCGCCAGCTAAGGTCCCAAAGTATAGCTAAGTGGGAAACGATGTGGGAAGGCTCAGACAGCCAGGATGTTGGCTTAGAAGCAGCCATCATTTAAAGAAAGCGTAATAGCTCACTGGTCGAGTCGGCCTGCGCGGAAGATGTAACGGGGCTAAGCTATACACCGAAGCTGCGGCTACGTACCTTAGGGTATGTGGGGTAGGGGAGCGTTCTGTAAGCCGTTGAAGGTGGTCTGTAAGGGCTGCTGGAGGTATCAGAAGTGCGAATGCTGACATGAGTAACGATAAAGGGAGTGAAAAACTCCCTCGCCGGAAGACCAAGGGTTCCTGTCCAACGTTAATCGGGGCAGGGTAAGTCGACTCCTAAGGCGAGGCCGAAAGGCGTAGTCGATGGGAAACGGGTTAATATTCCCGTACTTCTTACAATTGCGATGGGGGGACGGAGAAGGCTAGGTGGGCCTGGCGACGGTTGTCCAGGTTCAAGTATGTAGGCGGAAAGTTTAGGTAAATCCGGACTTTCTTTAACGCTGAGATACGATGTCGAGCTACTACGGTAGTGAAGTCATTGATGCCATGCTTCCAGGAAAAGCCTCTAAGCTTCAGATTGTAAGGAATCGTACCCCAAACCGACACAGGTGGTCGGGTAGAGAATACCAAGGCGCTTGAGAGAACTCGGGTGAAGGAACTAGGCAAAATGGTACCGTAACTTCGGGAGAAGGTACGCTCTTATCAGTGAAGTCCCTTGCGGATGGAGCAGACGAGAGTCGCAGATACCAGGTGGCTGCAACTGTTTATTAAAAACACAGCACTGTGCAAAATCGTAAGATGACGTATACGGTGTGACGCCTGCCCGGTGCCGGAAGGTTAATTGATGGGGTTAGACTTCGGTCGAAGCTCTTGATCGAAGCCCCGGTAAACGGCGGCCGTAACTATAACGGTCCTAAGGTAGCGAAATTCCTTGTCGGGTAAGTTCCGACCTGCACGAATGGCGTAATGATGGCCACGCTGTCTCCACCCGAGACTCAGTGAAATTGAAATCGCTGTGAAGATGCAGTGTACCCGCGGCTAGACGGAAAGACCCCGTGAACCTTTACTACAGCTTGGCACTGAACATTGAACCTACATGTGTAGGATAGGTGGGAGACTATGAAACCGCGTCGCTAGATGTGGTGGAGTCGTCCTTGAAATACCACCCTTGTAGTTTTGATGTTCTAACGTTGGCCCCTGAATCGGGGTTACGGACAGTGCCTGGTGGGTAGTTTGACTGGGGCGGTCTCCTCCCAAAGAGTAACGGAGGAGCACGAAGGTGGGCTAAACACGGTTGGACATCGTGTGGTTAGTGCAATGGCATAAGCCCGCTTGACTGCGAGAATGACAATTCGAGCAGGTGCGAAAGCAGGTCATAGTGATCCGGTGGTTCTGAATGGAAGGGCCATCGCTCAACGGATAAAAGGTACTCCGGGGATAACAGGCTGATACCGCCCAAGAGTTCATATCGACGGCGGTGTTTGGCACCTCGATGTCGGCTCATCACATCCTGGGGCTGAAGTCGGTCCCAAGGGTATGGCTGTTCGCCATTTAAAGTGGTACGCGAGCTGGGTTTAGAACGTCGTGAGACAGTTCGGTCCCTATCTGCCGTGGGCGTTGGAAAATTGAAAGGGGCTGCTCCTAGTACGAGAGGACCGGAGTGGACGAACCTCTGGTGTTCGGGTTGTCATGCCAATGGCATTGCCCGGTAGCTAAGTTCGGAATCGATAACCGCTGAAAGCATCTAAGCGGGAAGCGAGCCTTGAGATGAGTTTTCCCTGACGCTATAAGCGTCCTAAAGGGTTGTCGTAGACTACGACGTTGATAGGCAGGGTGTGTAAGTGCTGCGAGGCATTGAGCTAACCTGTACTAATTGCCCGTGAGGCTTAACCATACAACACCCAAGGGGTTTTGTGGACTCAAAGACAGACCTTGAATGAGTTTGAAGAGACACTTTTAGATTAGCTTTCCGAATTTTAAAATTTGCTTGGCGACCATAGCATTGTGGACCCACCTGATTCCATGCCGAACTCAGAAGTGAAACACAATAGCGCCGATGGTAGTGTGGGGTTTCCCCATGTGAGAGTAGGACATCGCCAGGCTTTAAATTAAATCTTTAGGTTGACCGACCTGGAGATATGGACGCTCACTTAGTGAGTTGACCACTGCGGAGTGGTAGTTCAGTTGGTTAGAATACCGGCCTGTCACGCCGGGGGTCGCGGGTTCGAGTCCCGTCCACTCCGCCACTTATTAAAAAAGCCCTGCTAGAAATAGCAGGGCTTTTTTACATCTCAAGAAAAGTATTTTTCCCTTCAGTCGAATGAGTCCCACAAAGGGTTTACCCGAAGTCCGCAACCCCGGCCATTTCGCCACTTATCAGAAAGCCTAGTCTTACGACTAGACTTTCGTTGTTTCTGAGGCATGAGTTAACTCTTGGTTACGACTTCCGCACAAAGGCTATTCATGGCCACTAGCTCTTGAATCACCATTAATTAGAACGCCCAGCTAGAAATTGTAGAGCTTTTTTCCATTTTTAGGCTTTCTGTTACGCCGGTTAGATTTAGTCTTGGTAGATAAGCTTCTGTGGAGCACCTGTGATGCAATTAGCAATAAGCTTAGTTAGTAATAGTAAGGTTCGTTGTTTCTCGGCTTATTAATGAATATCGATAGGATGGCTGGTGTGATATCAGAAGATTAAGTATACGACTTGAACTCAGATTCGAAGTTGTAATCCCGGTTATTAATATTCTCTGTGAGGCAACTTAAACTGCTCCCTGGTTAAATAGAAGTCGCGCTATAAGGCGGCAACTGTAACTAATCTGAAGTATCAAGCTTCTGTGGCTCTCACATATGACTCATATCTCGTTATTCCCCTCCTATGTATGTTTTTTGAATATCTCATAAGAGTTATCTTGTGAGTAAGTGTTAGTAGATTCTTGATGGGTAACTTCAGAAGAGATATCGGCACTCGGGGTTAGTTGAGGTTCTAACGCTGATATAAAAATGCCCAGCAATTGCTAGGCATTTAGACTACGAAGAATACGACGATTTAGAGTATTTGTTTAAGAACTCTGTCTGCTTTAACTCGAGTGATTTTTCGAATCAGTTTCTGTACTTCCATCGGGTAGCTATCAACTTTATCTAACTGTTTATAGGTGCAAATAAGCTGTGTGTGCTGAACAATATTATCAACCTCAGCTTGGAATTTATCCGTTAGGTGATGATAGTTATCTTGGATGAATATGCCATTTTCTAAGTCCAACTTCCATGCGCGTGGGTTTAGGTTATTACCCGTTAGCAGCATGTAGCGTTTATCAACCCAAATGCCCTTCAAGTGGAAGCTGTTGGAATCGTGTTGCCAAAGTCGGATAGACAGGTTACGACTTGCTATATTCGCTTCATTAGCCTTCGCGAATCGACGCAGGTTCAATTCGTATAAGTAAGGTAATCCACCAATCGTTTTAAACTCTTCTTCCGGTGAAATAAAGAAATCATTTGCTGTTTTATCGCCGACAACAATCGTGACCTTTACGCCGCGCTTAAGTGCTTTCTTCACTTCCTTCGCTAGGCTTGGTGGAAAATTGAAATATGGCGTACAAATGAAAATTTCATCTTTAGCTTGAGCAACCAGTTGGTTAATTCCCTGATTTAGGCGATTACGTCTCTTACCTATACCAACTAAAGGAGTTACAGCAACTTGATCTGCTGAGACTTCTTGAGAATCGAACTTGTATTGAGAGCGTGCTAATGATGCTCTGAATTGACGGATTGCTGGCTTTAACTCTTTAGTTAGCGGTTTGTTCTTATCAGCAAGATCATAAACAGCGATGTCTGAGATCATTTGTTCTTGGACATAGGAGAACATTGAGTCAGCTAGCGTTGCGTTGTTTAAAACATGGTAGCGATCGAAACGATAGCGGTCGTGATAGCTTAGGTAGATATTATTAAGGCTAGCACCGCTGTATATGACGCTGTCATCGACAATAAAGCCTTTTAGATGCAATACACCAAATACTTCCTTGCCACGAACAGGAATGCCATAAACTGGTACGGTGTGCTGGTATTTATCAGCAAACTCTTTGTACATTGCTGCATTGCCCTCAGAGGACTCCGCACCAATCAATCCACGCTGAGCTCTATGCCAATCGACACAAACGCTCACGTCTAATTCTGGGTTCTTTTGCTTTGCTTCGTATAAGGCAGTTAGGATCTCACGGCCAGCGTCATCATCTTCAAGATACAGAGCAACTAAACTAATACGAGTAGTTGCACGAGATATCTCATCAAGTAAGCGAGTTCGGAACTCTTGCGCTGATAGCAGTACTTCAAACTTGTCAGGATTCTGCGCTATGGTTGGCAACTGTATGAATGGATTCCTACTAGCAATCATATTGACTGTTTTACCTTAAAAATATGCAAAATTGCGAACCTTCAATTTTACCAAAGGGATAGCATCAAATACTAGATAATCGAGTCATTCTCTAACAATTTTGCTGATAATGCATAGGAATGAGATCTTTTCCGCTATTCGAATAGCGCTCATATAAGACTCTTAAACCATTTGGTAGTTCATTAGGATCGATTTGTATGAATTGATGACGATTGTAGAAATTAGTCAGATGAGAATACGCGAAGCAATAATCTTTTTCCGTCAGTGTGTGAAGAACACAATAATCCATTAGCTGTGAACCTAATCGCTTGCCGCGGTATTCCTTAGAGATAACCATTCCTGTAAGTAAGCGTGCATCTTCTATCGTTCGAAAGCGAACTACACCACATAACTGGCCATCTAGTTCTAATGAGTAGATTTGCTCGCTTTTGTTGGCTTTACCTGCTGGGTAATGCTCTTTGTAAAAACGCTTAACGAGGGGAACCTTTACGGGGTCTAATTGAGTAATGATGACATTGTTCATTCAGTCACTGCGCCATTTGTTTATCTGCGTTAGAATGTCGGCAGTGTAATTTAATTAAATATCGCCATGCAATCTTATCTCAACGCTAGCTTAAAAAATGTTCATACTTTTTCGATCGAGCAGACTTGCGATGTACTTGTCGAAGTCACCTCTGTTGATGAACTCATCTCCGTATATCAAGACCCTCAATGGTCTGCTTTGCCTAAATTAATGCTCGGGAAAGGGAGTAATATGCTCTTTACTGAGCACTTTTCGGGCTTGGTCATTATTAATCGATTAAGTGGCATTGAGTTAACAGAAAGCTCAGAAAGTTATTCTCTACATGTATCTGGTGGGGAAGACTGGCCTAGCCTTGTTGAGTGGAGTGTTGATCATGGACTGGGTGGTCTAGAGAACTTAGCCATGATCCCTGGTTGCTCAGGTTCTGCGCCTATTCAGAATATCGGCGCCTATGGCGTGGAACTACAAGATGTATGTGAATACGTTGATATTCTGTGCCTGGATACTTATACAGTTAAGCGATTAAGCAAAGATGAATGTCTCTTTGGTTACCGAGATTCTATTTTTAAGCACGCTCTCTATGGCAAAGCGATTGTTGTCGCGATTGGTTTAACATTAGCTAAAGAGTGGAAACCATGTAACCACTATGGTCCGCTTAAAAGCTTACCATTAGAGACACTTTCTCCTCGTTCTATATTCGATGAAGTGTGTGCTATACGCTCAAGCAAGCTGCCAGACCCATCCGTGCAAGGTAATGCGGGAAGTTTCTTTAAAAACCCCGTGATCACTAAAGATCATTTTGATCGGTTGTCTGCGTTATACCCAGACATCGTCGGTTACGAGAGTAACGACATGATCAAAGTCGCCGCTGGGTGGCTCATTGATCAATGCCAGTTCAAAGGTGTGATTGAAGGTGGTGCTCAAGTTCATCCAAACCAAGCTTTAGTTATCATCAATCATGATGAAGCGTCTGCTGCGGATATCCTCAGGCTTGCAGCACGAGTACGTCAAGCTGTCCTGGGCAAGTTCGACATTCCATTGGAACACGAAGTTCGCTTTATGGGCCAAGACAGTGAGACAAACTTAGACAAGGCCTTGGAGGCAATGGCATGAGAGAACACAGTACCAAGCTCACATTACTAAAATGTCTTGCTGATGGTGAGTTTCATTCTGGTGAAGATCTGGGTGAAATGATTGGTGTGTCGAGAGCCGCTATCAGCAAACATATCAAAGGTATTCAAGAGTGGGGTTTGGATATCTATCGAGTGCAAGGTAAGGGATATAAGTTAGCCAGTCGTTTGGATATGCTCGATCAGGAGAGGTTGTCTGTTGTCAGCAGTGAAGCTTCTCTGGAGTTGATTCCAATCATAGGTTCAACAAACCAACACCTGTTAGAGCGAACCAGCACCCTTGAGTCAGGTTCGGTCTGTGTTGCTGAATATCAAGCTGAAGGTCGTGGACGTCGTGGTCGCGAATGGGTATCGCCATTCGGCGCCAACCTTTACCTTTCAATGTACTGGAGACTCGATGCCGGTATGGCTGCGGCTATGGGACTGAGCCTAGTGGTCGGAGTCGCCGTTGTAGAGGCGTTGGAAGATATGGGGATTGAAGGTGTTAAACTAAAGTGGCCGAACGACCTTTATCATAATGATAAGAAACTCGCAGGCATCTTGGTAGAGCTGTCAGGGCAATCTGGTGGTGCTGCTCATATCGTGATTGGTTTGGGGCTTAATCTATCGATGGATCCAACAACATCAGGTATTGGCCAGCCATGGACTTCCCTCAAAGAAGTGTGTGGTGGGAAAGTTCCGGATCGTAATGACTTAGCTCAAGCTTTGATTAATGCTTGGGACAAGTCACTCGTCGACTATGAGTTGAAAGGGATGTCGAATTTTGTCGAACGCTGGAATCGTTTAGATAACTTCTTAGGTCGCAACGTTAGACTGATCATTGGACCTCGAGAAATTGAAGGTGTTGTGCAGGGTATCGATGAACAAGGCGCAGTGTTACTCAAAACTGAGAACGGTGTTGAGAGCTATATCGGTGGAGAGATATCTCTAAGAAAAGGGGACTAAGAGGTTATTATTTTCTTAGTAACACTTCTTCAACCATATGATCAGCGCCTTTGCGTAAAATCAGGTGAGCTCTTTCTCTGGTCGGAAGGATATTTTGCTCTAGGTTCAAACCATTGATTGATTGCCAAATACCTTCTGCTTTTTCCTTAGCGGCTAGATCTGACAATTTAGTGTAGTGCCCGAAGTATGACCCTGGTTTAGCGAAGGCACCCTCACGAAACTTCATAAAACGATTTACATACCATTGTTGAATTTGAGCGCTTTCAGCATCGACATATAACGAGAAGTCGAGGAAGTCTGAAATAAAGACTCTATGAGGCTCATGTGGGTAATTCATACCGCTTTGCAGAACGTTGAGTCCTTCAATGATGAGCACATCGGGTAAGTCGACCTCTTTTACTTCCTTGGTAATGTTGTAGGTGAGGTGAGAATACACAGGTGCTGTCACATTACGCTTACATGCCTTCACATCTGATACAAAATTGACTAGCGCTTTAATATCATAAGACTCAGGGAACCCTTTCTTACTCATCAAGCCCTTTTCTTCCAGTATTTCATTGGGATATAAGAAGCCATCTGTCGTAACCAGTTCAACTTTAGGGTGGTTTTCCCAACGAGATAACAACGCTTTCAGTAGACGAGCGGTTGTACTTTTCCCTACCGCCACACTACCCGCGATACCAATAATGAATGGTGGTGCTGTCTCTTTCTTATCCAGAAATTGATGAAGTACTGAGTTTCTATTTTGTCGAGCGGCCACATAGAGGTTTAATAGGCGCGATAGTGGTAGATAAATCTCTACTGCTTCTTCCATTGTCAGCTTTTCATTGATGCCTTGAAGCTCTTTCAAGTCGCTCTCAGAAAGTGTCATCGGAACTAAATTCCTTAGTTCAGACCACTGCGCGCGGTCAAATGACATAAATGGGCTCATACAAAACTCTATAGTGGATAACAAAACAAGTGCATGGAAAATACATCAAGCGATAGATAAATTAAATATCTTCCTTTACTAGATGCGGATTAAAGGCAGAAACCTTGAGCTAAATAACCGTATATATGAATTTGATAGGAGAATTTTTCACTTTTTTGCAATTTACTATTGCAAGGTGGAAAATCATTCAATAAAATGCGCCCCACTTGTGCCGACTTAGCTCAGTAGGTAGAGCAACTGACTTGTAATCAGTAGGTCACCAGTTCGACTCCGGTAGTCGGCACCACTTTCTCCCTTCTATTTATAGAGAGCGAGAGAAAGATCAAAATTTGGAGGGGTTCCCGAGTGGCCAAAGGGAGCAGACTGTAAATCTGCCGGCACTGCCTTCGATGGTTCGAATCCGTCTCCCTCCACCATATTCTAAAGGTTAAATAGCTCAAAAGAGTTACGTGTCGCGTGCATCGTATAATGGCTATTACCTCAGCCTTCCAAGCTGATGATGCGGGTTCGATTCCCGCTGCACGCTCCAACTCATTTTTGTGTGCTGATATAGCTCAGTCGGTAGAGCGCACCCTTGGTAAGGGTGAGGTCCCCAGTTCGACTCTGGGTATTAGCACCAGTCTAAAGCTTCTTCTCCTTTTAATAAAAAACCATTTTTTTTGGTTGCGTGGTCTTATTTTAAGCCACCTAATCCGTACCTAGAGGGACACCCCATGTCTAAAGAAAAATTTGAACGTACGAAACCGCACGTAAACGTTGGTACTATCGGCCACGTTGACCACGGTAAAACAACTCTAACTGCTGCTATCTGTACTACACTTGCAAAAGTGTACGGCGGTGTTGCTAAAGATTTCGCATCTATCGATAACGCTCCAGAAGAGCGCGAGCGCGGTATCACAATCGCAACTTCTCACGTTGAGTACGATACTCCTGAACGTCACTACGCACACGTAGACTGTCCTGGACACGCCGATTATGTTAAAAACATGATCACTGGTGCTGCTCAAATGGACGGCGGTATCCTAGTTGTTGCTGCTACAGATGGCCCTATGCCACAAACTCGTGAGCACATCCTACTTGGTCGTCAAGTTGGTATCCCTTACATCATCGTATTCATGAACAAATGTGACATGGTTGATGACGAAGAGCTACTTGAGCTAGTAGAAATGGAAGTTCGTGAACTTCTTTCTGAGTACGAGTACCCAGGAGACGACCTTCCAGTAATTCAAGGTTCTGCACTTGGCGCTCTAAACGGCGAAAAGCAGTGGGAAGACAAGATCGTTGAGCTTGCAGAAGCACTAGATTCTTACATTCCACTTCCAGAGCGTGCTGTTGATCTACCGTTCCTACTACCTATTGAAGATGTATTCTCAATCCAAGGTCGTGGTACTGTAGTTACTGGTCGTATCGAGCGCGGTATCCTACGTGTAGGTGACGAAGTAGAAATCGTTGGTATCAAAGAAACTACTCTTACTACTTGTACTGGTGTTGAAATGTTCCGTAAGCTGCTTGACGAAGGTCGTGCAGGTGAGAACGTTGGTGCACTTCTACGTGGTACTAAGCGTGATGACGTTGAACGTGGCCAAGTACTTTCTGCTAAAGGTTCAATCAACCCACACACTAAGTTTGAGTCTGAAGTATACGTACTTTCTAAAGACGAAGGCGGCCGTCACACTCCTTTCTTCAAGGGTTACCGTCCACAGTTCTACTTCCGTACAACTGACGTAACAGGCGATATCACTCTACCAGAAGGCGTAGAAATGGTAATGCCAGGTGACAACGTTCAAATGACTGTTGAGCTAATCGCTCCAATCGCAATGGACGAAGGTCTACGTTTCGCAATCCGCGAAGGTGGCCGTACAGTTGGTGCTGGTGTTGTAGCTAAAATCTTTGCATAAGATTTGACGAACCACTAGTAAAAAGGGCATCATTTGATGCCCTTTTTCTGCGCTGAAAAAAGAGTTGGGTGTTTTGGCATCAATTTTAGCTCTTAGCAAAGAATTAAACAGTCTTTTTGACTAAAATGACTGTTAGATGTGTTGTTTTGCAACGCAAAGGAATGTGCCCTGCAACAGCGGGGTTATTGTCGTCTATATTTAAGACTTATCACAGGTTGGTTTTATGAAAGCAAACGCTGAAACTCCTGATAGCTCAGGTGCAGCAGATACAATGAAGTGGGTAGTCGCTTTTGTACTGTTGGCTGCTGCTGTTGTGGGTAATTACCTGTATGGTGAATTGTCTGTTGTAATTCGCGCTGCAGGTGTAGTTGTGCTGATTGCTGCCGCACTAGGCGTTGCAGCAACAACAACTAAAGGTAAAGCTGCGATCGATTTTGCAAAAGAATCTCGTATGGAGATTCGTAAAGTTGTTTGGCCTACTCGCCAAGAAACTATGCAAACTACATTGATCGTTTTAGCTGTATGTATTGTTATGTCTCTAGTGCTTTGGGGAATTGACGGCATTATGGTCCGTTTAGTTTCTCTAGCGACTGGGGTGTAGAGGGTTCTGATTCATGAGTGAAGCTCCAAAAAAACGTTGGTATGTAGTTCAAGCCTTTTCTGGCTATGAAGGTCGTGTATCTCAATCGTTACGCGAACATATTAAAATGCACGACATGGAAGAATTCTTTGGTGACGTTTTAGTACCTACTGAAGAAGTAGTGGAAATGCGTGCAGGTCAACGCCGTAAAAGCGAACGTAAGTTCTTCCCTGGCTACGTATTAGTGCAAATGATCATGAATGATGAATCATGGCACTTAGTACGCAGCATTCCTCGTGTTATGGGCTTCATTGGTGGTACCTCTGATCGTCCTGCACCAATCACTGACAAAGAAGCTGATGCTATCTTGAACCGTCTAGAGAAAGCGAGCGAGTCTCCACGTCCTAAGACAATGTTCGAAGCGGGTGAAGTGGTTCGTGTGAACGATGGTCCATTTGCTGACTTTAACGGTACTGTTGAAGAAGTGGATTACGAGAAGAGCCGCATTAAGGTATCTGTATCGATCTTTGGTCGTGCAACACCTGTTGAGCTTGAATTCGGTCAGGTTGAAAAACTAGACTAAGACTCGGTTAGTTTGAGTAAGCTGTTGATAACTATTTAACAAGCTGTTCAAAATGAAAGAGTATAAAAAATCACCTTTTTAGGGTTGTTAAAGGCGCGAATTATGATTATAATTTCGCGCCTTTTTACTTCTTAGGAAGTAAAAAGTAATTTATGAAATTAAGGGGAGCTCGCCTAAAGGCTAGCGCATGTACCCAAATATTTAGGAAATATCATGGCTAAGAAAGTTGAAGCTTATATCAAACTGCAAGTTGCAGCTGGTATGGCAAACCCAAGTCCACCGGTTGGTCCTGCTCTAGGTCAACACGGCGTGAACATCATGGAATTCTGTAAAGCGTTCAACGCAAAAACAGAATCTGTTGAGAAAGGTCTACCTACTCCAGTAGTTATTACTGTATACAACGACCGTTCTTTCACGTTCGTAACTAAGACTCCACCTGCTGCTGTTCTTCTTAAGAAAGCTGCTGGCGTTAAGTCTGGTTCTGGTCGTCCAAACACTGAAAAAGTGGGCACAGTAACTGACGCTCAAGTACAGGAAATCGCAGAAACTAAAGCTGCTGATATGACTGGTGCTGACATCGAAGCAATGAAGCGTTCTATTGCTGGTACTGCTCGTTCAATGGGCCTAGTGGTAGAGGGATAAGATCATGGCAAAACTTACTAAGCGTATGCGCGTAATCCGCGACAAAGTTGAAGTAACTAAAGAATACGAAATCAACGAAGCTATTGCTCTTCTTAAAGAACTAGCAACTGCTAAATTCGTTGAGTCTGTAGATGTTGCTGTTAACCTAGGCATCGATGCTCGTAAATCTGACCAAAACGTACGTGGCGCAACTGTGCTACCTCACGGTACTGGCCGTGAAATCCGCGTTGCTGTGTTCACTCAAGGTGCAAACGCAGAAGCAGCTAAAGAAGCTGGCGCAGATATCGTTGGTATGGAAGAGCTTGCTGAGCAAGTGAAAAAAGGCGTAATGGACTTTGACGTTGTTGTTGCTTCTCCAGATGCAATGCGCGTTGTTGGTCAACTAGGTACAATCCTAGGTCCACGCGGTCTAATGCCAAACCCTAAAGTTGGTACTGTAACTCCTAACGTTGCTGAAGCAGTTAAAAATGCTAAAGCTGGTCAGGTTCGTTACCGTAACGACAAAAACGGCATCATCCACACTACTATCGGTAAAGCAACTTTCGAAGCTAACCAGCTTCAAGAGAACCTAGAAGCACTTCTAGTTGCTCTTAAGAAAGCTAAGCCTTCTTCAGCGAAAGGTACTTTCCTGAAGAAAGTAAGCATCTCTACTACGATGGGTGCTGGTGTTGCTGTTGATCAAGCTAGTCTTGACACACAAGCAAACTAATTTGCTTAGGCGCAGATTTAGTGTATACTTCTGCGCCTAATATTTGTGGTTGGGTGATTTTTGAAGCAATTCATAATCGTCTATCCCAAGACCGTAGGCGCCGAACCTTTTTAAGGTAAAGCTTAATAAAACCTACGTAGGCGATGTTGTCGTTTGAAATGAATTTATTCATTTTTAAATAACATCGTAAACGCTCAATATATTTTATATTGAGTGCTGTAATCACAACCAGAGGTTAATCCAAATGGCTTTAAATCTTCAAGACAAAAAAGCAATTGTTGCTGAAGTCAACGAAGCAGCCAGTGGTGCACTTTCTGCAGTTGTAGCTGACTCTCGTGGCGTTACTGTTGGCGCGATGACTTCTCTACGTAAACAAGCTCGCGAAGCGGGTGTTTACATGAGAGTTGTTCGTAACACACTAGCACGCCGTGCAGTAGAAGGTACTGAGTATGAGTGTCTACAAGACACATTTACTGGTCCTAGCCTACTTGCGTTCTCTAACGAGCACCCTGGTGCTGCAGCGCGTCTTTTCAAAGACTTCGCTAAAGAGAACAAAACATTCGAGATCAAAGCTGCTGCATTTGAAGGCGCAGTTACTGATGCTGATGTACTAGCGACACTACCAACTTACGACGAAGCTATCGCACGCCTAATGATGTGCATGAAAGAAGCTTCTGCTGGCAAGCTGGTTCGTACTATCGCTGCTGTTCGCGACCAAAAAGAAGAAGCTGCGGCATAAGCCTTGCTTTTCACTGGTTGCTATTTAAACTTATTGTTGACTTAAAAGAGAATTGTTATGTCTATTACTAACGAGCAAATCCTAGACGCAGTTGCAGAAATGTCTGTAATGCAAGTTGTTGAGCTTATCGAAGCTATGGAAGAAAAATTCGGTGTTACTGCTGCTGCTGCAGTTGTAGCTGGTGGTGCTTCTGCTGAAGCTGCTGCTGAGCAAACTGAATTCGACGTTATCCTTACTGGCGCTGGCGCAAACAAAGTACAAGTTATCAAAGCTGTACGTGGCGCAACTGGCCTAGGTCTTAAAGAAGCTAAAGGTCTTGTAGACTCAGCTCCTGCAGCGCTTAAAGAAGGCGTTGACAAAGCTGAAGCTGAAGCTCTTAAAGCACAGCTAGAAGAAGTTGGCGCTTCTGTTGAAATCAAGTAATTATTACTTAATTTCCTAGCCGCGAGGCTATTGGCTGGTGGTTTATTAACCACCGGCCTTTTTGCGCTGTAGGGCTATGATGAATTTCCCGCTGTTTAAGCGTCATCGCCTGAGCAAAAAAACAGTTATTTCTTCGAAATAATTGTTAACCACAATAAACAGCTGTTAGTCACTGTCCCACTCTAATGAGCGTTTGGACAGTTTGGGTCACTTATCAGCGAGCTGAGGAACCCCATGGTTTACTCTTATACCGAGAAAAAGCGCATCCGTAAGGATTTTGGTACTCGTCCACAAGTTTTGGACATTCCATACCTGTTATCGATCCAGCTTGATTCTTTCGATAAATTCATCGAACAGGATCCAGAAGGTCAATACGGTCTTGAGGCTGCTTTTCGTTCTGTATTTCCAATTCAGAGCTACAACGGCAATTCAGAGCTGCAATACGTTAGCTACCGTCTTGGTGAGCCAGTATTTGATGTTAAAGAATGTCAAATTCGTGGTGTAACTTACTCAAAGCCACTACGCGTTAAACTGCGTCTAGTTATCTTTGATAGAGATGCGCCTGCAGGTACTGTAAAAGACATTAAAGAACAAGAAGTCTACATGGGCGAAATTCCGCTTATGACGGACAATGGTACTTTCGTAATTAATGGTACCGAGAGGGTTATCGTATCCCAGCTGCACCGAAGCCCAGGCGTGTTCTTCGACAGTGATAAGGGTAAGACCCACTCATCTGGTAAAGTTCTTTATAACGCACGTGTAATTCCTTACCGTGGCTCATGGTTAGACTTTGAGTTCGATCCTAAGGATAACTTATTCGTACGTATCGACCGTCGTCGTAAGCTACCAGCATCGATTATCCTTCGTGCACTTGGTAAATCGACAGAAGAGATCCTAGATCTGTTCTTCGACAAAGTGAACTTCGAAGTGAAAGACCAAACTCTACTTATGGAGTTGGTTCCTGATCGTCTACGTGGTGAAACTGCGTCATTCGACATCGAATCAAATGGTAAGACTTACGTTGAGACTGGTCGCCGTGTAACTGCTCGCCATATCCGTCAGCTTGAAAAAGATGGCGTTGAGCACATCGAAGTACCTGTCGAGTACATCGTTGAAAAGATTGCTGCGAAAGATTACATCAACGAAGCAACTGGCGAGATCATCGTTGGCGCGAACCAAGAGATCAGCCTAGAGGCACTTGCTAACTTATCTCAAGCAGGTCACAAATCTCTAGAAGTTCTGTTCACGAATGACCTAGACCATGGTCCATTCATGTCAGACACTCTACGTGCAGATAGCACAGTAGATCGCATCTCTGCATTGGTAGAAATCTACCGCATGATGCGTCCTGGCGAGCCACCAACAAAAGAAGCTGCAGAATCATTATTCGAAAGCCTGTTCTTCTCTGAAGATCGTTACGACCTATCAACTGTAGGCCGTATGAAATTCAACAGCTCTATTGAGCGTGAAGAAGAAGAAGAGCGCGGTACTCTGGATGAATCAGACATCATTGAAGTGATGAAGAAACTGATTGGCATCCGTAACGGTAAAGGCGAAGTGGACGATATCGACCACCTTGGCAACCGTCGTATCCGTTCTGTAGGTGAAATGGCAGAAAACCAATTCCGTGTTGGTCTAGTTCGTGTAGAACGTGCCGTTAAAGAACGTCTAAGCCTTGGTGACCTTGATGCAATCATGCCTCAAGATCTTATCAACGCTAAACCGATCTCTGCTGCAGTTAAAGAATTCTTTGGCTCTTCACAGCTGTCACAGTTTATGGACCAAAACAACCCATTGTCAGAAGTTACGCACAAACGTCGTATCTCTGCTTTAGGTCCTGGTGGTCTAACTCGTGAACGCGCAGGCTTTGAAGTACGTGACGTTCACGTAACTCACTACGGTCGTCTATGTCCGATCGAAACGCCTGAAGGTCCAAACATCGGTCTGATTAACTCGCTATCTGCGTTTGCGCGTTGTAACGATTACGGTTTCCTAGAAACTCCGTACCGTCGCGTTGTAGATGGTGTAGTAACAGAAGAAGTTGATTACCTGTCTGCAATCCAGGAAGGTCAATTCGTTATCGCACAGGCAAACACGGTTCTTACTGAAGAAGCGACGTTTGCTGACGAGCTAATCACTGCTCGTCAAAAAGGTGAATCTGGTCTTCACCCACGCGATCACGTTGACTACATGGACGTTGCGACAAACCAAGTAGTATCTATCGCTGCTTCGCTTATCCCGTTCCTAGAACACGATGATGCGAACCGTGCATTGATGGGTGCGAACATGCAACGTCAAGCTGTACCAACACTTAGAGCTGATAAGCCTCTAGTCGGTACTGGTATTGAACGTAACATCGCAGTTGACTCTGGTGTTACAGCGGTTGCTAAACGTGGTGGTCAAGTTCAGTCTGTTGACGCTTCTCGTATCGTAGTTAAGGTTAACGAAGATGAATTGGTACCTGGCGAAGCTGGTATCGATATCTACAACCTAACTAAGTACACGCGTTCGAACCAAAACACATGTATTAACCAACGTCCAACTGTACTTCCTGGTGAACCAGTTGCACGCGGCGATGTTCTAGCTGATGGTCCTTCAACTGACCTTGGTGAACTTGCTCTTGGCCAAAACATGCGTATCGCGTTCATGCCTTGGAATGGTTACAACTTCGAAGACTCGATCTTAGTATCTGAGCGCGTAGTTCAAGAAGACCGTTTCACGACAATCCACATCCAAGAACTATCTTGTGTGGCTCGTGATACTAAGCTGGGCTCTGAAGAGATCACAGCTGATATTCCAAACGTAGGTGAGTCTGCTCTGTCTAAACTAGACGAGTCAGGTATCGTTTACATTGGTGCTGAAGTTAAGGGTGGCGACATCCTAGTTGGTAAAGTGACACCTAAAGGTGAAACTCAACTGACTCCTGAAGAGAAGCTACTACGCGCTATCTTCGGTGAGAAAGCATCTGATGTTAAAGATACTTCTCTACGTGTACCAAACTCTGTTTCGGGTACTATCATCGATGTACAAGTCTTCACTCGCGATGGCGTAGAGAAAGACAAACGTGCACTTGAAATCGAACAGATGCAGCTTAAAGAAGCTAAGAAAGACCTTACTGAAGAGTTCCAAATTCTTGAGGGTGGTCTTCTTAACCGCGTTAAAGCTGTACTTCTGTCTGGTGGTTACTCTGAAGCTAAGCTTGATACGATCGGTCGTAAGCAATGGCTAGAGCAAGTTCTAGAAGACAATGCGCTACAAACACAGCTTGAGCAACTTGCTGAGCAGTGGGATGAGCTAAAGGCAGACTTCGATAAGAAGTTTGAAACTAAGCGTCGTAAAATCACTCAAGGTGATGATCTAGCACCTGGCGTTCTTAAGATTGTTAAAGTTTACCTAGCGGTTAAACGTCGTATCCAGCCTGGCGATAAGATGGCGGGTCGTCACGGTAACAAAGGTGTAATCTCTAAGATTAACCCTGTTGAAGACATGCCATACGATGAAAAAGGTCAGCCTGTAGACATCGTACTAAACCCACTGGGTGTACCATCGCGTATGAACATCGGTCAAATCCTAGAAGTACACTTAGGTTTGGCTGCTAAAGGTATCGGTGACAAGATCAACCAAATGGTTAAGGAACAACAAGAACTGCATAAGTTCCGTGAGTTCCTACAGAAGGTTTATGATCTTGGTGATACTCGTCAGAAAGTTGATATTGCTGAACTGTCTGATGATCAAGTTCGTACACTGATCAAGAACCTACGTGGCGGTCTACCGATTGCTACTCCTGTGTTCGACGGTGCTTCAGAAGCGTTAATCAAAGAACTACTTAAACTGGGTGATCTGCCAGAATCTGGTCAGCTTAAACTGTTTGATGGTCGTACTGGTGATTCGTTTGAGCGTCCTGTAACTGTTGGTTACATGTACATGCTGAAACTGAACCACTTGGTTGATGACAAGATGCATGCTCGTTCAACTGGTTCTTACAGCCTAGTAACTCAGCAACCACTTGGTGGTAAAGCTCAGTTCGGTGGTCAGCGTTTCGGTGAGATGGAAGTATGGGCACTAGAAGCATACGGTGCTGCATATACTCTACAAGAAATGCTAACAGTTAAGTCAGATGACGTTAACGGCCGTACTAAGATGTATAAGAACATCGTAGATGGTAACCATAGCATGGAACCTGGCATGCCAGAGTCGTTCAACGTACTGTTGAAAGAGATTCGCTCGCTAGGTATCAACATCGAGCTAGAAGACGAAGAGTAATCCCTCTTTTTTAAAAGAAGATTGGATTACTTGGCAAAGGGGGCTCACTTTAGTCGGTGAGCTCCTTTAACTCCTTACAGGAGCTGAACGTGAAAGACTTATTAAACTTTCTAAAAGCACAGCATAAGACCGAAGAATTTGATGCAATCAAAATCGGTCTATCTTCACCAGACACGATCCGTTCGTGGTCTTTTGGTGAAGTTAAAAAGCCAGAAACAATTAACTATCGTACGTTCAAACCTGAACGTGATGGTCTGTTCTGTGCTCGTATTTTTGGTCCAGTTAAAGATTACGAATGTCTTTGTGGCAAATACAAGCGCCTGAAGCACCGTGGTGTTATCTGTGAGAAGTGTGGCGTTGAAGTTACACAGACTAAAGTTCGTCGTGACCGTATGGGCCACATCGAGCTAGCTTCACCAGTTGCTCACATCTGGTTCCTAAAATCACTGCCGTCTCGTATCGGTCTACTAATGGATATCCCTCTGCGTGATATCGAGCGTGTTCTTTACTTCGAAATGTACGTAGTAACTGAACCGGGTATGACTGATCTAGAAAAATCTCAGATGCTTACTGAAGAAGAGTATCTGGATCGTCTAGAAGAGTGGGGTGACGAATTCACTGCTAAGATGGGTGCTGAAGCGATCAAAGATCTGCTTTCAACAATGGACCTTCATCAAGAAGTGGAAGAAATGCGCGAAGAGTTAGAAACAACTAACTCAGAAACTAAGCGTAAGAAAGTTACTAAGCGTTTGAAGCTAGTTGAAGCATTCATCTCTTCAGGCAACAAGCCTGAGTGGATGATCTTAACTGTACTTCCAGTGCTACCGCCAGATCTACGTCCTCTAGTTCCACTAGATGGCGGTCGTTTTGCGACTTCAGATCTGAACGACCTTTACCGTCGTGTGATCAACCGTAACAACCGTTTGAAGCGTCTTCTAGAGCTAGCTGCTCCGGACATCATCGTACGTAACGAAAAGCGTATGCTGCAAGAGTCTGTTGATGCACTTCTAGATAACGGTCGTCGCGGTCGTGCGATTACTGGCTCTAACAAGCGTCCTCTGAAATCTCTTGCTGATATGATCAAGGGTAAACAAGGTCGTTTCCGTCAGAACCTTCTAGGTAAACGTGTAGACTACTCTGGCCGTTCTGTAATCACAGTTGGTCCATACCTTCGTCTACACCAGTGTGGTCTTCCTAAGAAGATGGCACTTGAGCTATTTAAACCATTCATCTACAGCAAGTTAGAAACTCGTGGCATGGCTACGACAATCAAAGCTGCTAAAAAAATGGTAGAGCGCGAAGAAGCGATCGTTTGGGATATCCTAGACGAAGTTATCCGCGAACACCCAGTACTGCTTAACCGTGCACCTACACTTCACCGTCTAGGTATCCAAGCGTTTGAACCAGTACTAATCGAAGGTAAAGCGATTCAGCTTCACCCACTAGTGTGTGCGGCATACAACGCCGACTTCGATGGTGACCAAATGGCTGTACACGTGCCTCTAACTTTAGAAGCACAGCTAGAAGCTCGTACCCTAATGATGTCGACGAATAACATTCTGTCGCCAGCATCAGGTGATCCGATCATCGTTCCTTCTCAGGATGTTGTATTGGGTCTTTACTACATGACACGTGACAAGATCAACGTGAAAGGTGAAGGTATGTACCTTGCTGGCCCTGAAGAGGCTGAAAAGGCATACCGTACTAAGACTGCTGAGCTACACGCTCGCGTTAAAGTACGTATCACTGAAACTGTAGTAGACGAAGACGGCAACAGCACAACGAACACTGGCCTAGTGGATACGACTGTAGGTCGTGCAATGCTTTGGCAGATCGTTCCTAGAGGCCTTCCGTACAGCATCGTTAACCAAAAGTTAGGTAAGAAGCAGATCTCTACTCTTCTTAACGAGTGTTACCGTAAGCTTGGTCTAAAAGACACTGTAGTCTTTGCTGACCAAATCATGTACGCAGGTTTTGCATACGCAGCACTTTCAGGTGTTTCTGTTGGTATCGACGATATGGTTGTTCCAGCGGCTAAGTACACTGAAATTTCTGATGCAGAAGAAGAAGTTCGCGAAATCCAAGAGCAATTCCAATCTGGTCTTGTTACTGCGGGTGAGCGTTACAACAAAGTTATCGATATCTGGGCGTCTACGAACGACCGTGTTGCGAAAGCAATGATGGATAACCTTTCTTCTGAAACAGTTATTAACCGTGACGGCGAAGAAGAACAGCAAGAATCGTTCAACAGCATCTACATGATGGCCGATTCAGGCGCACGTGGTTCTGCAGCTCAGATTCGTCAGCTAGCAGGTATGCGTGGTCTGATGGCGCGTCCAGATGGTTCTATCATCGAAACGCCGATCACTGCGAACTTTAAAGAAGGTCTAAACGTCCTTCAGTACTTTATCTCAACGCACGGTGCTCGTAAGGGTCTTGCGGATACAGCACTGAAAACAGCTAACTCGGGTTACCTAACTCGTCGTCTAGTAGACGTAGCACAAGACGTTGTAGTACACGAACATGACTGTGGCACGCATGAAGGTATCGACATGATGCCTCACATCGAAGGTGGTGACGTTAAAGTTGCACTTTCTGAGCTTGCTCTTGGTCGTGTAGTTGCTGAAGATGTTCTTAAGCCTGGTACTGAAGATGTACTGATTCCACGTAATACTCTGATTGATGAGAAGTGGTGTCAAATCATGGAAGACAACTCTGTAGATAGCATGAAAGTGCGCTCAGTTGTTACCTGTGATGCAGACTTCGGTTGTTGTGCACAGTGTTACGGTCGTGACCTAGCACGTGGCCACCTAGTAAACCAAGGTGAAGCAGTTGGTGTTATCGCTGCACAATCTATCGGTGAACCGGGTACACAGCTTACAATGCGTACGTTCCACATCGGTGGTGCGGCATCTACTGCAGCAGCAGAGAACAGCATCCAAGCTAAGACAACTGGTACTGTGAAACTTCACAATGCTAAGTTTGTAATCAACAAAGATAAGAAACTGGTTATCACTTCTCGTGCATCTGAGATGACGATTATTGATGAATTCGGCCGTACGAAAGAGAAGCACAAACTTCCTTACGGTTCGATGCTAACCAAAGGCGACAACGCAGCAGTAACGGCTGGTGAAGTTGTTGCTAACTGGGAAGCGCATACCATGCCAATCATCACTGAAGTGGCAGGTCGTATCCAATTCGTAGATATGATCGATGGTATTACAGTTTCTCGTCAAACTGACGATCTAACTGGTCTTTCTTCAAGTGAAGTAACAGACGCAGCAGCTCGCCCAGCAGCAGGTAAAGATATGCGCCCAGCTATCAAACTTGTTGATGAGCAAGGTAACGATGTAATGATTCCTGGTACTGATATGCCAGCTCACTACTTCCTACCTGGCAAAGCGATTGTAAACATCGAAGATGGCGCTGAAGTTGGCATTGGTGACACACTATCTCGTATCCCTCAAAAATCGAGCGGAAACAAAGATATCACCGGTGGTCTACCACGCGTAGCAGACCTATTCGAAGCTCGTAAGCCTAAAGAGCCTGCGATCCTTGCTGAGCACACAGGTACTGTGTCGTTTGGTAAAGAAACGAAAGGTAAGCGTCGTTTAGTAATCACTCGTGAAGGCGGTGACGCTTACGAAGAGATGATTCCTAAGCACCGTCAATTGAACGTGTTCGAAGGTGAGAAGATTGAACGTGGTGATGTAATCGCCGACGGTCCTGAAACTCCACACGATATCCTGCGTCTACGTGGTATCCACGCTGTGACTCAGTACATCGCGAACGAAGTTCAAGAAGTTTACCGCTTACAAGGCGTAAAGATTAACGATAAGCACATCGAGACTATCGTTCGTCAAATGCTACGTAAGTGTACAATCACTCATTCTGGTGACTCTCCGTTCCTACCTGGCGAACAAGTTGAGTACCACAATGTTAAGATTGCTAACCGTAAGCTAGAAGCTGAAGGTAAAGAACTAGTACGTTTCGAACGTGATCTACTAGGTATTACTAAAGCATCTCTTGCAACTGAGTCATTCATCTCAGCTGCATCGTTCCAAGAAACGACTCGCGTACTAACAGAAGCTGCGGTTTCTGGTAAGCGTGATGACCTTCGCGGTCTGAAAGAGAACGTTATTGTTGGTCGTCTGATCCCAGCTGGTACTGGTTTCGCATACCACCAAGAGCGTCAAAAGCAACGTGAAGAAGAGCAAGAAGGTCCTTCAGCTGAACAAGCTACTGACAATCTAGCAGCACTTCTAAATGCTGGTTTCTCTTCAGAAGAGTAAACTCTACGAGTAGTCTCTAAGAGATAAGAAAAAAGGCACCTTCGGGTGCCTTTTTTGTATCTGTCGTTTGGCTTAAATCGTATTAATACTTACAGGGGCAAACTTGTATCTTTGGTACAAGTTTCAAGTGAGTTATGTGCTTCATTTCTGGAATAGAGTTAATGACGTTACTGTCTCTACGGGTTTATATAGAGAACCGTAAGCTGGATGTGTAGGTTGCTGATATGCAGAAATATGTACGGATAGGTAGCGATAAGAGAGTATCTACAAAGCCCTAAGCTTCTTGCTTTCATGATTCATAGACAAAACAAAAAGCTTACACAGAGGTAAGCTTACAAGATAGTTAGCCAGCTATGCTCCTGGCGGAACCGCTAGGCTATCGGCAATTTGCTGTATCAGTTGATCTTCAACCTCAAATCTCGCCTCAATAATCTCACCAATCAAAGATAAATCACTATCAAAGCTCTCTAATGCATCGCTGGCTTTGATGGCGGCGTACTTATCAGTAAAGTTAAGTAGTGGCTCTGTGGTAAGGACGATATGACCATAAGATTGGTTAATTTCGTCTGTTGCTTTGAAGCCAGTAGACTGCCACTTGTCCATCACCATGTCATAGATTTTGAAATGACCTTCGGAGATGTAATCAACAAGATGTTGGCTGAATTTTTGGAGCGCTTCTGGAGAGGGTAGTTCGGTGATTGCCGTTGCTTTCGATGATGAAGGCTGTAGAGCGGCAAGCTTACAATACTCAACGATTAGAGACTGTCGAGTTTCGAGCCAATGATCGATGACCTCATTAGAGCCACCCCATTGTTCTTGTATTTGTTTGAATTTATTTAGCATGACCATGTCCTCATGATCTGATCACAACCTTGTGATCATGGTAATTGCCTAAGCAAGGTCCGTTTATTGGGAACTACTAAAAGTAATAGCTTGAAATATTCTCTGCTACAACTCTAGTATGAAATTAGATTGCCAGTAAAATGAACGAACTGCAAGCAATGAGGCATAGGGATGTTAAAAAAAAGTGATACAAAAATGACAGAGCAAGCTTATTGGTGCGTCGTTTCTGGTAGTGATATTTGGGTTAATAACGACCAGTTTCCTTATGGCTCGGCTGATGAGTTAGGGCTCAGTGTTGATCACGCTATCTGTATTGGTCAGCATCAAGGTCGTCCGGTCTATTGGCTCAACGACTGCGATGTCGAGAGTGAACTGACCATGGTCAACCTACGTGAGTTATTGCACTGGTCTGAATCGAGTTTTCTTATGGCGAGTAAGGCTATCCAGTACGGGCACATGACTCAAAGCATACGTTTTTGTCCACAGTGCGGCGGTCGCAATCATCTAAATCACAATCAGGTTGCGATGCAGTGCGGAGACTGTCGAACTCTTCATTACCCTCGAATCTTCCCGTGCATCATTGTCGCTGTGCGAAACGACAACAAGATATTGCTTGCGCAGCACCCAAGGCATAAAACAG
Organism: Vibrio bathopelagicus; assembly: GCF_014879975.1. Taxonomy (NCBI): domain Bacteria; kingdom Pseudomonadati; phylum Pseudomonadota; class Gammaproteobacteria; order Vibrionales; family Vibrionaceae; genus Vibrio; species Vibrio bathopelagicus. Next base: position 3,421,015 of record NZ_CP062500.1, on the reverse strand, counting down.
GCATGTATACCGTGATAGCGGGCTTCCTAGAGGTTGGAGAAACCTTAGAGCAGTGTGTGGCGCGAGAAGTCAAAGAAGAAACGGGTATCGATGTGAGTAATATTCGTTACTTTGGTAGCCAGCCATGGGCGTTTCCATCGAGTATGATGATGGCCTTTCTTGCTGACTATGCTGGTGGAGTGCTCAAACCAGATTACAGTGAATTGTCGGATGCCCAATGGTTTGACGTAACAAACCTGCCTGATGTTGCTCCTGTTGGAACCATTGCGAGACAGTTGATTGAGAAAACAGTTGATGACGTGATGAAAGTTGGTGCTACGGAGCAGACGCTCGAGCACTAATTGGCCTGTGATGGTATTTGGCCTATGGGTGGTCAAAAGCTAAAAAAAACCCTCCACAAGTGGAGGGGGTAAGTAAGATGTCGTTATGAGATGCTGAGTAGTGACTACTCAGATATTATAATTGTAATTTTCGCTAGCAAACAAATTTTTAACATGCGCCTGCAATTGGGGGCAAATTAAGCATTGATTTAAAAGTTAATAACTTGATCTAGGTTGCAAAGCACACAGCTTTTACCCCTCAATCAGTGTTAGAATACTTGCCATCAAAACTAGACAAGATTGAATTGGAATTGAACGGAATGACCGAATTAAAAAATGATCGCTATTTACGCGCACTTTTAAAGCAGCCTGTTGATTGCACTCCTGTATGGATGATGCGCCAAGCGGGTCGCTATCTTCCTGAATACAAAGCAACGCGTGCAGAAGCAGGCGATTTCATGTCTTTGTGCAAGAATGCGGAACTAGCATCAGAAGTAACCCTTCAGCCTTTGCGTCGTTTCCCTCTTGATGCGGCAATCTTGTTCTCTGACATCCTAACTATCCCAGATGCTATGGGTTTAGGCTTGTACTTCGAAACAGGTGAAGGCCCTAAATTTGAGCGTCCGATTACTTGTAAAGCTGACGTAGAGAAGATTGGCCTACCTGATCCAGAAGGCGAGCTTCAATACGTAATGAATGCCGTTCGTCAGATTCGTAAAGACCTGAAAGGCGAAGTGCCACTGATTGGTTTCTCTGGTAGCCCTTGGACACTGGCAACTTACATGGTTGAAGGCAGTAGCTCGAAGGCGTTCACTAAGATCAAGAAGATGATGTACGCAGAACCACAAACGCTGCACTTACTTCTAGATAAGCTTGCTGACACCGTTATTGAATACCTGAACGCGCAAATTAAAGCGGGTGCTCAATCGGTAATGGTATTCGACACATGGGGTGGTGTGCTTACTCCGCGTGACTATAATCTGTTCTCACTGCAGTACATGCACAAAATTGTAGATGGCCTAATCCGTGAAAACGAAGGTCGCCGTGTACCGGTTACTTTGTTCACTAAGAACGGTGGCATGTGGCTAGAATCTATCGCAGCGACTGGCTGTGATGCAGTTGGCCTAGACTGGACAATCAATATTGCTGATGCAAAAGCACGTATTGGCGATAAAGTGGCTCTACAAGGCAACATGGATCCATCAGTACTTTACGCACAACCTGAGCGTATTCGTGAAGAAGTCGGCACTATCCTTGAAGGTTTTGGTGACGGCGGTACTGGCCACGTATTTAACCTTGGCCACGGTATTCACCTAGATGTGCCACCAGAAAATGCTGGTGTATTTGTGGACGCAGTTCACGACCTATCTAAGCCATACCATAAGTAATTAAGTATGTGTTTTTAGAAAAAGCGCTGTCGAGAAATCGACAGCGCTTTTTTATTACCTTTTCATCTGCATTCAATATCGGCTTAACCATCATTGTGTGCAGCTAATTAGGTATTTGGATCATGGTAGGCCAAATGCTCTGATATGTGGTTCCTGATATATGGAATGACTTCACTTTCGAACCATGGGTTTTTCGTGAGCCAGATATTATTACGTGGTGACGGGTGGGGAAGTGGCAAAAGTTCTGGAGCCCAAGCCTGCCAGTTACGTACTGTTTCAGTGAGTGTGCTGGTGGCTTTATCTTTGAGATAATAGTTTTGCGCATACTGACCAATCAGCAAGGTCATTTGGATGTTGGGCAGTGATTGCAGTACTTTTTGGTGCCATAGCGCGGCGCACTCTTTTCGTGGCGGTAGATCGCCACTTTTTCCCTTTCCTGGATAGCAAAAGCCCATCGGGACAATCGCGACTTTTTGTTCGTCATAAAACGTATCGCTATCCATCCCTAACCATTCTCTCAATCGTTCGCCACTGGCATCATTCCAAGGGACAGATGATTCATGAACCTTGATACCGGGCGCTTGACCTATGATTAACAAGCGCGCGTTTGGGTGTGCCTGAATCACTGGGTTTGCACCGTGTGATAGATGAGGCTCACAAGCGGTGCATTGTCGTATCTCGGTGAGCAGTGATGAGAACATCAGTAGCCTTTATCAAAATCAATGATGTTATTCAGTGTAAAGCCATCTCGCCATTGTTGGTAATTATTGGCGAAGATCTCCACGACTTGCCTAGGCTCACTTAGAGCCGCAATGTGTGGAGTGATGGTCACTTGCGGTAATTTCCAAAACGGGTGTTCTTGCGTGAGAGGTTCGCATTCAAAGACATCTAAGAATGCGTGTTCAACCCATTTATTCTTAATCGCAAGCAGTAACGCTTTATTGTCTACGCTTTCCCCACGACCTACATTAAACAGCAATACGTTAGAGCAGTAGCTTAAGGTGGTTTGATTAAGCAGTTGGTAGGTCTCATCCGTTGATGGCAGTGTGTTCACTACAATATCCGCTTGTTTGAGAGCGGCTTCTAATTCATTAATGTGGAAGGTGTCTTTAAAGGTTTCTTGCTTTGATGGGATACCTGTCCGGTTGACCCCAATGGTATGGATACCAAACGCAGAAGCGGTTTTCGCCAAATGGCTGCCAATTGAGCCTGTTCCCAAAATCACCATGGTTTTGTCGGTTAGGCTGGTATAAAGCTGCGGCTGCCAGTTTCGCTGTTGTTGTTGCTGGTGGTAATGAGTGAAGTGTCTAAAGTGGCTGATTGTGTAACCCAATACGTATTCGGCAATGGCAGGGCCGAAGATGCCTTTGACGTTGGTCAGTGTGTAGTCCTGACGCAAATTCGGTTGGGTTAATTTGTTGATCCCTGCATAGGTACTTTGCACCCAATCCAGATGCTTAAACTCATCAAGACGCTCTGCTATGAGGGGAGGAGAGGCCAAGACGATCTCCGCTAACTCGGGGTTTGTGGTGATTTCTAGGTCAGGTAAATCTCGGTTTACAATCAGTTGTGTGTAAGTATCGTCATGCTCGGTAAGAATATAGAGCTTATTCGTAAAATTGTTCATCGGCTTACCTTTTCCCCCCAGGGTTTATCAAGTACACTTTCGCTGTCTTTTTCTGCATTTATTGAGTGACTATGCTTCAGAATCCATTGCAGGTTCGTCTTGAAAAGTTAGAACCTTGGCAACAAATTACCTTTATGGCGTGTCTATGTGAGCGTATGTATCCTAACTATGCCATGTTTTGTGAGAATACAGAATTTGCGGAAGCTCGAATCTATCGTGATGTTTTGGATAGCATTTGGGAAATCCTAACGGTTAAAACGGCAAAGGTGAACTTTGAGCGTCAACTTGAGAAAGTAGAAGAGCTATTCCCTAGCGGTGATGATTTTGATTTTTATGGTGTTTATCCAGCAATGGACGCATGCCAAGGCTTAGCAACGTTAATACACGGCCTGCTTGATCGTGAACACATGCTTGAATCGGTGATTAAAGTGAGCCAACAGTCGGTTAAGACGGTTGCAGAACTTGAATTCGCTCAAGGTGCTGAAGAAGTCACGAATGAAAACCAGAAAGAAAATGAAGCGGTATGTGAAGAGTGGGACGTTCAATGGGCGATCTTCCGACCACTTCGAGAAACGACAGAGCGCGACCTTGAACTGATTAAAGATCTGCGTCATGAACTGCGTGAAGACCCAGTGAGCAACATTGGTGTTGCGCTATAACGGATGTTGAGTTGTAGCGAATAGAATAAAAAAACAAAGGCTCCCTAGGGAGCCTTTGTTGTATCTGACGCTCTCAAACTTCGATTAAGCGTCTTTTTCTTTTGTTTCTTAGCTCTTAGTTCTGAGCTTTGTCTTTTGATGCATTATCTTTTGATGCGTCATCATCATCCGCTGATTTAGAATCTGAGGCATCGTTGTCTGCTGGAGTTTCTTTCTCTAGCTCGTCCTCTTCATCACGGTTTTCGATAACACCGTGTGTCTCTTTCCATTTTTCCCAACGCTGAAACGCAAGTTCTTGCATGTCTGTGGTCTTGTCCGCTTCATCAACGATCTCTTCGCCAACTAAATGCTCAAAGATATCTTCTAAGGTGATGATGCCTTGAATGGTGCCGTATTCATCAACAACCAAAGACAATTGCAGGCGATTTGCCATCATTTGGTCAAAGGCTTTGGCTAGACCCATGTTGTTCAATAACACGTGGATAGGGCGCATGACTTCGCCTAACGCTTTTTCACCGCAACCCGCTTGTTGCAATCTAAACAGCTCCAGACGGTGAACAAAACCAATGATATTGTCACTTTGTTCGCTGTAGACCAATGGACGTGAGAACGGCGTGTCTTTGTGTTTCTCAAGGAACACATTGACGCTCATCTCTGCATCTACACGGAATACTACAGGTCGAGGTGTCATTACTTGGGTAACAGGAACGTCTTGAATGCCTAATAAGTTGCTTAGGATTTTTGATTCGCCTTCTGCGAACTCGCCACTCTCTTTTGCCAAAATAGCCATCGCTGATAGCTCGTCACGCATCTTAGGTGCTTGGTGACCACGAGCTAGACGTTTGGTTATCTGTTCTGAGAACCAAACAAACGGAGTTAGGAAGAACACCATCCAACGCAGTACCGTTGATGATGCTGGAGCAAGTTGACGCCAGTAGGTTGCACCAATCGTTTTTGGAACAATTTCAGACAGCACCAAAATACCCAGAGTGAGCACTGCAGAGAAGACACCTAACCATTGGCTGCCAAAAACCACAGCCGCTTGTGCACCTGCGGTTGCCGCACCAATAGTATGTGCGATGGTGTTGAGCGTCAAAATTGACGCGAGTGGGCGGTCAATATCTGTTTTCAGTTTGTCTAAAGACGCGGCTGCAGGGTGCCCATTTTGTTTTAGTTGAGCAATGTAGCTCGGACTAATACTCAAAAGTACAGCTTCCAAAACAGAACAAATGAAAGAAACTCCAATAGCAATGGAGACGTAAATAGTTAGCAGCAGCATGTTTGCCCTTAAATTAAATTGTACGCTTTGTCAGCGATTCAAGGTGGATTATAGAGAATAAGTAGTGGCTAGGTCATCATTAATTTCACTCTCAGCCCCTTTTAAACAAGGGCTTACTCAATAAAATCAGTAACAAATTGTGAGTTATTACTCATATTATGGCTAAAACTACGGCATTAGAGCTAAAGATCGACGACAAACCTTTGCCAGATAGGGCATTTATGTTTTAGAGTTAATTGAATTCGAAAATACTAAGAAGGGAAACCTAAAATGAACAAGACTCAATTAATCGACTTTATTGCTGAAAAAGCGGACCTTTCGAAAGCACAAGCTAAAGCTGCTCTAGAAGCAACTCTTGGTGGCGTGACTGAGACTCTTAAAGATGGCGATCAAGTTCAGCTAATTGGTTTTGGTACTTTTAAAGTAAACCACCGTGCAGCTCGCACTGGTCGTAACCCAAAAACTGGTGATGAGATCCAAATCGCTGCTGCAAATGTTCCAGCATTTGTTGCAGGTAAAGCGCTGAAAGATTCAGTGAAATAATCTAAACTGTACCGAGGTAGTTTTACTCTCACCTCGGTACAGGTTTTATGAAAAAAGCATTTCTTCTCGTTTCACTGTTATCTACATTTCTTATCGGCTGTTCTTCAACAAGCCCCGGCAAAAACCTAGAGCAATTTGAAACCTATACCGGCGGCCAAGTCATGGGCGACGCGACAAGTTTCTTCTGGGTCACCAACAAGCTAACACAACCACACTCTTCTGCTGACTACGTCACAATGGGCGACTATGGCTGGTACAAAACCGACTATGCTTGGTCTGATGGTGTATTGCGTGAATTTATTCGTGAAGGCGAACTACGTGACGACTCACAAGCGTTAGCTCCTTATCGTGTTCATGTGCGCTTTAATCAGTCTGGTGAGGCCGTGTATCAACAATACCGTATCGGTAGCAAAATCTTGCCACTTCAATCAGAGCAGCTGGAAAACTACCAAAAGCAGGCGATTTCGGTTCTCGATATCACAGAGAAGCAAAACGATGAAGGATTAGAACTTCTTCAGGGTTACTGGAATGGTGAGATATTTGAGACGTGTTCAGGCGATCAATTCGAGTACTTTGAGTTTAACAAGACCTTACCAAGCATCGTTATAAATCGTCTTGCTTCAGTAGAGAGTTATGGTGCTCTTGTTGGGAAGGTATCGCTACGTAAAGTGTCGGTTGCTGAGTTATTGGTATTAGCCGATGAAAACCATCAATGTATTCAAAGGCCATCACTCCTAAGTGAGTAGAGAGTTTTTGACCTACAATAGGCCAAACACTTTGTAAGCGAACAGCAATGAATTTTAAATATTAAAAAAGGCGCCCTAGGCGCCTTTTTTGATTCAGCTAACTACAATGAGTTCGAGAGAGATTACTGCTCTTGCTCGCGCGCAATCGCACGGTAACCAATGTCATTGCGGTGGAACATACCATTCCAAGTAACTTGCTTAGTTAACGCGTAAGCGCGCTCCTGAGCTTCAGAAACCGTGTTACCCAGTGCTGTCGCACAAAGTACTCGGCCACCGTTTGTCACAACGTCCCCAGCTTCGTTATTTGTGGTACCTGCGTGGAAAACCTTTTGGCCTTCAACTTCGCTTGTCGGCAGTGAAATCACATCACCTTTTGCGTAGTCAGCAGGGTAACCGCCAGCCGCAAGAACAACACCGATAGAAGCGCGTGGATCCCACTTCGATTCTGCTTCGTCGAGTTTCTCGTCGATAGCCATTAGGCAAAGCTCTACAAGATCCGATTCCATACGCATCATAATAGGTTGCGTTTCTGGGTCGCCGAAGCGGCAGTTGTATTCGATAACCTTTGGTGTGCCGTCAGCATCGATCATTAGGCCTGCGTATAGGAAACCGGTGTAAGGCGCGCCTTCTGCATCCATACCACGTACCGTTGGGTAGATAACTTCCTCAAGGATACGGTTGTGGATTTCAGGAGTCACAACCGGTGCAGGAGAGTAAGCACCCATACCGCCCGTGTTAGGGCCTGTATCTTTGTCACCAACACGTTTGTGGTCTTGGCTGGTGGCCATAGGAAGTACGCTAGAACCGTCAACCATTACGATGAAGCTTGCTTCTTCACCTTCAAGGAACTCTTCGATCACTACGCGGCTGCCTGCTTCGCCAAATGCGTTGCCTGCTAGCATGTCTTTGATTGCGTCTTCTGCTTCTTCAAGGGTCATCGCAACGATAACGCCTTTACCTGCAGCAAGGCCGTCAGCTTTTACTACGATTGGAGCACCTTGCTCGCGAACGTAAGCGATAGCTGGCTCAATCTCAGTGAAGTTTGAGTAGTAACCTGTTGGGATCTCATGACGAGCTAGGAAGTCTTTAGTGAATGCTTTCGAACCTTCAAGCTGTGCCGCTGCTTGAGTTGGGCCAAAGATTGGTAGGCCAACTTCGCGGAACGCGTCAACCACACCAATTACGAGTGGTGCTTCTGGGCCAACGATAGTCAGTTCGATTTTTTTATCTTGAGCAAACGCCACTAAACCTGCGATGTCTTCAACACCGATGTTTACGTTCTCAAGTTTCGGCTCAAGTGCAGTACCTGCGTTACCTGGAGCGATGAATACCGTTTCAACATTTGGGTTTTGTGCCGCTTTCCAACCCAAAGCATGTTCTCTACCGCCAGCACCGATGATTAATACGTTCATGTTTCAATCCTTAAGTCTTTAATTCTTAAAAGCCCCTCAAAGTTGAGAGGCTCGATAGCTACTAATCGTTTAGATAAACAGAATATTAGTGGCGGAAGTGACGCATGCCAGTAAAGATCATCGCCATGCCGTGTTCGTCTGCTGCTGCGATAACTTCTTCATCACGCATAGAGCCGCCCGGTTGGATAACACACTTGATGCCCGCTTCTGCTGCCGCGTCGATACCGTCACGGAATGGGAAGAATGCATCTGATGCCATCACACAACCTTCAACCTGTAGACCTTCGTCTGCCGCTTTGATGCCTGCGATTTTTGCAGAGTAAACGCGGCTCATTTGGCCAGCGCCAACACCAACAGTCATGTCACCTTTCGAGTAAACGATCGCGTTAGACTTAACGTACTTAGCCACTTTCCAGCAGAACAATGCATCTTTCAGCTCTTCAGCCGTTGGTTGACGCTTAGACACTACTTTTAGGTCGTCTTCTGAAACCATGCCTTGGTCGCGGTCTTGAACTAGCAGGCCGCCGTTAACGCGTTTCACGTCAAAGCCAGTTGTCTTAGTTGTCCACTCACCACACTCAAGCAGGCGAAGGTTTTTCTTAGCGGCGACGATTGCTACTGCTTCAGCAGAAACAGAAGGTGCAATGATAACTTCAACGAATTGACGCTCAGTGATAGCCGTTGCTGTTGCTGCGTCTAGTTCACGGTTGAATGCGATGATGCCGCCAAATGCAGACGTTGGGTCTGTTTTGAATGCGCGGTCGTAAGCTTCTAGGATGTCTTCACCTAGTGCAACACCACATGGGTTAGCGTGCTTAACAATCACACATGCTGGTTCATTGAACTCTTTCACACACTCAAGTGCTGCGTCAGTGTCAGCGATGTTGTTGTAAGAAAGCGCTTTACCTTGGATTTGGCGAGCAGTAGAAACAGATGCTTCTTCAGGGTTCGCTTCAACGTAGAATGCGGCTGCTTGGTGGCTGTTCTCACCATAGCGCATGTCTTGTTTCTTCTCGAACTGTTGGTTGAACGTGCGAGGGAATTTGCTCTCTTCATCACCTTCTTTGTTCTCGCCGTAGCTAGGAACCATAGTGCCGAAGTAGTTAGCGATCATGCCGTCGTAAGACGCTGTGTGCTCGAATGCTGCGATAGCTAGGTCGAAGCGAGTCTCTAGTGTTAGAGATTTCTCGTTCGCGTCCATTTCAGCGACAACGCGCTCGTAGTCGTGTGCGTTAACAACGATCGTTACGTCTTTGTGGTTTTTTGCTGCAGAGCGAACCATTGTTGGGCCACCGATGTCGATGTTCTCAACAGCGTCAGCAAGGGTACAACCTTCTTTAGCAACGGTTTCTGCGAATGGGTATAGGTTTACAACAACCATATCGATAGGGTTGATACCGTGAGTTTCCATCACGTCATCATCTTGGCCACGACGGCCTAGAACACCACCATGAACTTTCGGGTGCAGAGTCTTAACACGGCCATCCATCATTTCTGGGAAGCCAGTGTAGTCAGATACTTCTGTTACAGAGATGCCTTTTTCAGCAAGCAGGCGAGCAGTGCCACCAGTAGATAAGATATCTACACCACGGTTAGCAAGAGCTTGTGCAAATTCAACGATACCAGTTTTGTCTGATACGCTGATGAGAGCGCGGCGAATTGGACGAGCGTTATTCATGCTTCCATTTCCTCAAATTCATGGGGTTAAAATAAAGATATTTGCCAAAAAAGAACTTGTTTCTATCTTCTCAGCGTGGAGTATCTTAGATACCAGTAAGAGATAAAATATTGGCCAGTTTTGGTAAAGACCTTTTGGGTGTTCTTATAATCAAGCTATAAGATAACCAACTCCAAATTTGATGGCGCAGATTCTAACTAATTTATTACAAAAAAGCTCGCGCAATCGTTTGGCATCTCAAAATTAATTATGAAAAGTGCCATTTCAGCCTGAAAAGTAACAACAAGGTTAATAGTGGAATGGATGAAAGAATAGGGAAAAATATGTTTCAGATTGGCGAATTGGCGAAAAGATGCGGTGTGACAGCCGATACTTTGCGTTTTTATGAGAAGAATAACCTGATTGCACCAGCCAGTCGCAGTGAGTCGGGTTATCGTCTGTATGATGAAAATAACCAAAAGCAGGTGACGTTTATTCTCAAATCTAAAGAGTTAGGGCTGAGTTTAGATGAAATCAAAGAATTGTTAGAGATTCGCCTTGAAGCGACTCAACACAGTTGCGCTGAAGTGAAGTCGATTACTTCTTCTAAGTTAGAGATGATTGATGAAAAGATAACGGAGCTGACCAAGATTCGAACGGCACTTAAAAAGATCAATGATGCGTGCTGTGGTCATAGTGATGATGATGCAAGTCATTGTTCTATTTTAGCGGCGCTGGATTCTGCAAATGATCGTCGCTGCCGTTAGCCGTCTCATAAGCAAAAAAAAGCCAAACTCAATAAATGAGCTTGGCTTTCAATTCAATTAATTACGAAAGAACGATTAGTTCATGCCGTATTTTTTAAGTTTCTTGCGAAGAGTACCGCGGTTAATACCCATCATGGTTGCTGCGCGAGTTTGGTTACCGCGAGTGTACTGCATGATAGTGTCTAGTAGTGGCTGTTCAACTTCAGCTAATACTAATTCGTATAACTCGCTGACTTCTTGACCGTTTAATTGAGCAAGGTAATTTTTCAATGATGCTTTAACTGAGTCACGTAGAGGCTTCTGCGTGATTTGGTCTTGTGATGTAACTGTAGTTACTGTCAATGCTTCTGAAGTCAGATTTTGTTCGAACATATTCGGTCTAGCTCTTCTCGTAATTATGGTGCAACGTTATCAAAAAAACCTTCTAGCGCTTCAAGCTGCAGATCACCTGCTTCGAATGCGTTGAAGGTACGGCGAAACTCACTCGCCTGTTCATGTTCTTTTAGGTACCAACCCACATGCTTACGAGCAATTCGGGGGCCTAAAAACTCGCCATAAAATTCATGTAGAGCGTTCACATGACCAAGCATGATGTCTTTCACTTCCGAAGTCGGGAGCGGATCCATCGTGGTGCCGTTTTCCAAATAGTGTAGGATTTCGTTAAAAATCCAAGGACGTCCTTGGGCAGGTCGACCTATCATTAAAGCATCAGCGCCAGTGTACTCCAGCACAAACTTAGCTTTTTCCGGGCTATCGATATCACCGTTAGCGATAACCGGAATAGATACTGCTTGTTTTGCTGCTTTAATGTGTTTGTATTCTGCCTCACCTTTGTACATACAAGCGCGAGTTCTCCCGTGAAGGGCAAGAGCTTGTATGCCGCAGTCTTCGGCTATTTTAGCGATTTGGACACAGTTTCTATTGTCTGTATCCCAGCCTGTGCGCGTTTTCAACGTTACTGGAACGTCGACAGCATTTACCACAGCTTTCAGAATATCTTCAATGAGTTCTGGATGCTGAAGTAGGGCTGAGCCCGCAAGCTTCTTATTCACTTTTTTGGCTGGACAACCCATATTGATATCGATGATTTGCGCACCGTTAGCAACATTGAATTGAGCAGCCTCGGCCATAAGCTGTGGATCTGCACCAGCGATTTGTACTGAACGAATGCCCGATTCGCCTTCATGTACCATACGCTGCTGAGACTTTGACGTTTTCCAAACTTTCGGATTGGAGGACATCATTTCACTGACTGCCATCCCCGCACCGTAACGAAGACACAACTCACGGAATGGTCTATCCGTTACGCCAGCCATAGGAGCGACGATTAGATTGTTCTTAAGTTGATAATTTCCGATTTTCAAAAAATGTCATCACAGTTCTGTACCAGCAAGGGCGCGCATTTTACGCATTTTTTCGCTGCGTGAAAAGACTAATATTTGAGCATTTACAATTTGTTTTTGTAATTTGCTTAAAATTCAGTCAATTAGCGCCCAAAGTCTTGTCTAGCCTTGCTTGCGACCAGAGATTCGACACCATTCTTGTTGTTCAATGATTGGATCAATGTGAAGCTCATCACGATAATAAGTCGCAACATCTTCTGCTTGTGTATCCAAAACACCCGACATCGCAAGCACACCCGTTGGCTTAATTAGGCCTTTGATGATGCCTGAAAGGTCGCGTAATGGACCTGCAAGAATGTTAGCAACCACAACGTCAGCAATCAGACCTTCAGGTTGATCTTGTGGTAGGAACACCTCTAGCTGCTCAGCAACACCATTGCGTTGTGCGTTGTCTTTTGAAGCAAGCAGAGCTTGAGGATCAATGTCGATCCCGATAACTTTTTCAGCGCCCAGTTTGATCGCAGCGATCGCAAGAATGCCAGAGCCACAACCGAAGTCGATCACGGTTTTGCCTGTAAGGTCTAAGCCTTCCAGCCATTCAAGACACAATGCCGTTGTTGGGTGAGTACCTGTACCAAATGCAAGACCAGGGTCTAGCATGACGTTCACAGCGTCAGGTTCTGGGATATCACGCCAGCTCGGGCAGATCCAAAGACGCTCACCAAACTTCATTGGGTGGAAGTTATCCATCCATTCGCGTTCCCAGTCCTTGTCTTCAATCTGCTCGATTTTATGAGCAAAGTCTGCAGGGAACATGTTACTTGCTTTAATCTGCGCTAGAACGACACCAGTATCAATCTCAGCGTCGTATAGCGCGAGAATGTCAGTATCACCCCAAAGGCGAGTTTCACCCGGCAGAGGCTCAAATACAGGGGTATCTTGTGCATCCAGGAAAGTTACAGAAAGAGCACCAGTCTCTTCCATTAACATGTCGCCGATTTGTTCGGCATTTTCATTGGTCGCATTAAGCTTGATTTGAATCCAAGGCATGGCTGCATCTTCTATATGAGAAAAATTGGATGGGGAGTCTAGCAGAAAATATGAGCAAATTCACCAAAACACCGCGGATTATAAGAGGGATTATTGATTGATTTTTGCGAGTGTTTAAAAACAAAAATGCCCACCGAAGTGAGCATTTATTACTGTTCTGCAGAGAACGTATTACGGAAGGCTAGCTTCTATTGCAGACCAAGTTTCTTCTCAAGGTAGTGGATGTTTGCACCACCGTGTTGGAAGTTTTCGTCGTTCATAATCGCTAATTGCAGCTCAGTATTGACGTTGATACCTTCAACAATCATTTCTGCTAGTGCGTTCTTCATACGTGCAATCGCTACGTCACGGTTCTCACCGTAAGTGATCAGCTTGCCGATCATTGAATCGTAATGCGGTGGCACTGTGTAGCCAGTGTAGATGTGAGATTCCCAACGTACACCCATGCCGCCTGGAGCGTGGAAGCGCGTAATCTTACCTGGAGAAGGTAGGAAGCGAACCGGATCTTCCGCGTTGATACGACATTCGATTGAGTGGCCGCGCAGCTTAATATCATCCTGTGTGAATGATAGAGGCTGACCAGCAGCAATGCGAAGTTGCTCTTTCACTAGATCGATACCCGTTACCATTTCAGTAATCGTGTGCTCAACCTGAATACGAGTGTTCATTTCGATGAAGTAGAACTCACCGTTCTCGTATAGGAATTCAAACGTACCTGCGCCGCGGTAACCAATCTCAAGACATGCACGAGTACAACGGTCGCCGATGTACTTACGCATCTCTTCAGTGATACCTGGTGCTGGAGCTTCTTCCACAACTTTCTGGTGACGACGCTGCATTGAACAGTCACGCTCACCTAGGTGAATAGCATTACCTTGGCCATCTGCAAGCACTTGTACTTCAATGTGACGTGGGTTTTCTAGGAATTTTTCCATGTAAACCATGTCGTTATTGAAACATGCTTTTGCTTCAGCACGAGTCATTGCGATAGCTTCTGTTAGTTCTGCTTCAGAACGAACAACACGCATACCACGACCGCCGCCGCCGCCAGATGCCTTGATGATTACAGGGAAGCCAATGCGCTTAGCGTGCGCCTTGTTTTTTACTTCATCGTCATCAAGAGGACCGTCAGAACCTGGTACACAAGGTACACCGGCTTTTTTCATTGACGTGATAGCTGACACTTTGTCACCCATCATGCGAATGGTTTCAGCTTTAGGGCCAACGAAGATAAAACCACTGCGCTCTACCTGTTCTGCAAAGTCTGCATTTTCAGATAGGAAGCCGTAGCCTGGGTGAATAGCGACTGCACCTGTAACTTCAGCTGCGCTGATGATACGAGGAATGTTCAGGTAGCTATCGATACCGCGAGCTGGACCAATACAAATGGTTTCATCAGCAAGAAGTACGTGCTTAAGCTCACGGTCAGCGGTTGAGTGAACCGCTACCGTTTTGATGCCAAGCTCTTTACATGCTCGCAGAATACGCAGTGCAATTTCACCACGGTTCGCGATTACTAATTTATCTAACATAATAAGTGCTCTCTATTATTCGATAATTACTAGAGCTTGGTCGAATTCTACTGGTTGACCGTCTTCAACTAGGATTGCTGTTACAACACCAGACTTATCAGCTTCGATTTGGTTCATCATTTTCATTGCTTCAACGATACATAGAGTTTCGCCAGCAGTTACAGATTGACCAACTTTAACGAATGGTTTTGCATCTGGGCTTGGAGCGCCGTAGAAAGTACCAACCATTGGAGAAAGAACTTGGTGACCAGCTGGAACCGCAGGAGCTGCTGCTTCTGCTGCTACAGGTGCCGCCGCAGGTGCTGCTGCCGCTACAGGAGCTGGAGCCGCTGCATATTGAATAGGCGCTGCAGATACAGGGCTGTTACGACTGATTCGTACTGACTCTTCACCTTCAGAGATTTCTAGCTCAGAAATACCAGACTCTTCAACCAATTCGATTAGCTTTTTGATTTTGCGAATATCCATTGTTTCTTTCTCTTTATCTGTTGATTGAACTTACTCTTTGACTGAGTAGGTTAGTAATAGTTCGTTGTTTTTATTTACTTTGCGTTGAGCTTGTTGAGCGCAGCCGTCAAAGCAAATTGATAACCTTGGGCACCTAAGCCACAAATCACACCTTCTGCTTTATCAGATAGGTAAGAGTGGTGACGGAATGGTTCACGTGCGTGAACATTCGATAGGTGAACCTCAATAAATGGGATAGCAACACCAAGTAGTGCATCACGCAACGCCACACTGGTATGTGTAAAGGCCGCTGGGTTGATAATAATGAAATCAACATTTTGATAAGCACTATGGATAGCTTCAATCAGTTCATACTCACGATTTGACTGTAAGTGAGACAGCTCAACATCGTGTGTTTTCGCTTGCTCGGTCAAAGAGCTAATAATCTGGTCAAGTGTTTGAGAACCGTAGTGTGCCGGCTCTCTAAGGCCTAACAGGTTAAGGTTTGGGCCATTTAAAACTAGAATGCGAAACTTTGTAGACATTGTGGGGCTATCTTCCTTTATCGTGTTTACGAATGTGAATGTTGCCATTTTATTGAAAATTTGGGGTTAATTTCCAGTAAGAAAAACCCAAATTTAAAAATTAGAACCAGATTATAGCTAATTCAGCGCAAATCGCAGCAATTTACTGGTCTAATCTCCTATAAGTACGGCATGAAATTGTTATCAACTTAACAAAAAACCGCGATTGCCTTAATTTTATCGAAGATATTTGAGATCAAGATCAGCCATAAAAAAACCGCCACATAGGTGACGGTTTATTAATGGTCTGTTTTAAACAGTGATAAGCTAATGTGACGGGTTGCTTATGCCAGTTCTGCTTTCTCTGCAATCAGTTTATCGACCACGCTTGGGTCTGCCAGTGTCGACGTATCGCCTAGGTTGCCAGTATCGCCTGTGGCAATCTTACGTAGGATACGACGCATGATTTTACCCGAACGAGTTTTTGGCAAAGAGTCTGTCCAATGCAGTACGTCTGGTGTTGCGATTGGGCCAATCTCTTTACGTACCCAGTCTTTCACTTCTTTATGAAGCTCTGCGGTTGGGAATTCACCATCATTCAGCGTGATGTAAGCGTAAATTGCTTGGCCTTTAATATCATGAGGAATGCCGACAATCGCTGCCTCTGCAATCTTATCGAATGCTACTAGTGCCGATTCAATCTCAGCAGTGCCCATGCGGTGACCTGACACGTTAAGTACGTCATCCACACGACCAGTAATCCAGTAGTAACCGTCTTCATCACGACGAGCACCATCACTGGTAAAGTACATGCCTTTAAAGGTAGAGAAGTAAGTCTGCTCAAAACGGTCATGATCGCCATGAACGGTACGCATTTGTCCTGGCCAAGAGTCAAGAATCACAAGGTTGCCGTCAGTCGCGCCTTCAATGATGTTGCCCATGTTGTCGACAAGCGCGGGTTGCACACCGAAGAATGGGCGAGTCGCCGAACCCGGTTTTAGGTCGGTTGCGCCTGGTAGAGGTGCGATTAAGATACCGCCCGTTTCTGTTTGCCACCATGTATCGACAATCGGAGACTGCTCATTACCAATCGTTTTGTAGTACCACTCCCACGCTTCTGGGTTGATAGGTTCGCCAACAGATCCCATGACTCTTAGGCTGTCACGAGAAGTCCCTTCAACCGCTTCATTACCTTTTGCCATTAGAGCTCGAATAGCCGTTGGCGCAGTATAAAGAATATTTACTTGATGCTTATCGACCACTTCACTCATGCGGCTTGTGTTCGGATAGTTCGGCACGCCTTCAAACAGGATGGTTTTCGCACCATTGGCAAGCGGTCCGTAAACAAGGTAAGTGTGACCGGTAATCCAGCCCACATCCGCAGTACACCAGAAGGTTTCGCCTTCTTGGTAATCGAATACGTATTTGAAGGTCATGGCTGCATAAACTAGGTAACCACCTGTGGTGTGCATAACACCTTTAGGTTTGCCTGTTGAGCCTGATGTATAAAGAATGAATAGTGGATCTTCCGCATTCATCTCTTCTGGTGGGCAATCTGCCGATACGTTTGCGATAGCATCATGCCACCACACGTCACGGTGTTCGTGCCAAGCAACATCGCCGCCAGTGCGTTTGAATACCACAACCTTCTCGATGTTTTTCACTTCAGGGTTAGTCAGTGCTTCGTCGACGTTTTTCTTCAGTGGAACAGCACGGCCGCCACGCACGCCTTCATCGGCAGTGATCACGACTTTAGAATTTGAATCGATAATACGACCAGACAGTGCTTCAGGTGAGAAACCACCGAATACCACTGTGTGAACCGCACCGATGCGGGTACATGCAAGCATGGCAACCGCAGCTTCTGGAACCATTGGCATGTATAAACAAACTACATCACCTTTACGTACGCCTTGCTCTTTCAGAGCATTTGAAAACAGGCACACTTCTTTGTGTAGTTCGTTAAAGGTTAGGGTTTTATCATCGGCAGGGTCATCGCCTTCCCAAATGATTGCGACTTCATCACCGCGCTCAGCAAGGTGGCGGTCGATACAGTTAGCCGAAACGTTAAGCGTGCCATCTTCAAACCAGCGGATGTCGATATGGCCAGGGTCGAAAGAGGTATTTTTTACCTGTGTGAAAGGCTTAATCCAATCAACGATTTTTCCGTGTTCACCCCAAAAGCCTTCAGGGTCAGAAACAGATTGCTGGTACATGGCTAGGTAAGTGTCATTATCCGCGTGTGTGGTTGATTTAATATTTTCTTTTACCGGATAAACGTGGGCTTCACTCATTGCATCTCTCCTTGTGCCTACATTCCTAATGAACTGGCAACTTCCTTTGTGTTCAGTTTCTAGGTCTATTACAGAACCGTCGTTGTGTTATCACTCTCGGCTAGGACGGCGATTTCCACAATTAGACTTTAGGATGAGACGCTGCTTTTCACTTACAAAATAGCGAGTTAAGTTCATTTTTGAGATATTGCTCTCTATGTGAAGAGCCAGTGGTTGAATTAAGAATAAGAAGAGTTGAAACGAGGCAGGTCACCATGTTTCAGGCGCACAAAGATCAGAGCTGCAGAGATAGCGTCTTGTAATGCATCATGTTTATTGACGGGGATGGGTAAATCGAGCTGGCGACAAATGGCGTCCATACTGAGATCAAAATAGGCATTGGGTAGCTGTCTTTCGAGTTTGTCTTGATAAAGTTGGCTCACTTCGACTAATCGGTTAGGCAGTGGAAATCCAAGTTGTTTTAAACTGGCGCGGTCGAGAATTTTTTTATCATAACGGATGTGATAGCCGACTAAAGGACGATTTCCGATGAAATCCAGTAACTCAACTAAAGCCTGTTTTTCTTCGATGCCGTGCTTTAGATCTTGATGACGAATACGGTGGATTTTTATTGAATTGCAATCGAGCGATTGAGGGGCGCGCAATCGGACTTCAAAAGGTTGGCTGGTAATGATTCGGTTACCGATGATCTTTGTCGCGGCAATAGTAACTAATTCTGCCTGATTGGGGTCTAGGCTGGTGGTTTCGCAATCGAGTGAGACATATTCGTGATCAATTGGCGCAGTAAAGAGAGGCTGATAGGGAGAGCCTTTGAGCTTGTGATGCCAGTAATAGCGAACCAACCTATTCATCGTTCAATCGCCTAATCTCGTATCTGATAGTGATAGCCGAGCCATTGTTTGAATTTCTTCACCACATGCAGGCTATGACGAAGCAGATCTCTGTCTGCTCGCTCCATTAGTTTGACGTTAATCTTGTTGCTGCTGTGCTGTTGAGAAAGTCTTTGGGTTAAGCGCCACTTAAAGAATTGTTTGAGCGCTTCATTAAGGTTATCGGCGGTACTTTGCTCGAGCACTTTCTTGATGACCAACTGTTCAATACGTTCAAAGGTGTTGTTTACCGTGACACCATGTTCAAGGCAAAGTGCTCTCACACCGTGCACGATAGGGAAAATACCGCCCTGTTTGATGTCGAGCCCTGACTTGGATTGCTTCACATTGCCAAATAGGGTGAGGGGAACCGAGAAGTTCAGCGCGGGGCGGCAGAATTCCGTAAGAATTAATTCTTGTCCGAGCATCAAATCACTCAAGTGCTGCTTAACAGGGAGTAGCAGATCTCTATTGCCTGCAACTGCGTGTGCATCCGCCATAATCGCAATATCCATCACCGTATCTGGCGTCGCTTTTTTTACCCAACTCGTCAGAGTTTGTTTCCACTCTTGCTGTGAATGTACCCATTTGGGATTGTTGACCATCACATTGCCAGGGCACAGTGGGTAACCTAATTGTTGCAGGGTATGGGTGAGGTCGTTCATGGCACTTTGGCACTGGTGCCATTCCAAACCATCTTGAATAATCAGAGCGTTGTCTTGATCGGTTTTGAGAATTTGCTCCCCGCGTCCTTCAGACCCAAGCACGATCAGGCAGCAATGATTGTGCAGCGCTGGCGGGATAACCAGCTCAAACGCTTTCTCTATAATCTGTTCATTTACGGCTGAAATTAGCTCCATGATAAAGCGTGTGCGAATACCGTTACTGAGTAGGCTTTCGACCAATTGACGCTGTTTGTTTGAAGCCATGGCCAACTCTTCAATGCTGGTGGCCCGCGCAATTCGCAAAGTAAGCACGTGCGAGTGAGTGGAGAACGCGCTGAGTATTTGCGTCATATCGACCATACCCACTGCGTTTTGACCATCACAAACCATCAGCCTTTTTACGCGATTTCGGGTCATGGTGATCATGGCGTTAAATAAGAAGTCGCCTTGATTAACATGCAAAACAGGGAAGGTTGCTATCTCGCCAACCGCCGTATCGAGTGGACGATTATCGAGCATTACCGCGTGCAACAAATTGGTTCTTGTGACGATTCCATATGGAAAGGTACATGATGATCTAAAAGCTTTTGGATCATCATGTTCTAAATGAATTAAGGCCGAGTCCAGCCCTTGTTCTTTAAGGGTTTGAGTGACTTGGTTGATAGGTTGGCCGGGTTCCAGTATCAGTGGAGGGTGATAGATCGATTCGTCCACTTTGGTCAGTATGAACTCGGCAAGATTCTGCTGCTGTTGAGCGGCTTCAATTAGCGCTTTTCGAGTCGAAAGGTTGCTATCAAAGTAAGCGGCAAACTGGCCATTGGCGTGGTAAAGCTCGAGAAAGATATCGGTTGGCAGTAGATAACTTAGCGTATCTTCAAGTGCGATATATTGGTGTTTGGTGTGAGGCTCAAACTGACTGCGTACATCGAAGATATCGTCATTGGCATAGTGTGCGTAGATCTCTCCATCGCTGCTCGCGCGCTCTTCAACAGCGCCTTTAATCAGAATATGCAGATGGCGACTTGGGCGGTCTGCCTCCAATATCACCTCGTGTGCTCGGTAATAAACCACATCCAATGAGGAGCGCAGCGTTAACTGCTCCGTGTTGGATAGGCTATCGAAGGGCGGGTGCTGCATATTAAATTTATCAGGCATAAGCATCGAAAGAAGTAGGAGTCTCTTTTCAGTCTGACAAATTACCAGCGAAGCTCCAGACGACTTTAGTCTAAATGCGATCGTGGGTGCGGGTGAGCGCCGGATATCTTAGTCAAATGGGATATCGATATTGATTGAATACAGGAATGTTATCTCCTCAATAATTCCCTTTTTCATCGTATGCGACGTAGGCATAATTGGTTCTGCCTTTTTCCGCACATTTTATAGGTTATTTATGTTTAGCCCTTCTCCCTATGGCTGGATCTCCCAGTATTTTCTTGGTTTCTTTTTTGCCTATGGTGTTTATTTGCCATTTTGGGCGCTGTGGTTTGAAGACCAAGGCGTTTCTGCGGGTGACATTGGTGTCCTAATTGGTATTGGCTTTGCGACGCGTTGTGTAGCTAACCTGGTGATTACGCCACGTATCCATAAAGTTGAGCATTTAATGCCAGCTTTGCGTTGTTTGAGCTTCGCGGCACTGCTGTTTGTTGGCTTCCACTTCTTCACTGGCGGCAGTTTTATATTGATGCTGTTAGCAACGGTTCTGTTTAACCTATGTTATGGGCCAATCATTCCACTCTCGGATGCGATGGCTAACCACTATAGTCGTCTTAATATGCTCGACTACGGGCGCACTCGTTTATGGGGTTCGATTGCCTTTATTGCCGGTTCGACTGTGGTTGGTTATTTGGTCGCGCAATTCGGTACTGACATGATTTTGTATACGGCGTTTGCTGGTGTGCTGATGTCATTAGTATTGGCGATGAGAAACCCTAACGTGATGCCGGTGACACACTCTGAGCAACAAGCGGTACGACCAAAATTAGGTGAATTACTAAGAGAGTCGTCAGTGGTTAAATTTTTAGCCTTGATGGCCCTACTGCAAGGTAGCCATGCTGCTTACTACAGCTTTAGTGCGATTTATTGGAAAGAGGCGGGTCACTCTGAAGCGATTATTGGTTACTTGTGGAGTTTAGGTGTTGTTGCAGAAGTGGCTGTGTTTGCTTTGAGCAAGCGACTGTTTTCTGGAATCACGTTACGTACTCTGTTCGTGATAGCAGCATTAGGTGTGATGGCTCGTTGGGGAATTACCGCATCGACTACCGCGATCGCGGCTTTGATTCTTGTGCAACTGCTTCACGGCGTGACATTCGCCATGGCGCACATCGCTGCGATTCAATACATCCAATCTGAAGAACAGAACAAGATGGTCGCCCTGCAAGCTCTGTACAACGCGATCCCACTTGGCGCCTTTATCGCGTTAATGACCACTTTAAGCGGTTGGGGTTATGAGCTTTGGGGAGCGAATATTTTCTGGGGCATGGCTGCGATGGGCGGATTAGCTTTATTCATTAAGTTGGATGAGAGAAGTTCAGTTGTTGAAGTCAATCAAACAGCCTCTGCTCAATCTGATGCTCAGAATTAAAGCCCAAAGCACAGAATTCAAGCGATGCGATTGAGTTAAACGCACTTCCCTAGTTAAATGAAACCTCTCCCTTATGGAGAGGTTTTTTTATGGATGAAGAAAGGGTTTTCAATGCAAGGATGGGTAGTAATTCCAGTCTCTTTAGCTTACTTGGGCGTGTTATTTCTGATCGCGTGGTATGGAGACAGGCAAGTTCGTTGGCTATCACGCTGGCGTCCATGGATCTATAGCCTTTCTATTGCGGTGTATTGTACCTCTTGGACTTTCTACGGAACGGTCGGGCAGGCCAGTAATAACCCTTGGTCGTTCTTGCCCATCTACCTCGCCCCTATTTTAGTTTTCACGTTGGGGTGGCGGATCTTAGCTCGGCTGATCCTCATCGCGAAGCGTGAACACATCACCTCTATTGCCGACTTTATCGCGGCTCGTTATGGAAAGTCTCAGGGCTTGGCTGTTGCCGTCACTGTGATTGCCGTGGTCGGTATTCTTCCTTATATCGCGCTACAGCTACGTGGTATCACGATGGGCTTGGAGATTGTAGCTCCCGATCTTGCCGAAGATTTCGGATATCAGAATTATCACGTCTCTTGGTTTGTAGTCGGTGCATTAGCGATTTTTACGATGCTTTTTGGTACGCGGCATATCGACAACACGGAACATCACCGTGGCATGATGATGGCGGTGGCGTTTGAGTCGATTGTAAAACTAGCGGCCTTCTTGATTGTTGGTCTGTTTATCATTTACCTCGCGATGAGTAGCGATAAAATCGACTTGCTTGATGTTGCGGCTTCCACTTATGAATCGCCCAATATTCCCACGTTAGTGATTCACACTATTCTCACGATGTTGGCGATTGTCTGTCTGCCGCGTCAGTTTCACACCATGGTGGTTGAAAACGAACGACCTCAAGACTTACACACCGCTCGCTGGTTATTTCCTCTTTATCTCATTCTGATGGGGCTATTTGTTCTACCGATTGCTTGGGCAGGTCAGGGATTACTTACTGGTATGCCGGCTGATACTTATGTGATCAGCGTGCCGATGGCAGAAGGAGCCAATCATATTGCTTTGCTGGCTTTTCTTGGAGGTACCTCGGCGGCGAGTGGTATGGTGATTGTCTCGACCATTGCATTGGCGATCATGGTATCGAATGATCTTGTGATGCCACTGTTGTTGCGTCGTATGCGCTTGACGCAAAGAACGCATAAACATTTTTCTGGCTTGTTATTGGTGATTCGTCGTGGGCTGATCCTATTACTGCTGCTGGGTGCTTGGGCATTTTATCAGGCGCTCGATACCATTCATTCTCTGTCGGCGATCGGCTTTCTTTCCTTTGCGGCGATTGCGCAGTTTGCCCCCGCCTTGATCGGTGGTTTGTATTGGCGTCTGGGTAATCGAAAGGGCGTTTATGTTGGCTTATTAGTCGGTTCAGTGATTTGGCTGATCACCCTGATGAGCCAAACCAGTATGTTGGCGGGCGATAGCGACAGTAATTTACTGCTGTGGATGATTACGCCGCCAGAGTTGCTGAGTAGTTGGGATGTCAGCAGTTCAAACTGGGGTATCGTGATGAGTATCTTACTCAATACCCTGTGTTATGTAGTGGTCTCGATGACGACACGACCAAGCCTAAGTGAGCGCTTACAATCAGCAGCATTTGTTGGTACGCCACTGCCTGAAAATGAAAATATCAGCCTCTATCAGAACCGAGTCACGGTGGCGGAGTTAGAGATGCTCGCCTCGCGTTTTGTCGGTCGAAAGCGAGCGAAAAGTGCCTTACACAGCTATTGGCAGCAACACGGCCAGCCGTTACTTC
Source organism: Vibrio bathopelagicus (assembly GCF_014879975.1). Classification (NCBI taxonomy): domain Bacteria; kingdom Pseudomonadati; phylum Pseudomonadota; class Gammaproteobacteria; order Vibrionales; family Vibrionaceae; genus Vibrio; species Vibrio bathopelagicus. The sequence continues at coordinate 3,397,496 of NZ_CP062500.1, read as the reverse complement.
CTAATCAACAAGCGCCTGCTAGTTTGATTCGACACGCAGAGCGCGTGCTCGCAGGGGTATTTGGTGCTTCTTCCGCAAAGTTAGTACTCACTTCGGCCTTGCAGGGCAGAAATATGCAGCTTGAGGAAGTGGCGACCATCGTAGATGAAGCATCAGAGCTGTACGATTTCAGTCGTGGTTTATTGCAAGGTGCGATTGAACACATAGGGCAAGGCATTGCAGTAATAGACAAACAAATGAGGCTGGTGGCGTGGAATCAACGTTACTTAGAACTGTTTGAATTCCCTGTTGGATTGATTCAAGTCGGCCGGCCCATTTCAGATGTGATTCGCCACAATGCTCAACAAGGCTTGTGTGGTCCGGGTGACCCAGAAGATCACGTTCGACGTCGTGTTTATCACCTCGAGCAAGGCACACGACACACCTCATCTCGTATTCGTCCTGATGGCCGAGTGATTGAGGTGCAAGGTAACCCGATGCCAAGTGGTGGCTTTGTAATGAGCTTTACCGACATCACGGTATTCAGACAAGCAGAGCAAGCGCTAAAAGATGCCAATGAAAGTTTGGAGTCGAGGGTTCATGAGCGAACTCAAGAGCTTGAAAAGCTCAATCAGCGTTTAGTTAAAGCCACTCAAATTTCTGACCAAGAATCTCAATCTAAGAGCCGTTTTCTTGCCGCAGTAAGTCACGATTTGATGCAGCCGCTCAATGCCGCGCGTCTATTTGCTTCGTCGCTGTCTGAGGTGGCGAAAGAGCAAGAGGAGAAGCAGCTTTCTTCTCATATCGAAAGTGCGTTGGGTGCGGCTGAAGATCTGATTGGCGACCTGCTTGATATCTCGCGATTAGAGTCAGGAAAATTAGAAACTAACATTCACGCGATTGCCGTGCATGATGTGCTGACCAATTTGAATGCTGAATTTAGTGCTTTGGCAACGCAGCAGAAGATTCAATTCCAGATGATCCCATCGTCACTGTTTATTCACTCGGATCCTAAATTATTGAGACGCGTGATTCAGAACTTTTTGACTAATGCGTTCCGCTATAACCCTGAGGGTAAAGTCGTTCTCGGTGCGAGACGAGTAAATGGTCAGGTGCGAATCGATGTGTGGGATAACGGAACCGGTATCGACGAAGACAAGCAACAAGAGATCTTCGAAGAGTTTACGCGTGGTAGCCAAGTTCGTGCCGATCAAGGTTTGGGGTTAGGGTTAGCGATCTCGAAAGGTATTGCCCATGTTCTCGGTCATCAAATATCGATGCGTTCATGGCCAGGACAAGGCAGCGTCTTTTCCATCAACTTAGCGAGAGCTGAAAAAGTTGCTCCGGTTGTGCAAGCTTCGGCGCCAATGGCGACCAGCGACATCGAACATCTGAAAATATTGTGTGTCGATAATGAACGAGAAATCTTAGTTGGTATGGAAAACTTGATTGGACGTTGGGGCTGTGAGGTTAAGACCGCCGTCGACTTAGTCGAAAGCTTGCAGTGCCTTGATAATGATTGGCAGCCGGATGTAATTTTCTCTGATTATCGCCTCGATAATGGCCGAACGGGTCTCGAAGTGTTGCAGCAATGTCGTTTGCGTCTTGGAGATTCTTTTGAAGGGGTCATCATCAGTGCCGATAGAACCGATGACATGTTAGCTGCGATAAAGGCCAACAGCTTCAGCTTTATTGCTAAGCCAGTAAAACCGTTAAAACTCAGAGCGGTATTGAATCGTGTGAGTTAATTTGGATTAGCACGTTTGGATTTGTGAGCGGATAGTGAAAAGGCCTCGTATGAGGCCTTTTTTGTCTCTGCTATTTCAGCGAGTTTCAGCAAATGCCTGTCAGCTTTCTAACTAACCTGCAATACCACCCTGCGTCAGTGTGCTTGGATCAAGCAGCTTGCTGAGTTCTTCTCGGCTGAGATCAGTTTCTCTTTCTGCAACATCAAGAATTGGTAAGCCCTCCTTGTAGGCTTTCTTGGCGATATCCGCCGCTTTTAGGTAGCCAATCACAGGGTTAAGTGCGGTCACCAGAATTGGATTCTTTGAAAGCGCTAAATCAAGATTGTCTTGGCGCACAGTGAAAGTCGCAATTACTTTATCAGCCAACGCGACTGAGCTGTTGGCTAACAGTTCTATGCTTTCTAATACGTTATGAGCAATCACAGGCAGCATCACGTTCAGTTGGAAGTTACCCGATTGCCCAGCCACCGTAATGGTGGTGTCATTGCCAATCACTTGTGCTGCCGCCATTGCAGCTGCTTCTGGAATTACAGGGTTCACTTTACCAGGCATGATCGATGAACCCGGTTGTAGAGCCTGCAACTCAATTTCCCCTAAGCCAGCTAATGGTCCTGAATTCATCCAGCGAAGATCGTTTGAGATCTTCATGATCGCAACTGCTGCAGTTTTGAGCTGACCAGACAGCGCAACGATCGCGTCTTGGCTGCTGAGGTTAAAAAAGAAGTTTTCACTCGAGGTAAAACTGATCTTCGTTGATTGAGAGAGGTTACTCGCAAACTTATCGGCAAAGCGTGGGTCGGCATTGATCCCCGTACCTACCGCTGTACCACCTTGAGCAAGCGCCTTGACTGCTGGCAAGCTGCTTTCTATTGCTTGCTTGGCATGTTCAATCTGAAATTTCCAACCACCAAGCTCTTGAGCAAAGGTAATCGGCATCGCATCCATTAGATGAGTACGGCCCGTCTTCACTACCTGAGCAAGCTCCTGTTGCTTGATGGTAAGTGCTTCAGAGAGGTGGGTTAGTGCAGGTAGTAATTTATTTTCAGCAGTGAGTGCGACACTGACTTGAATTGCAGTTGGTACCACATCGTTACTGCTCTGGCCCATGTTGACGTGATCATTCGGGTTCACGTCGCCTTGCAAGCTTCTTGACGCTAGTGTCGCAATCACTTCGTTGGCGTTCATGTTAGAACTGGTGCCAGAGCCGGTTTGGTAGACATCGATTGGGAATTGATCGAGATGCTTACCATCGATGATCTCTTGGCTGGCTTCTGCTATCGCGTTGGCAATATCACCTTCCAGTAAACCTAATTGAGCATTGGTATCGGCGGCGGCAAGCTTAATTAACGCCAGAGCTTGAATAAAACTGGTTGGCATCTTGTGTGAACTAAACGCGAAGTTATCTACGGCACGTTGGGTTTGTGCTTGGTATAGCGCATCCGCAGGGACTTTAACCTCCCCCATGCTGTCTTTTTCAATTCGAAATTGTAGGGTCATGTTCTATCCTTGTTAGCCAAGTGGGGCTTGGACTTGTTGTAGTGTTTGGCTGATATTCAAAAAACGCGCTTGGCCTTGTGGTTGCTGGCAGTAATGGCGTTTCAAATAAAATAGTGGTGAGTGAATAGAGTCTAGGCAGATATGACGAAAGGTGAAACTACGGTCAGGAGACTCAATCGCTTCAATCAAATGGAAGAAAACTTGGCGCAGGTATAGTTCACATAACAAGATGTTTTCTTGGGCGGCATGCTTTTCATAGTAAGCGGAAAGCGTAAGTGCACACTCGATGTAGTCTCGAATCACAAAAGGCTCGTGGCCTTGAACTTGTTCTAATGAAGCAAAGCGATCCTGTGCTTTGTAAAATCTTGAGTAGAGAACCTGCTGCTCTTTCATCATCATTTGCATCTCTTTAATGGATGTTAATGATAATTATTATCAAGTGAGGCGTTAAAAACAACCCTTTGTTTGTCTTTTTATAAAATGAGCAGAAAAAGAAAAAGCCGATACTTTATGTATCGGCTTTCTTGGAATTAGTACCTAATCCCTACAATGTAAGTACTGATTCATTTTTTGCTAAACATCTCTGCTTAGTGGTCGTGAGCTTCACCTGCGCCTTTCGGGTAACGGATGTTCTCAACCATATCTTGTACATCTTGTGGTACTTCAGCTGTTACTTTGTTTACAGCAATCGATACTACGAAGTTTAGACACATACCTAGCGTACCGATGCCTTCTGGGCTGATACCAAACCACCAGTTTTCAGGTGTGCTTGCTGCTGGGTTAATGAACTTGAAGTAGATGATGTAGCTTGCTGTGAAGGCAATACCTGACAACATACCTGCAATTGCGCCTTCCTTGTTCATCTTCTTGTAGAAGATACCTAGGATGATGGCAGGGAAGAAGGATGCTGCGGCTAAGCCGAAGGCAAACGCTACTACCTGTGCTACGAAGCCTGGTGGGTTAATACCCAAGTAACCTGCGCCAACAATCGCGACCATGGCTGCCAAACGAGCGGCTAACAGCTCCTGCTTGTCGGTCATGTTTGGTCTGAAGCCTTTCTTCAACAAGTCATGTGAAATCGACGTTGAGATAACCAATAGTAGACCAGCGGCTGTTGATAGTGCGGCGGCTAGGCCACCGGCTGCAAGTAGTGCTACAACCCAGTTTGGTAGTTTCGCTAGCTCTGGAGAAGCCAGTACGATGATGTCACGGTTAATCTTCATCTCGTTGCGTTCATCGCCCGAGTAGAACATTTTGCCATCGCCGTTCTTATCTTCCCAACCGACTAGACCTGTGCTTTCCCAGTTTTTGTACCAGCTTGGTGCGTCTGCTGCTGCGACACCTTGCATGTCTGGACCGTTAATCGTTTCGATCATGTTTACACGAGCGAATGCTGCAACGCCTGGTGCTGTTGTGTATAGCAATGAGATGAACAGTAGAGCCCAACCCGCAGAGATACGAGCATCACGTACTTTTGGTACCGTGAAGAAACGAATGATTACGTGTGGAAGACCGGCAGTACCTACCATTAGAGCCGCACAGATGAAGAATACATCTACCATGCTCTTGTTACCTTCGGTATAGGCGGTAAATCCGAGTTCTTCTGTTAGTCCATCCAGTTTATCAAGTAGGTATACATCCGTACCTGAGAGAGTAGAGCCCATACCAACTTGTGGAAGTGGGTTACCCGTCATCATTATTGAGGTAAAGATTGCTGGAACAAGGAAGGCGAAAATGAGGACACAGAATTGAGCTACCTGCGTATAAGTGATGCCTTTCATGCCACCAAGTACTGCGTAGAAGAACACAATACCCATACCAATGATGATGCCTAGGTTAATATCAACTTCTAGGAAACGAGAGAATACAACGCCAACACCACGCATCTGGCCTGCAACGTATGTAAATGATACGAAGATTGCACAGAATACCGCTACCATACGTGCTGTTTTCGAGTAGTAACGTTCACCGATGAAATCAGGAACCGTAAACTGACCGAACTTACGTAGGTAAGGTGCTAAACATAGCGCAAGTAGTACATAACCACCTGTCCAACCCATTAGGTAAACCGCACCGTCGTAACCAACGAATGAGATGATACCTGCCATTGAGATGAATGATGCTGCCGACATCCAGTCAGCGGCTGTTGCCATGCCGTTTGCTACTGGGTGTACGCCGCCGCCAGCAACGTAGAATTCACTGGTTGTTCCAGCGCGAGCCCAGATTGCGATGCCGATATATACTGCGAAAGTAATACCGACGAGAATAAACGTCCAAGTTTGAATATCCATGTTCTAGCCTCTAGTCTTCCTGTACGTTGTATTTTTTGTCCAGCTTATTCATGCGAACAACGTAAATAAATATCAACGCCACGAAGGTATAAATTGAACCTTGTTGAGCGAACCAAAAACCTAGCTTAAATCCGCCAAATTGAATGGTATTTAGGACATCCACAAATAAGATGCCAGCGCCATAAGACACCACAAACCATATTGCGAGTAGTGTTCCCATTATTCCCAAGTTTTCCTTCCAGTAGGCTTGAGCATGTTCCGTAGATTCGAACGCCATTGCCTTCTCCTTTATTCCATTTCTTTAGAAATTGCTGTGTTAACGTAATGTTACGATTTAGAATGTAGCAAGGATGAGTCAAGGGATCTGTGCAACTTTAGTCGGGATGGTATTCGCGCTAATGTGCTGAAATATGGGGGTTAGGAAGCAGAACCATAGAAAAATGTGATGTTACAATGATGTTAAATTAGCCAAAGGTCTAACAAAAAGGGATGAATTAGAGTGCGAGTCATAAAATTTAACAACTAAATGACCGAGAAACTGTATTTAGTCCTGCTTATGACACGAAGCGAAACATAAGTTTGTTATAGTAACTGCGGTACTTTCTTCGGCCGTTCCTTGCTTAACGGCAGAAGATCAACATGCTTAAAGCTCGAGTTTTATTCTTTGGGGGAACGAATTGGACGCAATAACCATTAATCACTTATTTCTGACTGGTGCCGTACTCATCGCCATCAGTGTGCTTTTCTCGCAAGTGTCCTCGCGATTGGGCGTTCCGATTCTTTTGATCTTTTTGTTCGTTGGTATGTTGGCGGGCGAAGATGGCCCTGGTGGCATTAATTTCGATGATTACTCACTGACCTACTTGGTGAGTAACCTTGCGCTTGCTGTGATCCTGCTTGATGGCGGTATGCGAACCAAGGTCGCAAGCTTCAAAGTCGCTTTCTGGCCGTCACTCTCACTAGCCACAATAGGTGTGGCATGCACAGCCACCTTAACCGGACTCATGGCGGCTTGGCTGTTTGATCTGTCATTGATGCAGGGCATCTTGGTTGGCGCAATCGTCGGTTCGACCGATGCGGCTGCGGTATTTTCTCTGTTGAAAGGGCAAAGCCTCAATGAACGTGTTGGCTCAACCCTAGAGATCGAATCTGGTACCAATGACCCAATGGCTGTCTTCCTGACGGTAACTTTAATCGCGCTGCTGGGTAATCCTGATGCCGAGATGGGAATGAACTTCCTATTGCAAAGCTTTGCGATGCAGTTTGGTATCGGCACCCTTGTTGGCATCGGTGGTGGTTGGGTTCTGTGGAGCCTAATCAATCGAGTGCAACTGGCTGATGGCCTTTACTCAATTCTCGTGCTTAGTGGTGGCGTGGCTCTGTTTGCGTTCTCTAACATGCTTGGCGGAAGCGGTATCTTGTCGATTTATCTAGTGGGCCTGTTCATTGGTAATCGTCCGACGCGCTCTCGACACTCTATTCTAAATGTTCTTGATGGTATGACGTGGCTAAGCCAGATCGTGATGTTCTTGGTGCTTGGTTTATTGGTTACACCATCGACATTGATGGACATTGCACTTCCTGCGTTGGCATTGGCCTTCGGTATGATTTTGTTTGCTCGTCCACTGTCTGTTTGGTTGGGTTTACTGCCGTTCAGAAGCTTTACCACCAAGGAACGTTGGTTTGTTTCTTGGGTGGGTTTACGTGGTGCTGTGCCGATCATTCTGGCGGTATTCCCGATGATGGCTGGCCTGCCTAATGCTCAGTTGTACTTCAATATCGCCTTCTTCGTGGTTATGGTTTCGCTGATTGTTCAGGGCGGCAGCTTAATGAAAGTCGCGAGGCTCGCTAAAGTGACCTTACCGCCAACACCGACACCTATTTCTCGTACCGGCATTGAGATCTACCCTACCAGTGAGTGGGAGATGTTTGTCTATAAGTTGAAAGAGGAAAAGTGGTGTATTGGCGAACCGCTTAAGCGCTTGTCTATGCCAGAAGGGACGCGAATTACCGCACTGTTTAGAAAAGATGCCTTGCTCCACCCATCGGGCAGTACCGTGTTAGAGGCGAACGATATTCTCTGTGTCTTGGGTCAAGATAAAGACCTAGATAGCTTAAGTGAGCTATTCAGTGAGGCACCTTTGGCGGAAGACGCAGCTCGATTCTTTGGTGACTTCTTCCTTGAGGTTGGATTATCAATTGCAGCCGTTAGTGACTGCTATGGTATTGAACTTGGCTCGGAAGAAGAGCGCGACATGACCCTAAAACAATTGGCTGAACGAGAGTTAGGCGCGCATCCAGTACTGGGCGATAGCTTCGAGTGGCATGACATTAATTGGGTGGTTGCTGAGATAGATGATCATAAAGTCGTCAAGCTGGGTTTATGTTTGCCTAAGACGACTTTAGAAGAGGATATCAGTGAAGCTTAGTTGTGGACTTCTTGTAGCAAGATAACTGCCTGAGTTCGGTTTTTCACATCCAGTTTACGGAAGATGGCTGTCATGTGTGCTTTGATGGTCGCTTCTGAAACATTCAATTCATACGCGATTTGCTTGTTCAGCAGGCCGTCTGAAAGCATCCCTAAAACCTTGTATTGCTGAGGCGTCAGTGTGGAAAGTTTTTCCGCAAGGTCGCTACAGGCTGCATTGTTGGTGATAAGCCCTTCAGGGAAGAACGGGTCGCCATTCAGCACTTGATTCAGTGCGCTCACCAATTCACGCATATCGCTCGATTTAGGAATAAAGCCAAAGGCACCGTGGCTCTTCACTTGAGTTACAACGCTGGCATCCTCACTAGCTGAGATCACCACAATCGGTAAATCTGGATATTCAGCACGCAGTTGAATTAAGCCCGACATCCCGTTTGCTCCCGGCATTTTAAGGTCGAGAAGCAACAGGTCAGGTTCATCTTCTTTTTTCAGCAGAGTCAGTAAGGCATCGAGAGAATCGGCCTCAAGCAGGTTCGCACCGCTGATCGCCATATGAACTGACTGAAACAGGGCGTTGCGAAAGAGAGGGTGGTCATCAGCAATGATGATGGTATAGGTCGAGTCCATGACGTTCATACTTTTAACAATTTAGTTAATATTTATTATCATCCTGATTGAGTATGTGGACAATATCTATGCATTAAAAGTCTGAACCATATCGACTTTTATCCCTGTTCTTGGAAAGTGTTTCCTGTAATCACAAAAAAGCCGCACTGCCATCTCGTTACGGAGGGGCGGTGCGGCTTTCGTTCTTGCTTATATTTAGACGAATGTCGTCGTTATAGCTGGTGGTCTTGCATGTGTTTTAAGAATACATCTGCAGGCATAAAACCGGTGACACGAGCATTTGGAACATGGTTACCCTTGCTGTCCCAGAACTCAATTGTTGGTAAACCTAGCACCTGTAACTGTTTAAGCAATTCAATGTCTTGGGGCATGTTCTTCGTTACATCCGCTTGAAGAAGGACAAAATCAGAAAGCTTGTTCTCTACATCGGCTTGATGGAAGGTGTACTTCTCAAACTCTTTACATGCGACACACCAATCGGCGTAGAAATCGAGCATCACTGGCTTACCGAGTTTCTTCGCTTCAATCAACTGGATTTCTAACTCTTCTACCGTGTTGACGCGCGCAAATTGGATTTGCTGTTCAACCACCACGCTCTTTTCTGCAAACCAGTAATTTAAGGCAGGTTGCGCTGAAGCGAATAGTCCGAGCATCGCGATGATGCCCACTGCACTTTGCTTCCAGCCACCGAATGGTAGTGTATTCTTGCTGTGGTAAAGCCAACCAAAGGCGATGAAACCAAGGCCAGACCAAAGTACCGTCGCCCAAAATTCAGGGATGATACGTTCTAATAGGAAGATTGGCGCCGCAAGTAAGATGAAGCCAAATACGACCTTAACCTTATCCATCCAACCGCCCGCTTTCGGCAGTAACTTGTTACCAAATACCGCGACTAAGACCAGTGGAATACCCATACCGATCGCTAAGGCATAAAGGGCAATTGCACCGGTAAATAGGTCACCACTTTGAGCAACGTACAGCAATGCTCCAGACAGTGGTGCTGTAGTACAAGGTGAACACACTAAGCCAGAGATAGCACCCATCGCGAACACGCCTAGAGTATTGCCACCTTGCTGCTTATTGCTTTGGTTATTGAGCCAAGTTTGGATGCTGCTTGGAAGTTGTAGATTATAAACGCCAAACATCGACATCGCTAACGCCACGAACAGAACACTCAAGGCGATCAGCACGTAAGGGTGCTGCATAGCCGCTTGGAACTGCATGCCGGCAGAGGCAACCACTAAACCCAATAAGGTGTAGGTTAAGGCCATGCCTTGCACGTAAATGAACGACAGCATCAGCGCTCGACCTTGGCTGAGCTTGCCGCCACCTAAAACGATACCCGTTAGAATTGGATACATAGGCAACACACACGGCGTAAACGCTAAACCAACACCGAGTGCTAAGAACAAGAGAGGAGTCCACCAACTGTCACCGAGCTTATCGGCTAAGCCTGCTTCTTTTGAAACGGGAGTATTGGTTTGTTGAGTGGTATTGCTTGCTGCGTCAGCTGTAGGAGAAGAGGGTTGTACTGAATTGTCAGCTTCACTAGTTGCATCAGATGAACCTTGTGAGGCACCACTGTTTTGTACATCACTGCTTTTCATATCCCCAGGACTCGTCGCAGTAAACGGTTCAATGTCGATTACTCGAATCTCTGGCGGGTAGCAGAACCCAGCGTCCGCACAGCCTTGATACTTAACGATCAACTGTGAGCCATCTTGGTAACTCTGTAGCGGAACTTGCACGAATAGCGGCTGCGTATAAATGCTCACCTCACCAAAGAATTCATCTTGGTGTGGTTGGCCGTCTTCCATTTCAACATTGCCGATCGCGAGGTTTTTGCCGGTGAAAGAGAGGCTATGTTGATAGAGGTAGTAGCCCTCTTTTACTTGCCAGTCGAGAAGGAGCTTGCCGTCTTGCTGGTAGTAATTGAAAGGGAAAGCTTGGTCTACAGGGACAAAACCATTGTTATTGCCTCCGAAGCTTGGCTCGGCGTTGTCATTTCCAAAAAGCGCCCACGCAGGCTGGGTGAATAGGGAAACGCAAACAAAAAGTAATGTGGCAAGTCGTCGCATACTATTTAGTCATCAAAATGGAGTTGAAGGTATCTTAACTCAATCAGACCGTAATAGTTTGTGATTAGTTTCATCGACCAGAAAATATCCGCTAGGGCGGGTGAGCCACTTTCGTAGGCAGTCGAGAGATAGTCAGTAGAGCAACTGCAGTGAACAGACCTTGCCAATAAGACATTTAGGCAACGCCCAAGCGTGCTTTTACCACTTGTTCGCAAGCGTCTATGTTGGTCGTGTCTTTTGGAATAATTAACACGGTGTCGTTGCCACCAACGGTGCCGATAATCTCGGTATGTGGGTCGATATCAACCAATCTTGCGACCAACTGTGCACAACCAGGGTGGGTTTTTACTATCACCATCGCTTGGTTATGAGTAATTAATTCAATCTGTGATGAGATGGACGCATCGACACGAACAGGTGCACTTTCAACTGTTATGCAGTACACCTTTTTGCCACAGGCGTTCTGGATTTTTACCACGCCAAGCTGTGACAAAATACGAGATACGGTTGATTGGCTAATGCCGGTATAACCTATCTCGACCAGTTTCTCGCGCAGTTGATTTTGGGTCGAGAAGCTTTGTTGTTGTAGTAAGCGTTTGCACGCCGCAGTCAGTGTTTTATCTTCAGCTGAATACAAGCAACCGTGCTCAGTGATTTCGTTCATGAACAACTCCTTAAGGCCAACGTGTGGATATCGCTTGTCCATAGCGTAGAACGCACTCCCAAAGCCGTAGAGTACGGTTATTAATTAGGCTTACCGATGAATCCCGAAGTAGAGAGGAAGGGTATGCGAGATATATGATCATCTATGCATTGAGTCTAACACTAAAGGATAGTTATCTTTTTGAAGGCGATCACCAAACAAAATTCTAGTCAATTGCTTTTATTGTGGAGTTTTATTCTTTGGTTAAATGGATATTTATTCCGTGTTAGGAATAAATATCCATAGTTAATTAAAGGTTTTTGTTGCGGAGGTAATGGCGCTAAGGGTTAGCGAATTTCACTCATGATCTCGCGAGAGAATACTTTTTCACAGTAGTGACATTTTAGCTGCACTTTTTCCCGTTTTAACTGCACTTTAAAGTGACTTTCGACAGGTTCACCGTGTGAAATACAGTTGCTATTTGGGCAAGAGAACACACTGTGGATTTGCTCTGGCAGTACAAGGGTTAGCTTATTAACCACTTTGTACTCTTCAATCTGATTGACCGTTGCCTGCGGAGCATAAAGAGCCAATTGGTTGGCTTGTTCCTTGGTCAGGAAGATGTTTTCAATCTTGATTAGGTCTTTATGACCAAGTGCCGATGATGGCAGGTTTAGCCCCATAGTGATGCGCTGTTCTGTCTTGTGCAGCTTAAACAGTTTAAGGATTTTGATACCAAGGTGCGCAGGGATGTGGTCAATCACGCTGCCGTTACGGATCGCTTCTACTTGTAGCTGAGTTTGTTTAACCATGACTGTTTCTCCTGCTTATAAAGTGTCGTTAAGAACTAGGGCCAATAAGGCTTCGCGAGCGTATACACCGTTTTCAGCTTGTTCGAAGTAGTAAGCGTGTGGCGTTTTATCGACGTCAGTGGTGATTTCGTCGACGCGTGGCAGCGGGTGAAGTACCTTCATGTTTTGGCGTGCGTCTTTCAATGTATCGGCGGTGAGGATGTAAGCTGATTTCATGTGTGCGTATTCCGATGCATCAAACCGCTCTTTCTGTACACGAGTCATGTACAGAACATCCAGTTCCGGCACTACTTCTTCAATGCTGCTGTGAGTGCTGTATTGGATACCCATCTCTTCTAATTCTTCACAGATGTAATCTGGCATCTCTAATACTTCTGGTGCGATAAAGAAGAAACGAACGTTATTGAATTTCGACAGTGCTTGCGTCAGTGAGTGCACGGTGCGGCCATATTTTAGGTCACCGACGAACGCCACATTGAGGTTATCGAGCGTGCCCTGCGTTTCGTAAATTGAGAACAGATCTAGCAAGGTTTGAGTCGGGTGTTGGTTGGCACCATCACCGCCATTGACCACTGGAACCCCATTCGAAAATTCAGAGGCCAAACGTGCTGCACCTTCTTGTGGGTGACGCATCACAAAGGCATCGACGTAAGATGAAATAACCTGCACGGAATCGGCAAGTGTTTCGCCTTTTTTCGCTAGTGAGGTGTTTCCGCCATTATCAAAGCCGATGACGGTGCCACCAAGGCGTTGAACTGCGGTTTCGAATGAAAGGCGAGTTCGAGTTGAAGGCTCAAAGAAGCAACTCGCAACGACCTTATTTTTCAGCAACTCTGGGTTTGGCTCAGCCTTGAGCCTTGCTGCGGTGTCGACGATAAGCTCCAGTTCATTACGAGTGAGCTCAGGTATGGAGATGATGTGCTTGTTAAATAACGAATGCGCCATAACGGGTCTTCCTTCTATGCATACAGTCAAATTGCGGACAAAAAAAAGCCCCCTAAAAATAGGAGGCTTCGAAACGATCAATAGAGCAAAATAAAAATGACACCAACGCCACTCTCGGACGTGTAGTTTGACAATCATGTGCGACAAAATTGCAGTTCATTTTTTGCTCTCTTAAGACAAATTGCGGAGGATTATACTCAGATAAAAACGCCATGCAATACTTTCTGTAAAGTATTCATTTAATGGATTTTTATGCGAAATAACGTCCGTTTTTAACTTCCATTTAAGCCTTTGTTGAAACTGAAAAACTTGTGTTTTTTGGGGCGATAATCTTTTCAGTCGAATGAAAAAAAATGCGGGCTTTATCCAAGGGCTAAATCCCAAGTACGCCACCCGCATTTCCCTGTTATCGCACTCGACTTATCGACTTCTTGAACAATAAGAGAGTGCTTTGCTTCTAAGATTTTTAACTGTTTAGCTTATTAACTACCTAGCGTTGCAACCATTACCGCTTTGATGGTGTGCATACGGTTTTCTGCTTCATCGAACACGATAGAGTATTCAGATTCGACCACTTCATCCGTCACTTCTACGCCATCTTTAAGCTGCGGATATTCAGCAGCAAGCTGTTTGCCGACTGTGGTATCTTCGCCGTGGAAAGCGGGTAGGCAGTGCATGAATTTCACATGTGGGTTGCCAGTCGCTTTGATCATTTCCATGTTCACTTGGTAAGGCATCATTAGGTTGATGCGCTCAGCCCATGCTTCTTTTGCTTCGCCCATTGATACCCAAACATCGGTGTATAGGAAGTCACAACCTTGCACGCCTTCTTGAACATCTTCTGTTAGCGTGATTTTACCGCCAGTGTGTTCAGCAATTTCACGACATTGAGCCAATAGCTCTTCTTGTGGCCAGAACTGTTTTGGTGCAACAAGGCGAATGTCCATACCCATTTTCGCCGCGCCAACCATCAGAGAATTACCCATGTTGTTGCGAGCATCACCTAGGTAAGCAAAACTGATTTCATGCAGTTGTTTACCACGGCCGTATTCCGTCATAGTTAGGAAGTCAGCAAGAATTTGTGTTGGGTGGAATTCGTCAGTCAGACCATTCCATACTGGTACGCCAGCGTAAGCGCCAAGCTCTTCAACGATCTCTTGACCGAAGCCGCGGTATTCAATGCCATCGTACATACGGCCAAGAACGCGAGCTGTATCTTTCATTGATTCTTTGTGGCCAATTTGAGAGCCAGATGGGCCCAAGTAAGAAACTCGAGCACCTTGGTCGAATGCGGCAACTTCAAATGCGCAGCGAGTACGAGTTGATGTTTTCTCAAAGATAAGCGCAATGTTTTTGCCAGTCAGTGTTGGCTGTTCGTAACCGTTGTACTTCGCTTTTTTTAGCTCCATAGAAAGATCTAACAAGTGTTGAATTTCGCGTGGAGTGAAATCTAGTAGTTTTAGGAAGTTACGATTGCGTAGGTTAAAAGCCATGATGTATTCCTTTTTAGATTTAGGCGCTTCCTTGTTACAGGGAAAGAAAATTCAAGAAAGCGCGATTCAATATTTAGTTAAATTTGTTCGGTTCTGTTTGTTCGTTTAATCTGTTTTCGTAAGCTTTAAGAGCTCTCAAGGTTTAAGGTTCTCAAGCTTTAAGTTTTTCAAGGTAATAAAGCTCGATAGTGCGTTAACCTTTGGTGATATTGGTGCCCGCTTGGCCTTGCAGGATTTGCAAACCGTCTTCGAGTGCACCGATACCCACTACCTTGCCGCCTTGCTGAATGAATTCGCACGATGCTTCAATTTTTGGCCCCATTGAGCCGGCATCAAATGTGAACTTCGCCAATTCGCTTGGTGTAGTGCTGCGCAGTGCGTGTTGAGTCGGTTTGCCCCAATCAAGGTACACAGCCTCAGCATCAGTCAGAATAAGCAGTGCATCTGCATCCAATTGTTTCGCCAAGAAAGCCGCTGACATGTCTTTGTCGATAACCGCTTCAACACCGACTAATTTGCCATTCTCTTTTTTCACTGGGATGCCACCACCGCCAGTACAAATCACAAGGTGACCCGCATCGATAAGTTGAGTGATCGCTTCGTGTTCAACAATGCCGGTTGGGCGTGGGCTTGGTACTACGCGACGGAAATGTTGGCCGTCGGGTTTTACGATCCAGTGGAACTTCTCTGCTAACTCACGCGCTTCTGCTTCTTCGTAGATCGGGCCAATCGGCTTAGTTGGATCCGCAAAGGCAGGATCGTTTGGATCAACCGTCATTTGGGTCAACATGCACGAGATGTTGCGGTCAGGCAGGTAGTTCTTAAACTCTTGCATCAGCATGTAGCCGATCATGCCTTGAGTTTCACTGCCCAACACATCTAGCGGATATGGGTTTACTTTTTTGTATTCCAAACCTTGCAAGGCAAGTAAGCCAACTTGTGGGCCATTACCGTGCACTAACACCACGTTGTACACTTTTGCGATTTCAGAGATGGTTTTAACCGCGGTTTCAATATTACGGCGTTGAACATCGGCTTCTAACGGCTCACCGCGACGAAGTAGGGCATTACCGCCGAGTGCAACAACAACAGTTTGCTTAGTCATAATTGTGTTCTCTCATTTTGGCCAAGCTGAGATTATTCAAGATCGTTCAACTTGGCCGTTTTCGTCTTAGTGATTAGATACCATCACGTTCAATTGGGCAGCTCATGCAGCGTGCGCCACCGCGACCGCGGCCAAGTTCGTCTCCTGGAATTGGCAGCACTGTGATACCAGCTTTGTCGTATTTTTCATTGGTGTATGTGTTGCCTTCGTAGCCAATCACGACGCCAGGTTTAACCGTTAGTACATTGTTCGCGTCGTTCCACTGTTCACGCTCTGCATGGAAGTTGTCACCACCTGTCGTGATTAGGTTTAGCTTGTCTACGCCAAGTGCTTTTTCGATAGCCGTTACGAAGTAGCCTTCTTCTTTCACTTTCACAGTGCCTGATTCATCGCCAGTTAGGTTCCAGCACTGCACGTCTTTACTCACCACTTCAGGGTAAACAGAGAACGTATCTTCGTTCATGTGCGTCATAACGGTGTCTAAGTGCATGCAAGAGCGGTGTTTTGGTAACTGCATTGCGATAACTTGTTTCGCTTGACCGTGTTTGAATAGGCTAGATGCTAAGTGCTCAACACCTTGTGCTGTTGTACGCTCAGACATACCGATAAGAACCGCGCCACGACCGAGCACAAGAACGTCACCACCTTCAATCGTTGAGTTGTCGTAGTTGATTTTTTCTTCATCACCGAAGTATTTAATGAAGTCTTGGCCTGCGAATGTTGGGTGCCACCGGTAAATAGCGCGAACGTGGTTTGTTTCACGTTGACGAGCAGGTTTTGCCATTGGGTTGATAGAGACACCGCCGTATACCCAGCAAGATGTATCGCGAGTAAATAGATGATTTGGTAGAGGCTCGATAATGAAGTCGGTTGGTGCGTGCATGCCTTGCATCATTGAAGATGATTTCATTGGCATCTCAGCGTAAGACAAACCGCCTGTTAGGATTTTTGCTAGCTCTAGATTTGGTAAGTCGCCCAAGTAGCAGCGCACGTCATTTGCGAATGTTTTACCCAAACGGTAATCAGATACTTGGCAGCTTAGTAGCCAATCTTTCGCTTCTGGCACGGCTAGTGTGTCTGCTAGCAAGTCAGTAAGAAGAAGAACTTCAACACCCTGATCACGTAGCGTTTGAGTAAATGCGTCATGCTCTTTACCTGCACGCTCAACAGCCAGTACGTCATCAAACAGCAAATCGTGACAGTTAGAGGGTGTTAGGTGAGTCAGTGCGCGTCTTGGGCGGTGAACTAGAACGCGGCGTAATTGACCTATTTCAGAACCTACATAGAACTTACTCATGATCGTCTCTCTCTTATATATTTGAATTACTTTATTGCTAAGAGTAATTATTTATTTTCAGTTGAGAAGAATGAATTATTTATTCATATCTCTTGTCTGGAATTAATATTACGCCTGCTAGTCAGGTATTCTTAGAGATCTATCACAAATCGTTTTTTATCCCTCAGCCCTTTAAAATTAAGGGTTTTAACAAACTTTATGCACTTTCAACTATTGTTAGTCCTTTCTAAATAGTTAACTCCTTGGGAATATTATGCATGCTTTTTTCATTCGTCTGGCTAGAATCTAACTTGTGAGGGATTATATGCAAAGTGGTTTTATTGATAAGAATGAGCTTAGATTGGAAGTATGCAATGTTAGTATTTATATATTTAATTTTGTATGTGGAATTAATTATTCTTTAACAATTTAAATGCGAATAAAGCTATTGTGGTCACACTTTATAATTAGGTGTTTTAAGCAGGTTTTCTATAAAAACCGCTCCTATTTATCCTTTGGTGATTATGGATTGAATTACTTTAAATATAATTAACGCTAATAAATGACTAAATATTTGTATAAATATAAGAACGAAGAATACTTGGCGTTTTATTAGCCTTAACCTTGATGTTTAAACGTAGGTTTATTCTTTGTCGAAAGTGGTTTTTGCTCGTTTAAGTTTTGCTACTGAGATAGGTCATTGAGAGGGTTAAATGAAGCGTGTGCAGCTCGTGAGGCTGTTTCGGTAAATGGAGTTGGCTTTGATCGATAGCGATAAAAAAGCCGCTAAGAAAGCGGCTTTGAACGAGAAGATGAAGTTTGTTGGTTGGAGTTGTCTAGATAAGCGCACCAATACTCAGCACAACGATGCAGAACACCATCAAGATGCCGATTAATGGCATTACCCATTTTACCCAGCGTACGTAAGGGACTCGAGCAATCGCCAAGCCACCCATTACCACCGCAGAGGTTGGAGTGATTAAGTTAACCAAGCCTGATGCTGATTGGTAAGCGGTGATAACAAGGTCACGACCTACGCCTGCAAAGTCAGCCAACGGTGCCATGATCGGCATAGTCAGTACCGCTAAACCAGAGGTCGACGGCACTAAGAATGACAATAGAATCTCTAAGAAGAACATCACGTTAATAAAGACAACCGAAGATAGCCCGGTAACCATTTGTTCTGCAGAGAAAAGAATGGTGTCGGTGATCATACCGCGGTCCATCACGACTACGATACCACGTGCAATACCTATGATAAGCGCTACACCAAGTAGGTCGCGGGCACCATCAATGAAGCTGGTGGTAAACTCTTCTTCGCTCATGCGGACACAATTCCGACGATGATTGTCGCTGCCAGGAACATTGCAGAGATCTCAGCCATCCACCATCCAGCAACAGATACGCCGTAAATCATCACCGCGAAAGAGCCACCGAAAATAGTCAGAATCAGTTTACGAGTCGCGGTGAATTCAAGTTTTCCCCACTCGCGTTACCAAGGAAATGTGCTTTGTTCTCTTCGTATTTGTCGTAGACAATTGATGTTGTTGGGTCAGCTTGAACCATTCTTGCGTAACGCATAACGTAAGCGACACAAATACCCCAACCAATAATCAGCATTCCAACACGCAGTGCGATACCGTCGGTAAATGGAATGCCAGAGGCGTTGGCAGCAATAACGGTCGCGAATGGGTTAATGGTAGAACCTAGCACCCCAATCCCTGCGCCAAGCAATACCGTCGCAGCAGCAACCAGAGGGTCAAAGCGAGCGGCCATCATTACAGGTACAAGTAGCGTATAGAATGGGAGTGACTCTTCTGCCATGCCGTAGACAGTACCGCCTGCAACAAACAGTGCCATCAGTATTGGTATCATCAGCTCTTCTCGCCCTTCGAGGCGGGCGGTGACGCGTTCGATACCAGCATCAATCGCGCCAGTCTTGGTTACTAGCCCTAAGAAGCCACCAATGATTAAGATGAACAGTGAAACGTCGATGGCCGCAGCTTCATAGCTATTGTGGTCGTAGAAACCGTCAATAGGCGCTAGTAGTACGTCAATTACACCTTGAGGGTTACCTTCTACGGCTTGATAGGTTCCGGTTACGGGTACTTCTCGACCGAGTTCTTCATTCATGGCTCGGTCGTATTGGCCTGCCGGAACAACCCAGGTAAGGAGCGCTACGAACGCAATAAGAATAAATAAAATGGTGTAGGCAGAAGGGAATTTAAAATTGGCAAAGAAGCCGCCCTTTTTTTCTCGCTTGGTATTGTCTGAGTCGTCATGGCTATCTCCTTACATCATCTTAAATAAAAGTGATGTGAATTAGCGACTAATGATTTATAGATTGTAAATACACTGACACTTATAAAGTACCCAACGATATAAAGTTGCTGACTTTAAATTAAGTTAGTTTTATATTTACTGATCCAAATGAAGTTGAATTTAATTTAGCTGCGGTTATTTTATGCCTTACCTAGCTATTTAAATTTGTTGCTGTTCACAAAAATAGTTGCCAATGAGAGGACTTAAAAATGGCATAAAAACAGCAAGGTTTTTTGGTTAGTTAGCTTGGATTAATATTCGGTGTGGAAGAGGGGGAATTGAGGGGAGATTGATTGGGTAGGCATTCCTAATTAATCGCGTGAATAATCTTGGAATTTTATTCAAACTTTATTTTTGGTTGGTTTTTAAAGTTTATAATGGTTATTTGACGTGTATCAAATAACACATTGAGCAGAAAACAAAAAAGGAAGCCGAAGCTTCCTTTTAAAGTTTTTATCATCAGCGAATGTTAGATAAACAGACCGCCGAATGCGAAGCCTAGTGCTACCGCAGTACTGATTGTTACCACACCTGGAATGAAGAATGGGTGGTTGAATACGTAGTTACCGATACGCGTTGAGCCTGTGTCATCCATCTCAACCGCTGCTAGTAGCGTAGGGTAAGTTGGAAGTACGAACAGCGCACTTACCGCAGCAAATGAAGCAACGGCTGTTAGTGGTGCTACGCCAATCGCTAGAGCTGCAGGCATTAGTGCAACTGTTGTTGCGCCTTGAGAGTAAAGCAGCATAGAAGCGAAAAACAGAACAAGAGCCAGCATCCATGGGTAGTCAGCCAGTAGAGCGCCTGCTACGTCTTTGATTTCAGCAACGTGTGCGTTTACAAACGTAGAACCTAACCAAGCCACACCAAGTACACATACACACGCTGTCATACCGGAGCGGAATGTTGGCGCTGAAGAAATCTTCGCTGCATCAATCTTAGTGAACATAACAATTGCAGCAGCAGCTGCCAGCATCACAGACATGATTGCTTCGTTACGGCCCAGAGCTGGGTTTTCAATTAGGCCAACAGAGCTAGAGATAGCTGCTGCGTAACAAACAACGAAACCAATCGCCGCTAGGAAGATGTAAGTCGCTCTCTTCGCTGTTGGAAGGATCTCGCGTTTCTCTTCTGTTGCCAGTTTGATTAGACCTTTTTCTAGACGCTCTTGGTAAACAGGATCGTCTTTCAGTTCGCTGCCCATGTAGTTAGCGACAACCGCACCAACCATACAAGCGATGAAGGTTGTTGGGATACAAACCATCAATAGCGTTAGGTAATCAACACCAAATGGTGCCAGCATTGCTGCGAATGCCACAACCGCTGCCGAAATTGGAGAAGCTGTGATAGCAATTTGAGAGGCTACTACTGCGATAGACAGTGGACGAGAAGGACGCACGCCTTGGCCTTTCGCTACTTCTGCGATTACAGGAAGCGTTGAGAATGCTGTGTGGCCAGTACCCGCCATCAATGTCATTACAAAGGTCACGATTGGCGCGTAAAAGGTGATGCGTTCAGGGTGCTTACGCAAAAAGTTTTCTGCAATTTGCACCAACCAGTCCATACCGCCAGCAACCTGCATTGCTGCAATTGCGGTGATAACCGACATGATGATCAAGATTACGTCGATCGGGATGAAAGATTGGCTTGTTGGAACACCAAGAATAAGTGAAAGGGCAATAACACCAGCACCACCGGCAAAACCAATACCGATACCGCCAATTCTGGCCCCCAAAAAGATAAAGAGCAGGACGATAAATAGTTCTACTGCAATCATAAGTAACACCTCATTTAGATTTTATTATGTGACCACTCATTGAGAGAATGTTCAGATAATAGTTCTATGGTTTAGATTCGATTAAGCAAAAATGCAACCAACGGAAATCCACAAAATAAGCAGGGTTAACCGTATTGGAGCCTAAAAAAGGGCTCCGCTTGGAGCCCTTTCTCGCTAACTTTATTCGTAGCGCTTCGCTTTATACTGAGGATGCATCAAATTTTCAACAGAGAAAATGTCATCAAGTTCTTCTTCGCTCAATAAACCGCGCTCTAGAACTACATCACGAACACTCTTACCTGTTTCTGCACAAATCTTACCAACGATGTCACCTTCGTGGTGGCCAATGTATGGGTTTAGGTAAGTTACGATACCGATAGAGTTAAATACGTGAGATTCACATACTTCTTTGTTCACAGTAATGCCGTCTACACACTTGTCGCGTAGGTTCACACATGCGTTTGTTAGGATGTCTAAAGACTCAAACATGCTTTGTGCGATAACAGGTTCCATTACGTTCAGTTGAAGCTGACCGCCTTCTGCTGCGAAAGAAACCGTGTTGTCGTTACCTAGAACTTTAAAGCAAACTTGGTTTACTACTTCAGGTACAACTGGGTTTACTTTAGCAGGCATGATTGAAGAACCCGCTTGCAGTTCTGGTAGGTTTAGCTCGTTGAAGCCAGTGCGTGGGCCTGAAGAAAGAAGACGTAAGTCGTTACAGATCTTAGACAGTTTAACCGCTAGACGCTTAAGTGCACCGTGCGTCATTACGTATGCGCCACAGTCAGACGTTGCTTCGATAAGATCTTCAGCGGCTACACACTCTAGGCCAGTTACTTCTGCTAGGTGTTTCACTGCTAGGCCTTGGTAACCCGGTGCTGCGTTCAGACCGGTACCGATAGCCGTTGCGCCTAGGTTAACTTCAAGCAGAAGCTTTGAAGTGTATTCTAGGTTTTTGATTTCTTCATTGATGGTTACAGCCCAAGCGTGGAACTCTTGGCCAACCGTCATAGGTACAGCGTCTTGAAGTTGAGTACGACCCATCTTCAGGATTGTGTTGAATTCTTGGCTCTTAAGCTCGAATGCACCTTTTAGGTACTCGATAGCGTCAATCAGTTTACGAACGCTGTTGTACACAGAGATACGGAAACCAGTTGGGTAAGCACAGTTAGTTGATTGGCTGCGGTTTACATGGTCATTTGGGTTGATGAACTCATATTGGCCTTTTTCTTTGCCCATAAGTTCAAGTGCCACGTTTGCCACTACTTCGTTAGCATTCATGTTTACAGAAGTACCAGCACCACCTTGGAATACATCCGATGGGAACTGATCCATACACTTGCCAGTGTCTAGAATTAGGTCACAAGCTTCGATGATGTATTTAGCCACTTCGCTTGGGATTACACCTAACTCTTTGTTTGCTAAAGCCGCTGCTTTCTTTGTCATCACCATACCGCGAACGAATTCAGGTACATCTGAGATCGTTACATTTGAGATGTTGAAGTTTTCAACTGCGCGTAGAGTGTGGATGCCGTAGTAAGCATCAGCCGGAACATGACGTTGACCTAGTAGATCTTCTTCGAGACGAGTAGCTTGAGGAGCTTCAACTTGAGCTTCTGATAGATTAGCCATAACAGGATCCTTAGAGAATTATTCTGATTATATAGTTAGTTATTAGCCTATTCTGTGTGCAAATACTCCGTTCGCTAGAATATTGGGCTGATAAATCCGTCCTGACTTATGTGGCACATGATACTGTACCTAGCGCATAAAAATAGTAAGTTGATCACCTTTTTCGTTTTTGTTTCGTCAATATTTTGCAAAGTTATTCTCGGTCAATAAACACGCTTATTTACAGGATAAATTTGAGATTGATAGAGCTTTCAGCGTAAACTGGGAGTAACAAAGGAGGGCGTGTGTTTCCTATCTTATTATTACTATTTATCTTCGTACCTATCATTGAGATTGGTCTATTTATTCAAGTTGGTGGCTTCTTAGGGTTGTGGCCAACTATTGCGTTAGTTTTGATTACTGCATTTGTTGGTGCATCGCTTGTTCGTAGCCAAGGTATTCAGACACTTATGTCTGTGCAAGGTCGACTACAACAAGGCGAAATGCCAGCACAACAGATTCTTGAAGGAGTGATGCTTGCGGTTGCAGGTGTATTGCTGCTGACTCCGGGCTTTATGACGGACGCACTCGGTATGTTGGTATTGCTACCAGCACCAAGAGCGATGATTGCTAAGAAAATGATGGAAAAAATGGTGGTGACCAATATGTCTGGTGGCTTCCATGCTGGTGGACAAGCTGGTTTTGGCCAGAGCCCATTTGGACAAGACCCTTTCAATCGTGACCCATCTGACCCATCAAAAGATGGCAACACCTTTGAGGGTGAGTTTGAGAAGAAAGACGATGACAACGATCGTAATCGCTTAAACTAATTTTGCTGCTATATTGTTTGTCTTTATAGAAAGATAAAGACAATAAGAACAGAAACAGAAAAGGCTCTTACCTTTATCCTTCGCAAGAAAGAGATAATGGTAAGAGCCTTTTTATTGCGTGTTAGCTATTTACTATTGTTAGCAGGAACAGGTAACAGGCCGTGTGAGCGGTTATTTACTGAGATTGTTATTATACCGCGCCTTCAAAGCCCATTTGTCGCCACGCTTCGAAAGCGATGATAGCAACCGCGTTAGATAGGTTTAGGCTACGTGCGTCTGGCATCATAGGAATACGAATACGTTGTTCCATTGGCATGCTTTCGATGAACTCTGCAGGCAGGCCGCGTGTTTCAGGGCCAAACATCAACACATCACCTTGTTGGAATTTAGCATCAACGTGGTGACCCGTAGTTTTAGTCGTGCAAGCGAAGATACGGAAATCACCCTCGCGTTCGTTCTCTAGATACTCAAGGAAGGCTTCTAGGTTCTTGTGACGCTTAACTCGCGCTAGGTCGTGGTAATCCAAGCCAGCACGACGAACTTTCTTCTCTTCAAAATCAAAGCCAAGTGGCTCAATTAGGTGCAGGTTTGCGCCGCAGTTAGCACATAGGCGGATGATGTTACCCGTATTGGGCGCAATTTCTGGTTCGTATAGAGCGATATCAAACATGTTGGTTCACAAGAATAATCAAAGATAGCCAGAGTATACGGTGGCAAGCTGAGTGAGTACAGTTCACCACCTCTGGTTATGCGAGTGACGGTATTAAGACTCGCTATTGTCGTTAGGCTTATGCAGTCGTTAAACTTATTTAGCGAGTGCTTGTGCGTAGTTTTCAGAAACCGCGGCCCAATTCACCACGTTCCACCATGCATTGATGTAATCAGGGCGACGGTTTTGGTAGCTGATGTAGTAGGCGTGTTCCCAAACGTCGAGGGCAAGAATCGGCTCACCATTACTGGCTACCGTATCCATCCAAGGATTATCTTGGTTTGAGGTTGAGATGATCTTCAGTTGTCCATCTTCTACTACTAACCAAGCGAAGCCAGAACCGAAGGTATTGATCGCCGCTTGCGCGAACAACTCTTGGAACGCTTTGAAATCTCCGAATGTACTTTTGATAGCCTCACCAAGTTCGCCCGTCGGTTCACCACCACCGTCTTGAGACATGCAATTCCAATACAAAATGTGGTTGTAGTAACCGCCGCCATTATTACGAACCGCAGGGCTGTGCTGAGAAATGTTTGCGAAGATCTCGGTTAGAGATTGCTGTTCAAGTTTACTGCCAGAGACAGCTGCAACAAACTTATCGTAGTAGGTTCTATGGTGCTTGCTGTAATGCACTTCCATCGTTTTCGCATCAATGTAAGGTTCTAGAGCATCGTAAGCATAGGGTAGAGCTGGGAAAGTGTGTGACATGGTAAATCCTCCATAATTAGAGGATTTACCATAATGATAATGGCAATCATTATCAACTGCGGTCTTTGTGGGGGTATTACACCGGTAGGATAGGCAAGGTAATTTCCAGGTGTAGTCCGCCCAATGTGCTGCGACTGGCTGTGATGGTTCCGCTGTGTTGGCGAATCGCACTTTCAGTAATGGTTAACCCGAGACCTGTGCCGCCAGAGTTTCTGTCACGCGCCGTTGAAACACGGTAGAAAGGTCTGAAGATAGAGTCCAGTTCATCCTCTGGTACACCATCACCATTATCATTGACGCAAATTGTTAGCTGATCTTGGACCACATGGAATTGCACATCTACTTGGTCTTTGCCGTAGTAGATCGCATTGCGTGTAATGTTGTCTAACGCACTCATCAGCAGCTTAGGGTTCCCCGAAATGGAGCGTTCAGGGATATCCGAAAAGGTCAGCAATTTACCCATTTGTTCAGCTTCAAACTCTGCATCTTTTAAGATCTCTTCCCACAGGCTCGATATAGGTTGAACCTCACGAGTAATATGGCTGTCAACTTGCATGCGAGATAGCGTCAGTAGCTCACTGATCATCTGCTCTAAACGCTGCGCCTCGGTATCAATACGATCAAGCTCTGGGCTATCACCTTGTTTACGAATCGCCAGTGCATTCGCCATGCGCAGGCGAGTCAGTGGAGAGCGGAGCTCGTGTGATATATCAGAGAGTAGTCGCTGTTGCCCCGAAATCATCTGGTTTACCGCTTCGACCATTTGGTTAAAGCTTTCACCGGCTTGTCTGAATTCTGATGTGCCTTTTTCAAGTGTGGGGTCGACCTCAAACTGACCCTTTGCTACACGTTGTGCTGCGCGTTCAAGCCTGCGAGCCGGTTGACTCAGTGCCCAAGCTAACCAAAGTAATAGTGGAGTACTCGCTAACATGACGGCAAGCAATAGCTGTAGAGGTCTATCAAACAGTCGTAGCAAAAATGGTGGAGGTTGGTTCCATTTCACTCCGGCGTACATCAACAGTTCTTCACCAGCGAGTGTAATCGGCACTGGCCCAGCGACCATGTAGTGTCCGTAAAGCTTTTGCTTTGGTACCTCTGGGTTATCAATTGAGGTCACAAAGTTACGAATCGCTTTAAGCTTGTAGTCCGAATGCCTTTTTGAGGTTAGGACTGCGCCCTCAAGGTCGGTTAAATAGATGCGAGTACGAGAATCCTTACGGCTACGTGGTGCCTCAAGTTGGAAGATGATTTTCCCCAGATTCGGTTCTCTGGCGTAGCGTTTTTCGGTGCCTTTAGCGATACGCTCTAATTTATTGAGATGATCGGCGGGCACATCTCGCGCCACTCGAGGGTCTAAGTGCGGTAGAGATAATACGGATAAAAGCACCAGTAACATGGTGAACCAAAAGATGGCAAAGATACGTCCATATAAGCTAG
The DNA here is from genome assembly GCF_014879975.1 of Vibrio bathopelagicus. NCBI lineage: Bacteria > Pseudomonadati > Pseudomonadota > Gammaproteobacteria > Vibrionales > Vibrionaceae > Vibrio > Vibrio bathopelagicus. The sequence goes on along the minus strand of NZ_CP062500.1, from coordinate 3,371,180 downwards.
TGATTTTAGGTATACGCATTAACCTTCCTCTACCAATAAATAGCCACGACCGCGTAAGGTTTTGATGCGAGATTTACCGTCAGTACGTTCTGGAATCTTCTTACGCAGATTAGAGATATGCATATCAATTGCACGGTCAAATGCCGCTAGTCTTTTACCCAACACATCTAAGCTTAACGCTTCTTTGGTGATCACTTGCCCCGGATTCTGAATCAGATGACTAAGCAGTGCGAATTCTGTGGTGGTGAGATCGATTTGCTGACCATTACAGTAAGCTTCTTGTTTGCCCGGGAACACTTCGATGTCTTGGTATTGAATGGTATCACTGGCTGATTTAGGTGCTGCAGCGGTTTGTGTACGACGCAAGATGGCACGAATACGAGCAAGCAATTCTCGGTCACTGAACGGTTTTGGTAAGTAATCATCAGCGCCAAGTTCAAGGCCAATCACACGATCGATCTCTTCACCTTTGGCGGTCAGCATTAATACCGGTGTTTCCCAATTTTCTCTTAGCTTCTTAAGGGTTTCCATGCCATTGAGACGTGGCATCATCACATCCAATAGGACCAAGTCTATCTCATCATTGATGGCCTCGAGCCCCGCATAGCCGTCATTAGCTTCGGAAACAGTAAATCCCTCAAAGCTCAGAATGTCTTTAAGTAAGCCGGTTAACTCGGTGTCGTCATCAATAAGAAGAATGTTCGCCATTGGGAAGCCTTAATTGGGGGGTTATAGGTTAATAATACTGCTAATTATTCGTCAACTTTCACTCTTTACGATTCTTTACGCTTTCTAAACGTCACTTTACGAGGGAAAGACTAATCTATATTCAAGCGCTGAGAAACAGACGCAACACATGACTTATTATACCGAATTGAGGCAACAATTATGAAAATGACTAAGAAACTTGTACTAGCAGCTGCGGCACTTCCACTAATGTTAGGTACAGCAAGCGCGTTCGCATATGGCGGCGGCGATAAAGGCGACCACAAAGGCATGCACGGTAAATGTGGCGGCTTCGATAAGAAAGTGATGCGTCAGCTAGACCTGACTGATGCACAGAAAACAGAATTGAAAGAGATGCGCGAAGCGAATCGTGCAGAGATGAAAGAAAAACACGCTGGCAACAAAGCCGACAAAATGGCGAAAATGAAAGCGCACCACGAGAAAGTTCAAGCATTGGTATTGGCTGACAACTTCGATGAAGCGGCAGCAAACGACCTAGCAAGCCAAATGGTTGAGAAGCAAACTGAGCGTCGCGTAGCAATGCTTAAGAAACAACACCAAATGATGAGCGTACTAACGGCTGAGCAAAAGACTCAACTGAAAGAAATCCAGCAAGAGCGCATGGCTAAGTGTGCTGACAAAATGGAAAAACACATGAATAAAGACAAGTAGTTCATGGCCTGAGAAAGCCGGATTGAATGAAAGTGTTTAGAAAGAAGCGGCCGAGTGCCGCTTTTTTTGATCCCTAGAAATGAATATTTTAGATCATGGCTGTCATATTCAATTGATTGTTTGCGGGTTATACTTTGTGCTATCAGTCACTTTATAGCCAAATTATGAAACAAGAATACGCACGTTTAGTTACGCTTGCTGCTTGGGCAGCCACCACCATCGCCACTATTTTATTGATAGTGAAAGTCGCAGCGTGGTGGGTGACAGGTTCTGTGAGTCTGTTGGCTTCCGTAGTGGATTCAATGTTGGATATTGCGGCCTCTGTCGTCAATCTTATCGTGGTTCGCTACTCTTTACAGCCCGCCGATAAAGAACACACCTTTGGTCATGGTAAGGCCGAATCCCTTGCCGCATTAGCGCAGGCGATGTTTATCTCTGGCTCGGCTTGTTTCCTTATCCTTAACGGGATTGAACGCTTCTTTAGACCTCATGAATTGAACTCCCCAGAAATTGGTATCTACGTCAGCTTATTCGCGATGGTGATGACCTTCGGTTTGGTTCGATTCCAAAAGCATGTCGTAAACAAAACCGGTAGCCAAGCCATTGCGGCTGACTCACTGCATTACCAGACGGATCTCTACATGAATGCGGCCATTATGTTGGCATTGGCATTGAGCTGGTTTGGCATTGGTCAGGCGGATTCAGTGTTTGCAGTCGGTATTGGTATCTATATTCTGTACAGCGCTTACCAAATGGCGATGGAAGCAGTGCAATCTCTTCTTGATCATAAACTGCCAGATGAAGAACTGAAACAGATTAAAGAGACATCATTGAGTGTGGAAGGCGTGTTGGGTGTACACCAATTACGAACGCGTCGTTCGGGGCCGATTCGCTTCATCCAATTGCATTTAGAATTGGAAGATAATATCCCACTTATTGAAGCGCATCGCATTTCTGATGAAGTAGAGGCTAAGCTTATCTCCGTGTTCCCTGATGCTGATGTATTAATTCATCAAGACCCATATTCGGTCGTCTTTGGACCTGAGAAGCAGCAGAAATTTCATTCCTGGTAATGGGTAGGAAAAGCAGCCCGCAAATGGTAAGTGGGTAGCTTTTAAACTAGAGTGAGTAAAAATTGCTAATTCTTTGGTGATACAAAAACCACCGCATAACAATTAATGTTGATTCTGATGTGAATCAACAAAGTTACTGAGTAAAACTGTAATACTCTTACAGAAGTAGAAATGTTACATAAATTTACGCGATTTAAGTGCTATTCCTATTGAGGAAATGTAACATAAAGCACATATACAGATTTAAAATCTTGCTGATATACAGTCGGCAAGTAAAAGAATTGAATAATAGATTCCCAAAAATCGAGGGTGAGCATGATTAAGAAGATCGGTGTTTTGACCAGTGGTGGTGACGCTCCAGGCATGAACGCAGCAGTACGCGGCGTAGTTCGTACCGCACTATCCGTTGGCATTGAAGTTTACGGCATTTACGATGGCTACCAAGGCCTTGTTGAAGATCGTATTGAAAAGCTTGACCGTTCAAGCGTATCTGACGTCATCAACCGCGGCGGTACTTTTTTAGGTTCTGCGCGTTTCCCTGAATTCAAAGATGTTAAAGTTCGTGAAAAAGGCATCGAGAACCTTAAAAAACACGGTATCGAAGCACTTGTTGTTATCGGTGGTGATGGCTCTTACATGGGTGCTAAGAAACTGACAGAGATGGGTTACCCATGTATCGGTCTTCCAGGCACTATCGATAACGATATCGCAGGCACTGACTACACAATCGGTTACTTAACTGCGCTTAACACAGTTATCGATTCAATCGACCGTCTACGTGACACGTCTTCTTCTCACCAACGTATTTCTATTGTTGAAATCATGGGCCGTCACTGTGGTGACCTTACGCTTATGTCAGCAATCGCCGGCGGTTGTGAGTACATCATTACCCCTGAAACTGGCCTAGATAAAGATCAGTTAATCAGCAATATCCAAGATGGCATTGCGAAGGGTAAGAAGCACGCAATCATCGCTCTAACTGAGCTAATGATGGACGCGAACGAACTTGCGAAAGAGATCGAATCTTCAACAGGTCGTGAAACTCGTGCAACGGTTCTTGGCCACATCCAACGTGGTGGTCGCCCAACAGCATTTGACCGTGTATTGGCTTCTCGCATGGGTAACTACGCTGTTCACCTTCTTCAGGAAGGCCACGGCGGTCGTTGTGTTGGTATCGAGAAAGAAGAGCTTGTTCACCACGACATCATCGACTGTATCGAGAACATGCAGAACCCAGACCGTTCTGAGCTATTCCGCGTTGCAGAAGAGTTGTTCTAAGCCACGTTTAGCATTAGCTTGAAGAGTTTAAAAACCGCTGATTTATCAGCGGTTTTTTTGTGCCTATTGTTTGAGTTTGAAGCTTGAATCCCAAACGACAGGTAATAAAAAAGGCCAACCTAAGTTGACCTTTCATTCATTTAAACGGTGACGTTTAAATTAAGCTTTTGCTTCAGCTGCTGCTTTAGCGATAGCTGCGAAGCTTTTCGCGTCTAGAGCTGCGCCGCCAACTAGAGCACCGTCGATGTCTGGTTGTGCGAAGTAAGCTGCTGCGTTTTCTGGTTTAACAGAACCGCCGTATTGGATAACAACTTTCTTAGCAACGTCTTCAGATTTCTCAGCGATGTGTGCACGGATTTGAGCGTGGATGCGTTGTGCATCTTCAGCTGTAGCTGCTTTACCAGTACCGATAGCCCAGATTGGTTCGTAAGCGATGATAGCGCCTTCAAGAGCTTCAACACCTTGAGTGTTGATAACTGCGTCAAGTTGACGAGCACATACAGCAACAGTTTCGCCTGCTTCGTTTTGTGCTTCAGATTCACCGATACAAAGAACTGGAGTTAGGCCGTTCTCTTTTAGGAATGCGAATTTCTTAGCAACGAATTCGTCAGACTCAGCGTGGTATTCACGACGCTCAGAGTGACCGATGATGATGTGAGATGCGCCGAACTCTTTAAGCATTGCTGGAGACATGTCGCCAGTGAATGCACCGCTGTTGTTTAGGTCAGAGTTTTGAGCACCTAGGATGATAGCGCTGCCCGCTTCAGTAAGCGTACGCTCAGCAAGATCAACGAAAAGTGCTGGTGGAGCAACTGCTACGTCTACGCCTGTTACGCCTTCAAGTTCAGCGTTAAGACCGTTTAGTAGATCAACAACCATTTCTTTGCTGCCGTTTAGTTTCCAGTTACCCATAACTACAGGATGACGCATAGGAATATCTCCAAAGTATTTAAATAAATCGAATGTAAAAAAGTAAACTTTATTACGAAATAATATAACAGAATAATATCAACAGATCATGACTGTGGTCATGACTTTCTTGGATCTTACTCAATGGTCAGAGTAGATTTTGAGCAAATATCAGTGATCCGGCAGACAGAATAATAGCTAACTTCTCGGATTCTTCATCGTTAGTTGCTATTAAGGGACAAACGATTGCGTTAACAATAGGAAGTAATAATGCCGAATCTAGTTCTAGAGTACTCAAATTCAGTGGATGAGCGAGTGAATATCCAAGGTTTACTAGAAGATCTTCATCAAGTTACATTAAACTGTGGTTTGTTTGATGTGCCTTCTGTGAAGTCTCGTTCACTGCGCTGTCATAACTGGTTGGTCGGCGATGAAGAGGACAATGTAGATTTTGTTCATATTAGCTTCGAGTTACTTGCAGGGCGTACCGAAGAACAGAAAAGAGAATTGTCGCGTTTGTTGATGCAAACCCTACAAGAACAGGCAAGCCATATCCGTAGCCTAACGGTCAACATACGAGATATGGATAAAAGTTGCTTTCAGAAAGTGATTAACTAGCTAAAAAGAATCAACTTACTAAAAGTGATTAACTAACTATTTGCTGCTAACTTTTTGGTAGCGTATTAATTTTTGAGTATTTAAGATGTCGATGAAAGATTTACTGCTCTCTTTCAAGGGGAGAATTGGTCGTAAGACTTACTGGATTTGGAATATTTTCTATTATATAGCGATTACGGGCTTTGCTTCCGGTATCTCTGTTTTGTTTCCTGCGTACTCTTACATTCTGCTACCGATCTTCCTACTGTTGCTGGTTATCCCAGATCTTGCGGTCACGGCTAAGCGCTGGCACGACCGCAACAAGTCGAACTACTGGCTATTGTTGAATGTGCCGCTCGTGCTAGGGCGCCTTGCTTCACCAATGGCAGCGACCACGACAGAGTCGGTATCGCCTATTCATATGGCGGCAACGGTTGCTGCGTTAGTGTGTGGCTTATGGATTCTGATTGAATGCGGCTTATTGAAAGGCACAGAAGGTCGTAACGACTACGGCGAAGACCCAGTATAAAGATTGGATGATTCATCAGTTAAAAGGGAGCATTGCGCTCCCTTTTTTGTTTTTAATACCGCTTACTTGTCTACTTTTAATTCGTATCCGTTTAATACATTTTGGGTTCTGTATTAGGTCTAAAAGGCACGACATTTTCAGGCTGAGTTTCTTCAAAGCTGCAACGACCTTGTAGCGCATCTTGGAACTTACACACTTGGCAGCTTAACTCTTTCATAAGTACGACATTGGTATGATGTGGATTTTTACAACGGCTAACCACTAAGTCGATGTGGCTCTGTTGGGCACGAAGCCTGTCTTGCATGGGTTCTGAAGCTGAACAGATCATCTGTTCGCACATCTCGTGTTTGAATTGATTGAATGCTTTCGGATCGCTTTTTGCGAGTTGGACAAGTTCATCAAAGGGGGGCAGTTTTTGATTTGGCTGTGGATGTCCCATTGTTCCTTCCTTAGCATTAAGCATGTTTCATATGCTTTAAGCTTAAGAAAGAAACCTGTACAAATTTCGTTCTATTTTGGTTTTCTCAATATTGAGACAGAATCAGTGACTGGGCGTTAGGGTGTAAGTACAACGACGTTCGCCAGTGATGATGTGTTCAGTACGGCTCACATGACATTCATCTTTGAGTAATTCTTTGAAAACATTGAGTTCTGATTGGCACAAGCTAGGGCAGCGAGTCGCAGCCTTACAGATAGGGCAGTGGTTTTCGATCAAGATGTAGTGATCGCCTTGATCTTGAAGTTCAGCCATATACCCTTCTTCTTCTCGAAGTTGGGTTAGTTTTTCAAGTTTACTCAGTAGATTATCGCAGCCAGATAGGGCGGCTTGGTACTGCTTTAACGTGTGCTGTTCACGTTCAGCGGCTACTTTAGCTAGTCCCTCTTTACCAAATAGGTTCTCAACAGCATCAATCACTTGAATCGTGAGCTCACCGTGTCGATCTGAAAATTGACCATGACCTTGTTGAGTCAGTGACCAATGACGAGTTGGGCGACCTACTTTTACTTTGACGTCATGAAACGCAAGAATACCGTCATCTTCCAAACTTTGTAGGTGCTGTCTTGCCCCCATTGTCGTCATGCCAAATTCTTCTGACAATTGTTTCGCGGTTACTGCGCCTTGACGTTTAATGGTCTGTAAGATTTTGTCGCTTGTTTTCATACTATCTCTACCTCGTGAACCTTACTATTATGAGGCAAGGTGTTTATAAAGCAAACCATTTACTATTTTGTCATTTTCTCTGCTCTGCATTTATAAATACCTGAGAATTTTCTTTTTCTTCACGATCACTTCACGGCCGTTTTCAGATAATGCCTCTATCGAAATAAAGAGGTAAAAATACAGTGAAAAAAACAATCCTAGTAGCCCTCGCCCTAAACTCATTTTCAGTTGCTGCTGCGCCTTATGTTGGTTTGGAATACGGATTCGGTTCGACAGTTCACGATTTTGAAACTTCTTTTCAGGCTGACGGCGTGAATCTTAATCCTGAACTGGAAGACGGTATTTTGGGTGGCTTTGTTGGTTACTCAATTAATGAATCATGGGCGATTGAGCTGGGTTACAGCCAATTTGAGCTTGATGATGAGCGCTCGAAAAATCTGGGTATCGTTGATATCAATGGTCAGATGTACCAACACGAAATGGAGTGGGACTCTTCAATCAAAGCCAAACAAATCACGTTAGCCCCAGTATTCAGCTATGCCGTTAACGATAAATGGACAACGAAAATGAAAGCGGGTGTGACTTATACGCAATATGAGTCAACGGCTCGTAAATCAGAAGAGCACGAGCTTGTGATCAACGATGATATGGAGCTGAATAACACGCTTTTCCTTCGTTCAGAAAAGAATGACGAGTTTGGCGCAATGGTTTCTATTGGTGCGGAATACGAAATTGCTTCCGGTTTCACTGTCGGTGCAAATGCAAAGTACCAACTTGATAGCTATACCAACACCGCATCTTTGAATGTTAGCTCGACTTACTACTTTTAACTCCAGGGAATCATCAGTATGAATAAGCTGCTTTTCACAATGACACTTACTCTGATGTCGAGTTCTGCATTGGCTGCGTTTAATGGCCCAAGTGCCCCAGCAGTGAGTAATGTTCAACAAGCTAAGAGTGCGGCGGAGGATAGCTTTGTTGTGTTAACCGGTAATATTGTGCGATCTCTAGGAGGCGAGCTCTACTTGTTTAAAGACAGCAGTGGTGAAATTGAAGTGGAAATCGAACATGAAAACTGGATGGGGCAAGAGGTCTCGCCAGAAGACAAAGTCACTATCCGTGGTGAGGTCGATTCTGAATGGACAACGACACAGATTGACGTGGATATGATCCAAAAAATCTAACTTGTATTCGCTTTCCATTAAAAAATCCCCACTAACTCAGTTAATGGGGATTTTTATATTGGCTGAAGATAAGGTGGTGCTCTTTAGGCTCTTATCTATATCTACTTGCTGTATACCGGATACGGCTTACAGGATGTGACCAATCACTTCTGGGTCTTTACGCTCTAGGTAGTGAATAGACTTGATACGACGAATAGTACGACAGCGACCACGGATAAGCAGTGTTTCTGTGGTTGCGATATTGCCTGTACGAGTGATGCCTTCTAGAAGGTCACCCTTAGTAATACCCGTTGCAGAGAACACAACGTTGTCGCTACGAGCCATGTCTTCCATCTTCAACACGATACCCGCCGTTACGCCCATCTCAGCACAACGCTCTAATTCAAGCTCACCGTGTTTGCGGTTCTCTTCTGTATCGCCTTTTACTTCATGACGAGGAAGCAGACGTGCGTGCATGTCGCCATCGAGTGCGCGAATAACTGCAGCCGAAACGACACCTTCAGGCGCGCCGCCGATGCAGTACATTACGTCCACTTCGCTGTCTGGCATACACGTTAAGATAGAAGCAGCAACATCACCGTCTGGCACTGCGAATACACGAACGCCCATCGCCTGCATGTCGGCAATCACTTGGTCATGACGTGGCTTAGCAAGTGTGGTTACTACTAGTGTATCGAGTGTTTTGCCTAAAGCTTTGGCGATGTTTTTTAGGTTTTCTGTCAGTGGCAGTTCTAGGTCAATTACGCCTTTTACGCCAGGACCAACAACTAATTTTTCCATGTACATGTCAGGCGCTTTAAGGAAGCTGCCTTTCTCGCCTGCAGCCAATACAGCCAATGCATTTGATTGGCCCATTGCTGTCATGCGTGTCCCTTCAATTGGGTCAACGGCGATATCTACAGCATCACCGCCAATACCGACGTTTTCGCCGATGTATAGCATAGGTGCATCATCGATTTCACCTTCACCAATAACGATCTCACCGCTAATTTCGGTTTTGTTCAGTAGGCTACGCATTACTTCTACAGCAGCGCCATCTGCAGCGTTTTTATCGCCACGGCCAAGCCACTTGTAACCAGCTAGTGCTGCACCTTCAGTGACACGAGAGAATGACATTGCTAAATCGCGTTTCATGCGGACTCCAAAATTTTCAAAGGGGGAATAGAAATTTCGCGGCGAATTTTACCATATCCCAAAGGAAACGTTTGCCTTTTTGTTTTTTGGGGATTGCTCTCGATCAATTTGCAGGTGAAAACAGGTAATATTCATCAAAATAATCAGTCTGTTGTCGCGGTAGTAATAATTCACGTCAATATTCGGTAAAAAGCGCTGTTTTTTTCATCGAATGGCGCAAAATATCGAATATATAGAGTGTTTATCCTTGCTCTGCTGAGTAGAATGGGGAAATAAGTGGAGTAGACCTTCACCATCAAACGGATAACTTAAAGGTAGGCCAGAATGTCTTTTGAAGTACTAGAGCAGCTAGAAGCAAAAATTCAAACAGCAGTAGATACAATTGCACTTCTTCAAATGGAAGTGGAAGAGCTTAAAGAAGAAAAAGAAGCACTAGCAACAGAAGCTGGTGAGCTAAAAGCTAGCCGCCACGACCTAGAGCAAAAAACTCAGCAAATGCAGGAAGAGCACTCTGCATGGCAAGATCGCATCCGTAACCTTCTAGGTAAAATGGATGACGTAGAGTAATCAACTCTTCAGATTTAAAAAAACGCCCGCTACTCAGTAGCGGGCGTTTTTGTTTGTTGTTCTAATTTGCAAAGTGCTGGTTTACGAATGTTAGCTTGGGTGGGGCTCGTTGGAATCGTTACTCTGGCTCTTCTTCTTCAACATCCAAATCAAGCTCAACATCCAAAGGTTCAGCAGAAAGAATGATGCCCGTGTTGTCTGCGTAGAGGTAATCTTCCGGTAAGAAAGTTACGCTGCCAAAGTTGACCGGTACGTCTAATTCACCGACACCTTCTTGGCTCGCACCAACGGGAATAGAGGCCAAAGCCTGAATACCAAGGTTCATGTCTTCTAGCTCGTCGACTTCGCGTACGCAGCCATAAATCACAATACCTTCCCATTCATTGTCTTCGGCAAGCAGAGCTATTTCAGCATCGATCAGCGCTTTTCTCAGTGAGCCGCCACCATCGATCAACAACACCCGCCCCAGACCATCTTGTTCTAATACAGACCGAATTAATGCGTTGTCTTCAAAACATTTTATCGTCGAGATCTGTCCGGCGAATGACGCTCGTCCACCGAAATTACTGAACATTGGATCCACGACATCAACTTGATCCAAATATATGTCGCACAGTGCTGAAGTGTTGTATTCCATTAGCATACCTTTTGAACAATGAGCTTACTTTGAGTATATCGGTGCTTGATCCCTTTGCAATGATTAGTCTCAATTAACTCAATAGAGTTTGAGCTACGACAACCCCTGCAAACAGTAGATTAGTAACCAGTGAACATTTCACAATGACTGGCATCATCGGTGCAATCTGAGCAGGTTTTTCGGTTTCCCAAACGGCCTTGCCATGCTTGTACACAATAATAATGCTGAGTAAAAACGGCAGGCTAATCCAGACCGGTTTTTCTTGAATCAGTAGGTAGATGGCGAAAGACGCAAGAGCCAAACCGAGTAATGCGAAATGGTATTGCTTAGCTTTACGTTGACCTAGGCGAACTGCCATGGTGCGCTTGCCACATTCGCTGTCGTTTTCAATATCACGCATGTTGTTAATGTTGAGAACGGCAACGGCCATTAGTCCACAGCCTAGTGCTGGGAGAAACAGACTTGGTTCTACATGACCTGTGTGCAAGAAGTAAGTACCTGAAACCCCTAACAAGCCAAAGAAGATAAACACCGACAAGTCGCCAAGGCCAATATAACCATAAGGTTTATTACCCACGGTATAGGCAATCGCTGCGACAATAGCTAAAACACCTAAAGCAATGAAAGATAAGATACTTTCGAGTGAACTCAGTGCATGAAAAATAAGAATCAACCCTGCGATTACCGTAAATACGATATTGAGAATGATCGCTTGTTTCATGGTTTGAGCGGTGACAGCGCCCGATTGCATGGCTCTCATCGGGCCTAGGCGTTTGTCGTTATCCGTGCCTTTAATCGCATCGCCGTAGTCATTCGCTAAATTCGATAAAATCTGTAATAGCGTGGCAGTTAAAAATGCCAGCAGGGCTATCGACAAAGAAAATTGGTCGTTGGCGAACGCTAAACTACTTCCTGTAAGAATAGAGACAAGTGCGAGAGGCAGAGTTTTTGGTCGTGCGGCATCAAGCCAAATCAATAGAGATTGTTTCATCGTAGGTCTAATTCTTTGTAAGTCTTCGTTTCAAACTGTGTTTTGAGTATACGCCCATTTTTCGGGTAATAAAAAGCCCACTCGAAAGTGGGCCTTGAATTCGCTTATTAGCTGCTATTTCTTTGAGATAGAGCAATAAGTTGGAGTTTCCTGTGCTACAAGATGAAGCGGCTTAGGTCTTCGTCTTCCACGAGCTCGCCAAGCTTAGATATTACATAAGCTTCATCAATCACCAATTTGCTGCCTGCTCTGTCTGTTGCGTCGAATGAAATCTCATCCATTAGGCGCTCCATGACTGTGTGTAGACGACGCGCACCGATGTTTTCAGTGGTTTCGTTCACACGCCATGCTGCGTCAGCAATTTGGTTGATGCCATCTTCAGTGAACTCAATGCCGACATCTTCTGTTTTCATCAGGGCAATGTACTGCTCTGTCAGTGACGCCTTTGGCTCAGTAAGAATACGTTTGAAGTCATGTGCAGAAAGCGCTTCAAGTTCAACTCGGATTGGCAGACGGCCTTGCAGTTCAGGGATCAGGTCTGATGGCTTAGCCACTTGGAATGCGCCTGATGTGATAAACAAGATGTGGTCAGTTTTAACCATACCGTGCTTAGTTGATACTGTGCTGCCTTCGATAAGAGGAAGCAGGTCACGTTGAACACCTTCACGAGATACGTCTGGGCCTGAGCTGTCGCCACGCTTACAGATTTTGTCGATCTCATCGATGAAGACGATGCCGTTGTTTTCAGCGTTGAAGATCGCGCTCTCTTTTAGCTCTTCCTGGTTCACAAGCTTCGCAGCTTCTTCTTCAGTCAGTGCTTTGAATGCGTCTTTGATTTTCATCTTACGCTTTTTCTTGGTGTCGCCAGCGAGGTTTTGGAACATGCCTTGTAGCTGGTTAGTCATCTCTTCCATACCTGGAGGTGACATGATTTCAACACCCATTTGCGGTGCCGCTACATCAACTTCGATCTCTTTGTCGTCTAGCTTACCTTCGCGCAGTTTCTTGCGGAAAATCTGGCGAGTGTTTGAAGAGGTTGTCTCTTCCGTTGATTGCTCGTTCTGACCCCAAGCATCGCGTGCTGGTGGTAAAAGGGCATCAAGAATGCGTTCTTCAGCTTGCTCTTCAGCGCGGTATTGTACTTTTCCCATCGCTTGCTGGTGCGTCATCTTGATCGCAACGTCCGTTAGGTCACGGATGATGGTTTCAACTTCTTTACCTACGTAGCCGACTTCAGTGAACTTAGTCGCTTCTACTTTGATGAACGGCGCATTCGCCAGTTTCGCTAGGCGGCGAGCAATTTCAGTTTTACCCACACCGGTAGGGCCAATCATCAGGATGTTCTTTGGTGATACTTCAACACGCAGGCTTTCTTCAAGCTGCATACGACGCCAGCGGTTACGTAGTGCGATGGCTACTGAACGCTTAGCGTTGTCTTGGCCGATAATGTGGCGATTGAGTTCGTGAACGATTTCGCGAGGAGTCATCTCAGACATGGTTTTTCCTTAATTCTTTAATCACTGTTGAATACAACGTTATTGATGGAAGCGGTCGCTACTCTGGCTTTGGCAGCTCAACGGTGCTCTCTAGTTCTTCAATAGTGTGGTGATGGTTGGTGAATACGCAGATATCGCCAGCAATGTTCAGCGACTTTTCTGCAATTTCACGCGCATCTAAATCTGTATTTTCTAATAATGCAGTAGCCGCTGCTTGAGCGAAGTTACCGCCTGAACCGATAGCAATCAGGTCGTTCTCTGGTTGAACTACGTCACCGTTACCAGTGATGATCAATGAAGCGGTCTCATCCGCTACTGCTAGCAGTGCTTCTAATTTACGTAGAGCACGGTCGCTACGCCAATCCTTCGCCAGCTCAACGGCAGCTTTGGTTAGGTGGCCTTGGTGCATTTGCAGCTTGCTTTCAAATTTTTCGAATAGCGTGAAAGCATCAGCCGTACCGCCAGCAAAACCAGCCAGTACTTTATTGTTGTATAGGCGGCGCACTTTACGGGCATTGCCCTTCATTACGGTGTTGCCTAGAGATACTTGTCCATCACCCGCGATGACGACTTTATTATTACGACGTATAGATACAATGGTAGTCACGAGTAGGGCCTCTTAATATTTCTTATCTTTGGGTATAAAAAGTATATGAGGATGGTGCTCGGATAATTCAAGGAAGGTCGAGTGATGTCGCGCAACTTATCGGCGGAAGTTGTAAGGAAATTTGGTTAAAGGGGAGGGGATAAAAGAAAACCTCCACAATGGGAGGCTTTCGGAGTTTGGTTTTCGGCTTTTGCTAAGATTAAGACTGCGACTATCGCTAAATCTATTCGGTGTCTTTCCAAATAGCGCAAGGTTCGATTTTTGCTCGTTGTAGTTTGTGGCGATCGCGCTCGGCGTCACGCTTAAACTTGTATGGCCCTAGAACCACACGGTACCAGCTACTGCCGTCTTTCTTACGGATTTCACTCGAAATACCTTGGAAAGCAATATCCAATTTACGAGCATCTGCCTGAGAAGCGGTTTTGTAAGCGCCACACTGCATGATGTAAGGGATCTTTGAGATCTCTTGCTCTTTGGCTTTAACTTCAATCTCACGACTTGGCAGCGTTTCAACGTAGTCCCACTTCTCTTCTGGAGGAGGTGGAATCACTTTCGCTGGTTTTGGCTTAGGTTTCGGCTTGCTCACCTCAGGCACTGGTGTGGGCGGCTCAGGATCATTACTCAGTAAGTAAAGTCCGTAACCAAAACCACCGGCAAGGAGGATCGCCAAAAGACCGCTGCGCCAAGGTTTACGGCGAGGGGCTTGCTTCTTGGTCGGTTTTTTCGTGCCACGACCGCGCTTTACATAATCTCTATTAGCCACAAGACAATTCGATAGTTGATAGTTCTGCTCTCATGGTAATCCAGATTGAGCGAGGATAATAGTGCAGAAATGGAAGCGGCACATCAAAATGTGCCGCAGGTTTGTATGGGTATTTATCTTGCCTAAATTCGAGGTGGTGCTGTGCTGCCACGAACCACGAGTTTGGCTTCAAGTAGGCGTGAACCTGCTTGCACATCGTTACCTTTAAGTAGGTCGAGCATCATCAACATCGCTTGGCGTCCGATTTCGTAACGAGGTTGAGAAATAGTCGTTAGCGGTGGATCGCAGTATTGAGCGAATTGGATGTCATCGAAGCCAACAATCGATAAGTCTTGGGGAACACGTAAACCTAACTTTTTCGCTTCTTGAATCGCACCAATTGCCATCGCATCGTTGTGACAGAAAATCGCGGTTGGTTGCTCTGGAAGTGCCAATAAGTGACGAACTGCTTGCGCGCCAGCTTCAAAAGTGAAGTCGCCCACTGTGCTGTAAGCTGGGTTCATTGATACTCCAGCGCGGCGCAGTGCTTGTTGGTAACCTTGTTGGCGGAACTTACACAGAGTTGCAGTGGTTGGCCCAGAGATTTGAGCAATACGCTTATGACCTAATTGAGCTAGGTAGTTCACGGCTTCAAATGCAGAGGTCAGGTTGTCGATATGTACCGTTGGTAATTCAAGCTCGGGTGCAAATTCACACGCCATAACCATAGGCGGTAGATTCTTTTGTTCAGGCTTACTGACATCAAATGGATGGTCGGTGCCTAACAGCAGCATGCCGTCAGCTTGTTTGGTGAATACCAAGTTAACAAATGATGATTCGCGCTTTTTCTGCTGGCCACTGTCGCCAAGCAGAACTAGGTAATCATTTTCTACTGCAGCATCTTCGATACCACGGATGATCTCAGCGAAATAAGGGTCACAGATATCAGGAACAATAGTGATGATGGTTTTTGATTCGTTGCGACGTAAGTTTCGAGCTAATGTATTGGGTGAGTATCCAGCTTCAAGTACTGCTGTCTCTACTCGTTTACGAGTCGAAACTGAGACTTTCTCAGGGTTCATCAATGCACGTGATACCGTTGCGGTTGAGACGCCTGCTAGCTGGGCAACATCCTTCATTGTCGCCATAAATTAAACCCTCTTTTAAGTTCCTTTGCTGCCTAAGTATCTAAGGCATGAATAATTAATACAATCGGATAGATATTGTGAAAGTGTTGCTAACACTTTTTTTATTGCAATATTTTATTCGTTTCATCCGTGTAAAGTTACGGCTAGATTAACAAAAATCACATGACTAGTGTGAAGTTGCTCACGAGAAATATGAAATATTTGTGAACAAACTTATCATTAGTTTTAACCCGAGTGGGTTTAGCTCAGATCTTGCGGCTCAATATCGAGTGACCAGCGGACTTTTTTCGCAGCGGGTAACATATTAATTGCCGGCTTCGCACTCATTAATAGCTTTTGCATTAATGAACGAGTTTGTGTTTGCAAGATCAGCTGCCAGCGAGATTTACCTGCTCGTTTTGCCAATGGCGCAGGAGTTGGGCCGAGCACCATGCAATATTGGTCAAACAGTGGATGAGATTCCAATGTGTGACGAACTTGACGCAAGAACTCTTCCACCAAGCGTGTGTCGTTCGCTTCTGCTCTAAACAGAGTCATGAAGGTATAAGGCGGCAACATCGTTTGTTTGCGTTCAGCCAGAGCTGTCTGGGCAAAGTGGTTATAGTCTTTGTGCAGAAGTGCTTGTAACAAGCCATGTTCTGGATGGTGAGTTTGTAAGATAACCTCACCAGGTTTGCTGGCTCGACCTGCTCGACCTGCAACTTGAGTGAATAACTGAGCCAGTCTTTCAGAGGCGCGGAAGTCACTACTATATAAAGAGGCATCAACGTCCAATAACGCCACAAGTGTCACGTCAGGGAAGTGGTGCCCTTTGGCAAGCATCTGTGTACCGATCAGTATTTGGTATTCACCCTTACGAATCGATTCTAGCGCGCTTTCTAGGCTGCCTTTTCGGCGGGTGCTATCGCGGTCAATACGAATGGTTTTGTATTCAGGGAACAGTTGACCAAGTTGTGTTTCAAGTTGCTCGGTGCCGACACCCACCGTCACCAAGTTAGCTGAACCACAGCCTTGGCAATTGTGTACGATATGCTGCTGCGAACCACAATGGTGGCAGCGCATTTCATTACTGTACTGGTGATAGGTGTAGTAGGCATCACAGCGTTTACATTCGGCTGTCCAACCACAGTCGTGGCACATCAATGCTGGGGAGAAACCGCGGCGATTGAGGAACAGCATCACTTGGTTGCCCGCTTTTAAGTGTCTTTGCATTTCTGCAATTAACGACGCAGACAAGCCACTTTCCAGATACTCCCCTTTAACATCCAACACTTTATTGGTGGTCGGCAGTGCGACACCAGCGCGTGAGGTGAGGGTAAGGTAGCTGTATTTACCTATCTGGGCGTTGTGCAGTGTTTCAAAAGCCGGTGTAGCTGAACCCAAAACCACCGGGATTTGCGCCTTATGAGCACGCATGATCGCGACATCACGAGCGTGGTAGCGCAGACTATCTTGCTGTTTATAAGAGGCGTCATGCTCTTCATCAACAATGATAATGCCCAAATCAGCAAACGGCGTGAACAGAGCCGAGCGCGTACCAATCACGATGCCTGCAATTTTATCGCGGGCTGATAGCCATGCATTGAGTCGCTCAGAATCGTTTAATCCAGAGTGGATAACCTCAACAGGCACATTAAAGCGTCGCTTAAAGCGGTTAATTGTTTGTGGAGTGAGACCAATCTCAGGTACCAAGACTAACGCTTGTTTGCCTTGGTCGAGAATCGGCTTAATCATATTTAGGTAGACTTCGGTCTTACCTGAACCAGTGACACCCTCTAGCAAGAAGCAACCAAAATCGGTTTGACTATTTACGGTCGCAATCGCGATGGCTTGCTCAGCATTGAGTTTTGGTTTGTCTTGGTCGTTTTCGAGATCCGTTGGCCATGCATGACGCTTTGGTTTTTTCTCTATCGATTCAATCCAACCTTTCTCTTCCAAAGTCTTGAGTACTGCGCTTCCCACTTCTTCATCAATGAACTCCTGATGAGGAACCGGGCCGTGCTCAAGCATGTGCATCACTTTGGCTTGCTTGACGGCGCGACCAAAGCCTTGCATGAATTGGTCTCTACCTGGTGGGGTCAGTTGCCATTCGACAAGCGTTGCGAAGTCAGCAGCTTTACCTTTTCGTAAAGCGCTTGGCAGAGCATTGGCAAAAGTTTCACCTAGTGGATACTGATAAAATTGGCTACACCACATTAATAGTGAGTAGACCGATTCAGGCCAAACGGGTTGGTTATCTAATAGGGCTTTAATGGGCTTAAGTTTGTCTAGCTCGAATTCAGACTCGTTAACCAGAGCCGTCACAATACCAGTTAAGGTTTGTCGTCCGAAAGGCACAGAGACTCGCCCACCAATAATCGGAAATAGGTGGCTAGGAATCTTGTAATCGAACTGCTTGTCGAGTGGTACAGGCAGTGCCACACGGGCAATCATTGGACGCATAAAGGGATGGCTTTATCTGAGTTGACGAGAGCGAACAGTCTAAAGGATAAGAACGTTAAATTCGAGGAGCAGTTTGGATGACAGAGCTTACTTGAGGCTTGAATGCTAGCTGAACTAAAAAATGATGCTTATATAGAGGGTTTAAAGAAAGTGTTGGCGAAAAATGTATCAAATCAGTTGATCCTACCTCACAGATTCATTAATATACTGCGCCTTAAAGGTATGGCTTTATCGCTTTTTAGTGATGCTGCGGTGTCTTTATTTTATTTTTTAACTACGTGTGGTGTGCGGCATAGAATCGTATAGCGACACGGCCTAACTGAGGTTTTCCCATGAAAGTCGGTATCCACCCAGAATACAAAGCAGTAACAGCAACTTGTTCTTGCGGCAACACATTCGAATTCAACTCTACTCTAGGTAAAGATGGTATTCACCTAGACGTATGTGACAAATGTCACCCATTCTACACTGGTAAGCAACGTATCGTAGATACAGGCGGCCGTGTAGATCGCTTTAACAAGCGTTTCGGTGCTCTTTCTAGCAAGAAGTAATTCTCGCTATTTAGACATGAAAAAGGACACTTCGGTGTCCTTTTTTGTTGCCTGTAATTTGAGGAAACACTAATTTTTATAACGCTCTCCGTTTATCTCGACGATAGGCTGTCGACTTGAGTTTGGCTTCATTACTTTCCCCTTTATCACTCTTCCTAGAAATCCGCTTGAAAGTTCAACAAGCGATAGCAATTTCAACTGCTCACTGGTCTTATTAGTAGTGAAATCTCGTTTTTTAATGAGACAGAGGCTTTAACTACCTAGGAACTTTGAAGTACATCTATTAACATGAACAAGATCCCCCAAATAATAATATCCTAGGAACCTACACCTATGTCTGAAGACAGCCGCCAAGACCAATCCTCTCAAGAATTATCGCCTCAAGAACGATTCCGTCAGCAAGCTCTTGATTATCATGAGTTCCCAATTCCAGGCAAAATTGCCGTAGCACTGACGAAGCCTGCAAACTCTGCAGAAGATCTAGCACTTGCTTACAGCCCTGGCGTGGCTGAGCCTGTTCGCGAGATCGCACAGAACGTTGATAACGTCTATAAATACACAGGTAAGGGCAACATGGTTGCTGTTATCTCTAACGGTACTGCGATTCTTGGCCTAGGTAACCTTGGCCCTATTGCTTCTAAACCTGTAATGGAAGGTAAAGCGCTACTGTTTAAGCGTTTTGCTGGTTTAGATTCTATCGATATTGAAGTAAAACACCGCACAATCGATGAGTTCGTTGATACGGTTGCGAATATCGCAGATACATTCGGTGGTATTAACCTAGAAGACATCAAAGCACCAGATTGTTTTGAGATTGAACGTCGCCTGATTGAGCGTTGTGATGTACCTGTATTCCACGATGACCAACACGGTACTGCGATTGTAACGGCAGCGGGTATGCTGAATGCGATTGAGCTTCAAGGTAAAAAACTGGAAGAGTGTAAGATCGTTTGTTTAGGTGCTGGCGCAGCGGCTGTAGCATGTATGGAGCTACTGATTAAGTGTGGCGCTCAGCGTGAGAAAATCTACATGCTTGACCGTAAAGGTGTGATCCACACTCGTCGTGATGACCTAAACGAATACAAAGAGCTGTTCGCAAATAACACGGACAAGCGCACGCTTGAAGATGTTATCGAAGGCGCTGACCTGTTCTTGGGCGTATCGGGTCCTAACCTGTTACCAGCAGAAGCACTAACGCTGATGGCTGATAAGCCCGTTGTGTTTGCATGTTCAAACCCAGATCCAGAGATCAAGCCTGAGCTTGCTCATGAAGTTCGTTCTGACCTTATTATGGGTACTGGCCGTAGTGATTATCCTAACCAAGTAAACAACGTACTTTGTTTCCCATTCATTTTCCGTGGTGCGCTCGATGTGCGTGCGAGCGAAATCAATGACGAAATGAAATTGGCTGCTGTTAAAGCGATTCGTGAACTTGCGAAAGAAGAAGTTCCGGCTGAAGTACTGGCTGCTGCGGGTGAAACTGCACTGGAGTTTGGTAAAGGTTACATCATTCCTAAGCCAATGGATCCACGTCTACTTCCTCGCGTAGCAAAAGCAGTAGCGGAAGCGGCGGTTGAGTCTGGCGTTGCTCGTATTGAGATGCCTGCTAACTATATGGCATAGACACTGGATGGCGTAGCCGCTTGTGATTGCGGCTTCGCGATTGAGTGAAAAAGAATAATAAAAAACCGACCCATTAGGAGTCGGTTTTTTTATGTCTATCATTCACTGCGCAGTTATAGAGGACGTAGTGGTTGATGTTACAAATAGGGTTCAGTTATCGCGAATCAATATTGAAGGCAGTGACTGAGTTATTGTTATTCTTCGTCAAATGCTTCGAACTCGATACCCATCTCTGTCATCAGTTTTTTCACTTCAGTAGGAATATCGTCTGGACGGTCTTTACGAAGGTCTTCATCCGTTGGTAGTGGTTGGCCTGTGTACGCATGTAGAAAGGCTTCGCACAGTAGCTCACTGTTTGTTGCATGGCGTAGGTTATTAATCTGGCGGCGAGTGCGCTCGTCAGTAAGAACCTTTAACACTTTTAGAGGGATAGAAACTGTAATTTTCTTTACTTGTTCGCTTTTCTTTCCATGCTCAGCATATGGGCTTATGTATTCACCATTCCAGTCGGCCATTGCGTACCTTCATCACTTTAGTTGTTAGAATAAATTAATAGTGGTGATTTTAGCGGGATTTACTGCCATAAGCAAAGACATATGGACGTCTAGAAGTGTTGACGTCTCACGTTTATGAAAGTAAAGTGAATAACATATATCTAACACAGCCGCAAAATGCCGACAAGCAGCTGTGATTCTCAGACGCAAAACTTGTAAGGAAGCACCTATGAGCAGCCGGAAGCCAGCAACCATCGCAGTACGTACTGGTATCGAGTCAGACACGCAACACCATGCCGTTGTCCCACCAATTTATCTTTCGACTAACTATGGGTTTCCCGCTTTTGGTGAAGTGCCAAAGTATGACTATACCCGCTCTGGTAACCCAAACCGTGGTTTATTAGAAACGGCACTGTTTGAGCTTGAGTCTGGTAAAGGCGCGGTTGTTACTAACTGTGGTACTTCGGCGCTTAACTTATGGGTTTCTGCTTTCTTAGGTGGCGATGATCTTATTATCGCACCACACGATTGCTACGGCGGCACTTACCGTCTGTTTAACACACGCTCACTTAAAGGTGACTTCAAAGTTCTGTTTGTTGATCAATCGGATCAAGCCGCGCTGGATGCCGCGATCGCGCTTAAGCCAAAGTTGATCTTAATTGAAACGCCATCGAATCCATTAGTTCGTGTGGTTGATATTGCAGAAACTTGCCGCAAAGCGAAAGAAGTGGGTGCTCTGGTTGCTGTCGATAACACGTTTTTGACGCCTGTGTTCCAAAAGCCTTTAGAGCTGGGTGCTGATTTTGTTATTCATTCAACCACTAAATACATCAACGGACACTCGGATGTTATTGGTGGCGTTGTGGTGACGAAAACTGAAGAGCACGCTGAAGAACTAGCATGGTGGGGCAACTGTATTGGTGCAACCGGCACACCATTTGATAGCTACATGACGCTCCGCGGTATTCGTACGCTAGGTGCGCGTATGCGTGTTCACGAAGAAAGTTCACGTGAAATTCTGACGGCTCTGCAACAACAAGATCTGGTGGGTACGATTTACCACCCAAGCCTTCCTGAACATCCAGGTCACGAGATAGCCAAGAAACAGCAGTTGGGCTTTGGCTCCATGTTGAGCTTTGAGTTTGCGGGCTCTTTTGAAGCACTTAAATATTTTGTAGATAAGTTAGAGCTATTTTCTTTGGCTGAATCACTGGGTGGTGTTGAAAGCCTGATTTGTCACCCTGCGTCGATGACTCACCGTGCGATGGGCGAAGAAGCTCTAGCAGAAGCGGGTGTTTCTCAACAGCTACTACGCCTTTCTGTTGGCCTTGAAGATGCAGAAGACCTAATCGACGATCTCAAGCAAGCCTTCGAAAAAACACAAGGCTTTATCGCTGAAGGGGAGAGTTAATAATGGCAACCTTTCGCCAGCTACATAAATTTGGTGGTAGCAGTTTAGCGAACGCTGAATGTTACCAACGCGTGGTCAACATTCTTAGAGAATACTCATCAGCAACCGATCTAGTCGTTGTATCGGCGGCAGGTAAAACTACCAACCGTTTGATTGAGTTTGTTGAAGCGCTCGACAAAGATGGCCGCATTGCTCATGAATGCCTACAAACCCTTCGTCAGTTCCAGCTTGAACTGATTGAAGCATTGCTTGAAGGTGAAGTTGCTTCTCAACTAACGGCAACCATCCAACAAGAATTTACCGCTTTGGGTGAGCTCACAGCTCCCTTGAGCGAAGCACAGAAAGCGCAAGTGCTTGGTCATGGTGAGGTTTGGTCTTCACGTTTGTTGGCGACTTTGTTGTGCCAGCATGACTTACAAGCGGTTGCTCAAGATGCACGTGCCTTTTTACGTGCAGAAGCGGGTGCTCAACCTGAAGTTGACCGCGCACGCTCTTATCCTCTGATTAAAGAAGCCCTAGCGCAGCATGCCCATTGTCGCGTGGTGATTACGGGCTTTATGGCTCAGAACTGCGAAGGTGAAACGGTACTGCTCGGCCGTAACGGTTCGGATTACTCAGCAACTGTGATTGGTGCTTTGGCTGAAGTTGAACGTGTGACGATTTGGAGTGACGTGGCTGGCGTATACAGTGCCGACCCACGTTTGGTTTCAGATGCGTGTTTATTGCCACTGCTTCGTCTTGATGAAGCCAGCGAACTAGCTCGCCTAGCCGCTCCCGTGCTGCATAGCCGAACGCTGCAGCCTGTGGCACAAAGTGCTATGGATCTCAGCTTACGTTGCAGCTATCAGCCTGAAGCGGGCTCTACACAGATAGAGCGAGTTCTGGCATCAGGTCGTGGTGCAAAAATCATTACCTCTTTGGATGAAGTTCTTATCGTGCAACTGACCTTTGGTCACGGCCATGATTTTGACCGTCTAGAAAGTGAAGTGCTGGAAGGGCTTAAGCGCGCTCAATTAGAGCCGCTTGCTTATGAGCTTGAACCGGATCAGCACTGCTTGCGTCTTGCTTACACAGAAGAGATTGCTGGTGGCGCTCTGGAATATCTACAAGACCACGCGATTGAAGCTGAGATTAAGCTCAAAGAAGGTTTCTCTCTGATTGCGGCGGTGGGTGCGGGGGTGACTAAAAACCCGAATCATTGCTACGGTTTCTACCAACAACTTAAGAGCTCGCCGGTTGAATTCATTTCAGAAGCGAACTCAGGCTTGAGTTTGGTGGCTGTGATTCGTAAGAGTGAGACATCAAGCCTAGTGAAAGGCATTCACTCTCAATTGTTCCAAGCGCAGAAGCGTGTTGCGATTGCTTTATGTGGCAAGGGCAACATTGGTTCAAGTTGGTTAAGTCTGTTTGCTGAGCAAAAAGCGGAACTTGAAAAGCGCCGTGGAATGAACTTTGAGTTGGTTGCGGTGGTTGATAGCCAAACCTATTGGTTCGACGAACAAGGCATTGATGCGACTTCAGTTGGTAAACGCTTTGATGACGAAGCGATTGCTAACAATGGTAACGACTGGTTAGAGCGTTTGGGCTCTATTCAGGGCTACGATGAAGCAGTGGTACTTGATGTCACCGCAAGCCCTGTACTTGCAGCAAAATATCTGCAAATCGCACAGCAAGGTATTCACCTGATCTCGGCTAACAAGGTGGCCGGTTCTGCATCAAGCGAGTATTACCACCAAGTTCAAGATGCTTTCGCTAAGATCAGCCGTCATTGGTTGTACAACGCGACAGTAGGTGCTGGCTTACCGATTAACCACACGGTACGTGACCTGCGTGAAAGCGGCGATGACATCATCGCACTATCGGGTATCTTCTCGGGCACTTTGTCTTGGTTATTCCAACAGTTCGATGGCACAGTGCCATTCAGTGAGTTGGTTGACTTAGCGTGGCAACAAGGCCTGACGGAACCGGATCCTCGTGCTGACCTCGACGGCTCAGACGTGATGCGTAAGCTGGTGATTCTGGCGCGTGAATCGGGTTTAGATATTGAACCTGAAAACGTAAAAGTGGAATCACTGGTACCAGCAGAGCTGCAAGACCTATCAGTTGATGATTTCTTTGATAAGGCTTCTGTGCTGAGCGAAGAGTTGGCTGAACGTTTAGAAAAAGCACATTCTCAGCAGAAAGTTCTACGTTACGTAGCGCGTTTAGAGAAGAATGGTAAGGCAACGGTAGGTGTTGAGGCATTATCGAAAGAGCACGCACTGGCGAACTTACTGCCTTGCGACAACATCTTTGCGATTGAGAGTAAATGGTATAAAGATAATCCATTGGTTATTCGTGGCCCAGGTGCCGGTCGTGAAGTGACAGCGGGGGCGATTCAGTCGGACCTAAACAGAATGTCTAGTCTGTTTTAAACGCTAAATAGCATACTATCCACTAAGATAAATAAGGCTGAAAGCACGATGTGTTTTTCAGCCTTTTTTCTACATTATTTCTGCTTTGCGACCCATCAATCGACTTGAGTTTTACTCACGATCTACTTGAGAAAAATTCATAATCGATCTGTTGACATTAAATCGTATTCAATACATTCTATGGACATATAGACGTCTAAACGTCGTTTGAAGGATTTAAGATTTTTTAGTGGTTGCTTTTGCCACAGGGAGAGTAAGATGGGATACACACACGCAGGCCATATCGACGCTTTGAATCAGAATATCGCTGAGCTTTCTGACAACATCAATGTGTCATTTGAATTCTTTCCACCAAGCAGTGAGAAGATGGAAGAAACACTGTGGAACTCTGTTCACCGTCTTAAAACACTTCAACCTAAATTTGTATCGGTAACCTATGGTGCAAACTCGGGCGAACGTGATCGTACCCACTCAATCATTAAAGAAATCAAAAACCAAACTGGCCTAGTGGCAGCACCACACTTAACGTGTATCGATGCTAGTCGTGAAGAGCTGATTCAAATAGCCGACGATTACTGGGCAAATGGGATTGAAAGTATTGTTGCTCTGCGTGGTGATATTCCCGCTGGCGGCGGTGCTCCAGAGATGTATGCCTCTGACCTAGTTGAACTGCTTAAGTCGCGCCATGATTTTGATATCTCGGTAGCGGCATTCCCTGAGGTTCACCCTGAAGCGAAGAGCGCTCAATCTGATCTTATTAACCTAAAACGTAAAGTGGATGCGGGCGCAAACCGTGCTATTACGCAATTCTTCTTCGATGTAGAAAGCTACCTACGTTTCCGTGACCGTTGCGTGGCGGCTGGCGTTGATGTTGAGATTGTACCGGGCATCTTACCGGTGTCTAACTTCAAACAAGCTTCTCGCTTTGCTGCAATGAACAACGTAAAAGTACCGGGCTGGATGGCGAAGCAATTCGAAGGCTTGGATGATGATCCAACGACTCGTCAGTTAGTAGGCGCGAGCCAAGCGATTGATATGGTTCGCACGTTGAGCCGTGAAGGTGTGAAGGACTTCCACTTCTACACGCTAAACCGTGCAGAGATGACTTACGCACTTTGCCATACGCTAGGCGTTCGTCCACAAATTGCTGCGCTGTAGTTCAAAAGCTCTGATAAAACGCCATCGGCGATAAAATCTCAAATCCTACAGATACAAAAAAGGCTTGGACTCTAAGAGTGCAAGCCTTTTACTTTTCTAGCTTCTAGCTTCTAGCTTCTAGCTTCTAGCTTCTAGTTTATGCGATAGCACCAAGTTCAAGCAGTACTTCTTCAGCCCATACAATCCATGCTTCACGGATGAGTAGGTTGCGACGAAGTGTTAGACGCTCAAGGCGCGCTTGCTTGTCTAGCGTTGATGGTGTTGCGTAGTAGGCTGCTTCAATCTCTTTGTAGTGAGAAACCAGCTTGCGAGACTCTTCTACTAGCTCAGCAAGTTGTACACGGTACGGGTCAGATGCTTGAACAGCACAAGCCATTAGCTTAGCTGAGAATTCATCACGAACCGTTGGGTGTGCAGTCGGTTGTTCAAACCATTCACCTAGAGCGCCACGACCAGCGTCAGTGATAGAGTAAACTTTACGATCAGGTTTGCCTTCTTGAG